>CALVIV010000005.1 GCA_944331935.1 uncultured Bacilli bacterium | reverse complement strand
TATAGCTACTTTATAATAGGACATTTTGTTTTGTAAATACTTATGAAAAAAGCGGACATTTTGTTTTATTAATCACAGTTTTGACAAAAATAATTTTATATAGTATAATTAATTTCAAGAAAGGAGTGAAGTTTAAAAAACTTCGCTCTTTAATTTGTAAGGAGGTAGTAATGGAAGATAAAGTAAAAGCTTTAGTAGGAGAAAAAATTAAAGACTTAGGACTCTTTGTTAGTAGTGTTTATTATTCTACTGAAGAGGGAGTTAAATCATTAAATATTGAACTTGATAGCGATGAAGTTATTGATGTTAATAAAATAACAGAAGCGACTAAAATAATTAATCCTATTATGGATGAGAATAATTTATGTGATGATATCGATGTACTTGATATTCATTCTAAAGAGAAGGGAGATGTGTAAAATGGATGGAAAAGAGTTTCTTAAAGCAGTTGACTTAGTAGTTAAAGAAAAACATATAGATAAAGAGGTTATCTTTGAAGCGATGAGAAATGCTTTAACTAGTGCTTATAAGAAGAATGCTAAAAGTAAAAATAATAATGTAAAAGTTCTAATTAATGAAAATAATGGTGATATTAAAGTATATTCATATTTAACTGTTGTACCTGATGATAAGATGACTAAAGAAGAGTATGAAGATGCTTTATTTGAACGTTATGCAGAAGATGATGATTTAGATACTGAAATCAGTGAAAAAGAGTTTAAAGAAGAAGAGAAAGCTAAGGAGAAGGAAGAGGATGATAAAGAAAAGATTAGTTTCTTTAATCCTGGTACTGAGATTAAACTTAGTGATGCTAGAAAAATAGATAAGACTGTTAATGTTGGAGATACTATTGATACTGAAGTTACTCCTAAAGACTTTGGTAGAGTTGCAGCATCTACTGCTAAACAAGTAGTTATTCAAAAGATTAGAGAAGCAGAAAGAAGTAGTATTACAGATGAGTTTGGGGATAAACAAGATGAATTACTTGTTGGTACAGTTGCTCTTGAAGATACTGATAACTACTTTATAGACTTAGGACGTACTAATGGTATCTTACCTAAGAAAGATATTATACCTGGTGAAAAGATAAAGATGGGTAGTCAGATTAAAGTCTATGTTACTAAAGTAGATAATAATGGTAGAAGTTTACTTGTACTTTTAAGTAGAAGAAATTATGGTTTTGTTAAAAGACTATTTGAAATTGAAATACCAGAGCTTGTTGATGGAACAGTACTTTTATATAGTGTTGCAAGAGAAGCAGGGGTTAGAAGTAAAGTAGCAGTATACTCAGAGAATCCTAAAGTTGATCCTATTGGAGCATGTATAGGAGAACGTGGTAGCCGTATCGCTTCTATCATAACAGAACTTAACGGTGAGAAAGTAGATATTGTTAAATATGATAGTGATCCTGCAGTATTTATCGCTAATGCCTTAAGTCCTGCTAAAGATTTAACAGTGTTAATTACTGATCCTAAGAAGAAGGAAGCTTTAGTAATTGCAGATGGAGATAACTTCTCACTTGCTATCGGCAAAAAAGGCCTTAATGCTAAACTTGCTACTAGACTTACTAAATATAAAATAGATATTAAAACTAGTGAACAAGCTAAAGAGATGGGTATTAGTATAAAATCAGAAGAATAGGAGGTAGTTATGAAAACTAGAAAGATTCCTCTTAGAACCTGTGTTGTTACAGGAGAAAAATTAGATAAAAGAGACCTTCTTAGAGTAGTTAAAAATAAAGAAGGCGAAGTAAAAGTTGATTTAACTGGAAAAATGAACGGTAGAGGTGCATATATTAAAAGAGATGTAAAAGTCTTAGATGAAGCGATTAAGAAAAAGAGCTTAGAGAGAAAATTAGAATGTAATATTAGTAATGAGGTATATGATGAAATAAGAAAAATATTAGAGTGAGGTGATTATATGACAATAAGAGAATATGCAGAAGATGTTAATAGAAGTGTTGAAGATATAGTTAAACATATGGAAAGTCTTTCTATGGATACAAGTGATTTAGATAGATTTCTTAGTGATGATGAGATTATCCTTCTAGATAATTCTTTTCAAGATGAAGAAGATTATGTAGAAGATACTCCAGATGAAGAGATGATTAAAGACTTCTCTTTAGATGAGAAAGCTGAACAAATTGCTTATGAAGCTAATCTTACAAATGACCACGAGATTAAGACAAGTAAAGTAAAGAAAGTTAAGAAGCAAGATAAAGATAAGAGTAATTTTAGACAAGAAAGAAAGAAAATCTATAAACATAAAGAGAAACTACAAAGTAATGAACAAGTAGTAGATGAGAATGTTTTACTATATAAAGAAGGTATGACTGTTAAAGAACTTGCAGATCTTTTAGATGTTTCTACAGGGGAAATTATTAAGAAATTAATGGGGCTAGGTATTATGGCAACCTTAAACAATTCTCTTAGTTTTGAAGATGTAGAAGTACTTGCTTTAGATTATAATAAAACAGTAAAAAAAGAAGAGACAGCAGATATTTCTAATTTTGAAAATTATGAGATTGAAGATAAGGAAGAAGACTTAGTAGAACGTCCTCCTGTTGTTACTATTATGGGACATGTTGATCATGGTAAGACAACTCTTTTAGACTACATTAGAGAAAGTAATGTAGCAGGTGGAGAAGCTGGTGGTATTACTCAAGAGATTGGAGCATATCAAGTGGAATGTAAAGGTAAGAAGATAACCTTTATTGATACACCAGGACATGCTGCTTTTACGGAGATGAGAGCAAGAGGAGCTAGTGTAACTGATATAGTTATCATTATCGTAGCAGCAGATGATGGGGTTATGCCTCAGACTAAGGAAGCAATTGATCATGCTAAAGCTGCTAAAGTTCCTATCATTGTTTGTATCAATAAAATAGATAAACCTGAAGCTAATGTAGATAGGGTAATGACTGGTTTAGTCGAAGCAGGTCTTACTCCAGAGGAGTGGGGTGGAGATACGATTGTTACTAAAATCTCTGCTAAAACTGGAGAAGGTGTTGATGAATTACTTGAAAACATTTTATTAATCGCTGAGATGAGTGAATTAAAAGCTAATCCTAATCGTTATGCAACTGGGGCTGTTCTTGAAAGTAAAATGGATAAACATGTAGGGGCAGTTGCAACTTTGTTAATCCAAAATGGTACTTTAAGATTAGGTGATCCTATTGTTGTAGGAACAGCTTTTGGTAAAGTTAGAACTCTTAAAGATGATTTAGGAAGAAACATAACCACTGCTCCTCCATCTATGCCAGTAGAGATAACAGGACTATCTAGTGTTCCAAGTGCTGGAGATAAATTTATGGCTTTTGAAACGGAAAAACAAGCTAAACAAATAGCAAGTGATAGAGCTTTAAGAGAAAAACAAGCTGACACTAATAGAACTGGTATGAGTTTAGAGGAGTTATTTGGTAGAATTAATGAAGGTTTAAAAGAGATAAATGTTATATTAAAAGCAGATACTAATGGTAGTTTAGAAGCTGTTAGGTCATCTTTAGAAAAGATTGACGTAGAAGGTGTTAAAATAAATATTATTCGTGGTGCAGTTGGCGGTATTACAGAAAGTGATATTGTTCTTGCAGGGGCTTCTAATGCTATAGTTATTGGCTTTAATGTTAGAGGAAGCAATAAAGTTCAAGACATGGCAAAAGAATATGGTATCGAAATTAGAACATACGATATTATATATAAAGTTGTTGAAGATATGGAAAAAGCTATGAAAGGTATGTTAGAGCCAATTTATGAAGAAAAAGTTACTGGTACAGCTGAAATACGTCAATTATTTAAATTTTCTAAAGTTGGTATGATTGCAGGTTGTCATGTAACTTCAGGTATTATTAAAAATAATGATAAAGCTAGAGTAATAAGAGATGGTATTGTTATTTATAATGGCTCTATAAAGTCACTTCAACATGAAAAAGACCAAGTTAAGGAAATATCTAAAGATCATGATTGTGGACTTACTTTAGATAACTTCCAAGATTATAAAGAAGGAGATACTATAGAAGTATATGAACTTGTAGAAGTAGAAAGATAAAAAGTAGGAGAGATTCCTACTTTTTAGTTTAAATTAAAATTTTTTGCTTCTGTTTTTCATCTATGTAGTTATTTTTAGATGCCTTTAAACATTCTTTTGTTAAAAAAATAATTTTTTCTTCCTTTTCATTAAGAATATTAGCAACTTCTTTAGCAGTAAAAAATTTCTTGTTAAAGTATCCCAATCTTAATGCAAGTATTATTCTTTCTATATCATTACAGTCTCTAACATAATCATTAAAGATAGAATTATCTAAAGCAATTAAAGCATTTAATAAGTTATCTTTACTTCTAGGTTTATCAATATAGTTTAAATCATCTTCTTCTAATTCAATACTATTTTCTTCTTTAAAAGTATCTCTAGTAATAAATTCATTAGTAAAGTTAGGCCACAAGATAAGATCTAGATTGGTACCAACAATCATATTTTTAACTACTTTTATAGTAGAACTTTTCTTAATCATTTCAAATGTTGTCGGTTGTATATTTAAGTTCTTACATATAGTATCTGGAGATTGATATATAAGTTCATTATTTTTTACTAAGCAAAATTCTTGTAAAAAGATTATTTCATTTTTTGTATATCTGGTAGTAAGGCCATTAACAGTACCTTCTATAGTAAAGTCTGGAAATAATGTTAAAGCTTCTCTTTTTAAAGTTTCATTATTTTTTAATTGTTTATAAAGAGCTGTTTTGGAAGCATTATAACTATTAGCATTAATAATGCCTAATTCTTTAGCCATTTCCTTACTACTTATAGGATTATCTTTATGTTTTACTAGTAGAGAAATCATTTCTATATTACCTTTTGTTAATTTATCTTTTTTTCTATCGTTTTTCCTTTCAAAGTCTGGATACTCATCTTTAATTTTTTTCTCTAAAGCTTTATTTCTATCTATCTTCTTTAGTAATTGATATTTTTTATTATTAAATTCAGTATCATCTCTATAACCACCTATAACTGCTAATTTTTTACCACTAAGTCCCTTATGTTCGCTTAATAAAGTAATTAATTTAATATCTTCATTGCTTAAAGTTATCGGTTTATCTGATAAATCAAGATCTTTATAAAATATCATGGCTTCGTCTATTAAAATATTATTTTTATTTAATTTAGCATAAAATTTATTAATTCCCATTTTATAGGCTTTAACACTTTTAAAATGGCCTTTAATTGCTTTCTCTTCGTCTGTTAGTATTTCATTATGAGTATTTTCTAAAAACATTAGAATTTTAATATCTCTTTCATTTAAAGAAGGGCGTGTTAAAAGTCCTTTTATATTACAGTGAGGATACATTTTACTAGCTTCTTCTAAAAGTATATAACTATTTTTAAGTTTATAATAAACTTTATCTCTTTTCTTTATAAGATCAAATATGTCTTCAAAACCTTCTTTGATCGCTTCTTCATTACTAATAAGTTTTCCATTTGTCTTTGTAAGGACATTTAATACTTTTATATTATTTTTACTTAGATGTTCTTTTTTATCATTATTAACATTTCTTGTAACTATTTTTTCTTTCTCTTTTTCTAATGATATATTAAAATATTTTGCTTTTCTCATTAATGTTTTCTTAGCCTTAGGATATTTAGATATAAATTTTTCTAACTCATTACCTCGCTGTAATATTCTGAAAATTTTAAATAATTCATCTGTAATATCAGTTCTACTCATATTAAACTTAATAGATAACTCTTTAGTAGATAATGGATTATTATTTAAGGCACCAGTATAGTATTCTAGCATGGATAATTGAGTATCAGAGAGAGTTGTAGACTTAAGAAAAAAATAATTTTTACGGTCTTTAATAATATCTTTATAATTAGGGAATACCTTTATAATTTCACTACTTTCACTATTATTTAACTTATCAATTATTTTAAGAAATTCTTTAGTACTACATTTAGACTTAGTAATAATTTCTTCTTTAGATAAATATTTATTATTATCTTTCTTTAAGTATAAAGAAATTATCTCATATTCATATTTGGTAAATATCCCAGTATTGATATCTTCTTTAGGAAAAAGTATATTTTTAACAGTCGCTTTTATATGAAATAAAAAAGGTATCTTAATATCTTCAGTATATGTTTCTAAAGCCTTATTAAAGATATCATTAATAATAGGATCATTTCCTTCAATATTATATTTTTTTAATTCTTCTTTAATTTTTTCTTTAAAAAAAATATATTTATTACTATTGCCACTTTTTAATTCGTTTATTAGTTCTTTGTTATTTAGCATTTAAATTCCCCCTAACAAAGCATATTATACCTAAAATTTAAAAAATATGCTATACTTAATTAAAAAGAAAGGACTGATATTATGAATATTAAAATAGAAAGAATTAATCATATGATTATGGAAGAAGTAAGTAAAATATTAATGTTAGAAGTAAAAGATGAGAGATTTAAGTTTGTAACCGTTACTGATTGTGATACTTCTAATGACTTAAGTTACTCTAAGATATATGTAACTGTTTTAGAGCAAGAAAAAAAAGAGGAGACTTTAAAAGCCTTAAATAAAGCGAGTAGTTTTATAAGAGGAGAACTTGCTAAAAGAATAGAGATTAGAAATATTCCAGAATTAAAATTCTTATATGATGAATCTATTTCTTATGGAGAGCATATTGATAGTATTATAGATAAGATAAAAGGGGAATAAGATGAATTATAAAACTTTGGTTAATAAAACTCATCCTTATAATAAAGATTACTTTAATAATTTTAGTTTTCAAAAAGTAAAAGATAGTGGTGGCAAAGAGTATCTACTTGAAAAAAAGACTTTAAAAGCTTATTTAGATTTAAAAAAAGATTTAGAAAAAGATAATATTGAAATATCTATTAATAGTGGTTATAGAACAATAGAAGAACAAGAAGAAACTAAAAGTAAATATTTAAGAATTTTTGGTAGTTCATATACTAAAAAATATGTTGCAGAACCAGGTTTTTCTGAACATCATACTGGGCTTTGTTTTGATATAGATATTATTGTTAATGGTAAAGTGGTAGATGAATATCAAGATTTAACACCATATATGAATATTTTTAATAAGATAATTATGAGATTAAAAGATTATGGTCTAATACTTAGGTATCCTAAAGGTAAAGAAGATATAACAGGTTATAGTTATGAGCCATGGCATTATAGATATGTAGGTAAGTCTACTGCTAATATCATAACAGATAATAATTTAACTTTAGAAGAGTATGATAAGTTATATAATAAAAGTGGTGTTTTATTAGTAAATAAACCTAAGGGAATAACTTCAAGAGATGTTGTTAATAAGTTAGAGAAAGTTTTTGATACTAAGAAAATAGGCCATAATGGAACTTTGGATCCTATGGCTGAAGGACTTTTAGTTATTACTATTAATAGGGCTACAAAGATAAATGAATTATTAACGTGTACTGATAAAGAGTATATCGCTAGTGTTAAAGTAGGAGTAGAAACAGATACTTTAGATTTAGAAGGTAATATTGTAAAGACAAGTGATAAAAAAATATCTAAAGATATGTTAGATAATTTATTTAAAGAGTTTATTAGAGAATATCTTCAAGAAGTACCAAAGTACTCTGCTATTAAAGTTAATGGTAAGAAGTTATATGAATATGCTAGAAGTAATAAAGATGTGGAACTACCTAAGAGAAAGGTTATAATTAAAGAGTTGGAACTTTTAGATTATAAAGAAGACTCTTTTAAGTTTAGATGTGTTGTTTCTAAAGGAACTTATATTAGAAGTTTAATTAAAGATATGGGAGAGTTTTTAGATATACCATGTACTATGAGTAGTTTAATAAGAACGAGACAAGGTAAGTTTAAGTTAAGTGATGCTGTTGATTTAGAAGATGTAACTATAAATAGTAAGTTAATTAGTATAAACAATGCTTTAGATATAGAAACAAAAGAAATAGATAGTGTGGATTATAAAAGGATAGTTAATGGGGCAGTTATTGATAATAGTTATAATATTAAAAATAAAGTTCTATTTATGAAAGATAATAGAGTAGTGGCTATTTATCAGAATGTTAATAATAAATTAAAATGCTTTAAAATGTTAAACGAGACTAGTTAAGTCTCGTTTTTATATCATTAGAAATTATTTCTGTACATAGTTTTATAAAGCTTTTAACATTATCTATATTAAAAGAATATGTATATCCTTTTTTACTATTTTCTACTATTATTCCCATTTGGTCTACAATAATTTGTAATTTATCAAGAGGAATCTCATCAAACTTAATATTAGGTATTTCTATATCTTCATAGAATAAAGATAAGTCTAAGTTATATTCTTCTATTAGTAAGATATTTAAATTACTATAATCATTATAAATGATTTTCGTAAGTTCTTCTTTATTACACTTTATTTTATTTCCATTTAATAATTTAATATAATCATTACTATTAGTTATTTCCGGCATAAAATATTTAAACCATAAGTAGTCTGTAAATAAATGAATATAATAGCCCATAATAAAAGGATTAGTTAGATTAGATTGATACTTATCTAAAAAGGCTTCAAGATTAGGTAAATCACTATCTTTATTAGTTAAGAAATGGCTTTTTACTTTAGATTCTCCTATTTGTTTACTGATATCTGGAGCGATTGTTCCTAAGAATAGTTCTTTTTCATTCATGTGTAATTCTTTATTAATTTCTTTTGCGACTGCTATATGTATAATTGCACTTGCCATATTATCACCATAGACATTTTATCATAATTTTTTTGAAAATAATAGACAGACTAAGAGATTTATGGTATATTATATGCATACCTATTCCTAGTAGTTGGAGTTCTTCCTTACACCAATTACCAAGAATAAGGTGAATAAATTTAAGAAAGGAAGGTTAATATGGCTTTAACAAAAGAAGAGAAACAACAAATAATTAAAGACTTTGGTGTTAATGAACATGATACTGGATCTGCTCCTGTTCAAATAGCAATTTTAACTAAAGAAATTGAAAATTTAACAGAGCATTTAAAGACTCATATCCATGATCATCACTCACGTCGTGGTCTTTTAATGAAAGTTGGACAAAGAAGAAATATGCTTAATTACTTAGCTAAAAAAGATGTTGCAAAATATCGTGAAGTAGTTAAGAAACTAGGTTTAAGAAAGTAATCTAATGTAAAATAATGGTTAAATAACAATAATCATTATTTTTTTTATTTGAATAAGTGGACTCTATGTGTTAATATTTTAATAGATAGGGTATTTACATTACCCCCTAAAATAGATATTTATTGGATAAGTATGATTCTTATAAGTTAGTACATACTAAGTAGTAGGAGTGAAGTCTAATGAAAAGATTATTACTAGAGACTAGTTTTAGTAAGATATATATGATAGTAATGGTTATAATAACGTTATTAGTATTAGGTGGATACTTTTCATATGCAATGTTTACGGTAAGTAAAGAGAAAAGTAATGCTATAACGATAATAACAGGTAATTTAGAATATAAATTAGAAGTAGATGGTACTGAAGGAAATACGTTAGTAGTAGAGTCTAATAGTAGTAAAGAGTTTATAGTAAGATTAAGTAATCCTAATAATAGAATAGCAAGATATAATTTTTATTATCTAAATGAAATATCAAATAATGTAAAGGTAGGATATGTAGGAGATTGTGAGACGAATACATTACCTGAAGCGAAGGGAGTTAATTTAGAGAAAGATGGTACTGCAGGTTCTAGTAATATCTATAAGATAATGGTAGAGAATAATAGTGATAATGAAGTAAGTATAGAGTTAGGGGTAAATGTAGGATTAGATTATAATGATTTAGAAATACCAAGTAATGGACATTTATTTAGTGAGTATGTAAATGAACCTAATGTACCAGAGTTGGATGAAGGAATGATCCCAGTGTCATATGATGGAAGTAACTGGGTAAAAGCTGATACTAATAATACAGATAATAACTGGTATAACTATAATGATTTGATGTGGGCTAATGCTGTAACTGTAACAGAATCAACAAGAGATACATATAAGAGTGCTGCTGTAGGAACAACAATATCAATGGATGATATAGAGACAATGTGGGTATGGATACCAAGATATAGTTACTCTATAGGAAGCGAAGATGGAACAAATTACTATGGAAAGAAAGGATGCTATTTAGACACAGATCCAACCCAAGCTTTACCAGGAGAAATAGATATAAGATTTGTAGATACTAATATAAAAGATATAGGAACAGCCAAGTATATAGTAAGTAATGGAATAGAAGACAATAGTTGGTATACCCCAGATGCCTTCACCTTTGGAGATCAAGAACTATCAGGAATCTGGGTAGGAAAGTTTGAAACTTCAAGTAGTAACCCTGAAGCTGAAAATGGAGGAGGCAATACAACAGAGCTAGATGCAATGATAAAACCGAATGTAACTAGTTGGAGAGGAATAAGTGTAAGTAATGCTTTTAATGTAAGTTTAAAAATGAATGATGAAGGAAATAGATATGGTTTTAGTAGTAATGTAGATACTCATATGATGAAGAATAGTGAATGGTCTATAGTTGCCTATTTATCTCAAAGTAAATATGGAAAATTAGGAAATATTAATTTTACAGGAGTTAATAAAGAAATATATGAAAATAAAAGTAATCAGTTTATAACAGGTTGTAGTTATGGAGCACCAAATGTTGGTGATTCCGGTTTTGGTTGTCAATATACATATGATGCGGACATTAATGGAACAGGAGCCTCAACTACAGGCAATATCTATGGAATATATGATATGAGTGGAGGTTCTTGGGATTATGTAATAGCCAATTATAATGATACAATTGCAATCTCAGGATTTGTTACAATGCCAGAGTCTAAATATTATGATAAATATACAAGTGATAATATAAATACAGCCTGTAATGGTAATATATGCTTAAGTCATGGTTTATCAGAAACAGCAGGATGGTATAGTGATTCATCTAAAATAGTTAGTGAAGAATATCCATGGATGTTGCGTGGTGGTGCATATAGTAATGGTAAAACTTCGGGAGTATTTAGTTTTGGTTTAAATAGCTTTTTTGTAGGAGGACCTAATTTGAGTGATTCCTTCCGTCTTGTTATTAGTCCAAATATGTAGAAAGTTGGTGTAACTATGAAGAAGAAAGAAAAAATAATAATAGTAGTAGTTTTAATAATAATGGTAATTGCAATAATAGGGATAAGTTATGCCGCCTTTAACTATAGTGGTTTGGGTACTAAAGTAAATACTATAACAACAGGAGCGATAAAGATGACTTATACTGAAGATGATAACATAATCAGTATGAGTGGTGCTCTACCTACAACTGATGCGACAGGAAAGGTAAGATTAAACGATGGAGAATATTTTGATTTTACTGTTAGTAGTGAGATAAGTGGAAATACTAATATAAATTACGAGATCAGTGCAAAAGATGTAACAACTAGCGAAAGAAAGATAGATGGTTCTAATATAAAGCTATATCTAACAAAATTAACAGATAGTGGCGAAGAAGAATTAATGACACCAGAGACTTACAATGAAGAAGCAAGTGCCAATGACTATACAGGAAGACTTGCTAATGAGATGAGTTTATATACAAGTAGTATGAACTCTAGTGAAAGTAATAGATATAGACTTAGAATGTGGGTTGATGAAGAATATAATCCTCAGGGAGATGGAGGGAACTTGTCATTTAGTGTAAGAGTAAATGTCTATGGAAAAGATAGAACAGCAGAACCAGTAAGTGATGTCTTACTTGCAAATATACCAGAAGAAAATCAATATGATGATGGAGTAGATACCTTTATAACTGGAGAAGATCCAAATAACTATATCTGGTATAGTGGAAAGTTATGGAGGGCGGTACTTACTAATAATAAAACTAAGACAGTTAAGTTAGTAACACAGTGGAATATAACTACGGTACCATATAATGATAATAGTACCGACTTCGAAGGTAGTCATATGGAAGAGTGGTTAAATGATACAACAGTAGATGGATTCTTAGGAAATTTAAGAGAATCAGATAAGTTTATCGTAATAGATGCAGTATGGGATGCTACAATGGATGATAGAGAATTAGGAAGTATAACAAGACCAAATGGAACGACAACTGTAACAGATACTGTAGGACTCTTAAATATGTATGAATATCAGGAGAGTTTTAGAGGAACAGATTACAGTAATGGTTATTTGAATAATGGTCTTACTTGGTGGACTTTAACACCTAATGATGTTTCTTCTGTTTATCGTATTTTATATAGTGGAAATATGTATACTAGTTCTCCAGGAGCAGTTGTTGGAGTTCGTCCATCAATAAATTTAAAAAGTGATGTAAAAATAGTATCAGGAAGTGGTAAAAAAAATGATCCATATCGCTTAGAAGGAGATAATGATAAAGACTTATTAGGAACAATGCTTAATACAAGATATAGTGGAGAATATATAAGATTTGGGAATGATGAAAACAATTTATACAGAATAGTAAGTCATGAGACAGAAGGATTAACAAAAATAACAAGTGCAGAACCATTAAAAAGTGGAGAAAGTTTTATAAGCAGTGCTTTTAATAGTAGTAGAAATGTAAATTATTCAAATAAAAATACAATAGGCACTTTCTTAAATGGGGAATACTTAACAAATTATGTAGGAAGTAATTATAGTAATACGATAGAAGATAGTACTACATGGTATCTTGGGACTGTTGGAGGTGGAACAAGTTATAGGTTAGCAAAATATGTAGATACAAGTATGTCAAGTTATGCTACAAGTACAGATGCTAAAGTAGGACTACTTAGAATAGGAGAACTAATGAGCGGACAATTTGAAAGAAATGCTTTAAAAGGAAGCGATACAATTAGTAATTTAACGTTTAATTATTGGGTTTTAACTCCATATAGTACATCTGGTATACACTACATATATGGTGATAGTTTCTCTGGTAGTTCTGAATCTATAGCTGATTTTGGTATTAAACCATCCCTAAATCTAAAATCTAATGTAGTAATAACAGGAGGAAATGGGACTAAAAATTCACCATTTCAAATTGCTTTAAACTAGTAAAAGAGGAAATATTAAGTAAACAGTAGAATTTTCTCTTTTTTTCTGTTATTATATAATAGATTTGTGGAGGAAGTATAAATGTATGAATGCTAATAATGTTTATATAGGAGTTACTTTAGATAATAAAGAAATATTACTTTATAGAGAATCTAGTAATAAAGTTATTAATTTAATGACTAAAGAATATGTAGAACCTAGTGATATTCAGGTAGATAAAGATAAATTAATTCCTTATAAAAGATTAAAAAAGTATCAACATCAACTAAAGGGTACAATAATTAGAACATTTGAAAAAGATAGAAGTAAAAAGCTTGATGTTAGTAATATTTTTATAGGAGATATTTGCCAAACAGCAAGCAAAACATTTTTAGGATATGATAATTTTGGTTGCAGGAGCTGGAAGGTTCATTCTAATCGTATTAAAAAAGATGCTTTGCTATATCTTTTACACAAGGGAGATACATATACAACTATAAATGATAGAGATTTTTATGAAAGCAAATTTATGGATTTAGAAACCTGTATGATATATGATAATAAGGGCGAAGAAAAAGTAGGTGGACTATTTATTTATCCTACAATGAAACCTTATTTATCAGTAGTAAAGTATGATGGACCTATTGAAGAGAAAAGAATGGTATTAAAGAAATATAGAGAAAGAAGAGGGAAGTAAGATGAGTAAGAAAGTATATGAATATGATTTTTATGGAAAGAAGATAGTAGTAGAACATGGGGAACTTGCTAAACAAGCTAGTGGTTCTGTTTTAGTTAGATATAATGATACTGTTATATTAACGGCGACTGTTATTAATAAGAAAGCTAATTTATTAAGTGATTTCTTTCCATTAACAGTAAACTATCAAGAGAAACTTTATTCTGTTGGAAAGATTCCGGGAGGTTTTATTAAAAGAGAAGGAAGACCAACTGAGGCTGCAACGTTGGCAGCAAGAATGATTGATAGACCAATGAGGCCTTTATTTAAGGAAGATTTTAAGAATGAAGTACAAGTTATTAATACAGTTCTATCAGTTGATCAAGATTGTTCTCCTGAACTAACAGCAATGTTAGGATCATCTTTAGCAACTATGATTAGTGGAGCACCTTTCTTAGGCCCTATCGCTGGTGTTAAAGTAGGGTATGTTGATGGAGAGTATATCATTAATCCAACTGTAGAAGAGTTAGAGAAAAGTGAGCTTGACCTTACTGTCGCTGGTACATTTGATGCCATTAACATGGTAGAAGCAGGTGCTAAACAAGTTAGTGAAGAGATTATGCTTGAAGGTTTAATGAAAGGTCATGAAGCAGTTAAAGAGTTGTGTAAGTGGGAAAGTGAGATAATCTCTGATATTGGTGTTACTCCTTTTGAATATGAAAGCTTAACTATTGAAGATGATTTAAGAGACGAAGTAACTAAACTAATAGAGAAAGATTTAGATGAAGCTTTAAGGATTAAAGAAAAGTTAGAGCGTTATGGTAAAATTGATGAAATAAAAGATAATTTATTAGAAAAATATAGGGAAGATAATAAAGACCTTGAAGATGAAGAGTTAGATTTATTACTTGTTAAAGTAGAGAAGATATTTAGTGATGTAGAATATCGTTTATTTAGAAATATTGTTGTTAAAGAAAAAATCAGAAGTGATGGTAGGAAAATGGATGAGATTAGACCACTTTCAACTGATATAGATTTACTTCCTAGAACTCATGGCTCTGCTTTATTTACAAGAGGTGAAACACAGTGTCTTGCTGTTACAACTTTAGGAGCTTTAGGCGAGCATCAAATTCTTGATGGTTTAAGTTTAGAAGATGAAAAGAGATTTATGTTACACTATAACTTTCCACAATTTTCAGTAGGTGAGACAGGTAGATATGGGGCACCAGGCAGACGTGAGATTGGTCATGGGGCTTTAGGGGAAAGAGCTTTACTTCAAGTTATACCTAGTGAAGATGAGTTTCCTTATACAATTCGTGTTGTCTCAGAAATACTAGAAAGTAATGGTAGTAGTTCACAAGCTTCAATCTGTGCAGGATGTATGAGTCTAATGGCTGCTGGTGTTCCTATAAAGGCTCCAGTTGCAGGTATTGCTATGGGTCTTATTACAAGTGATGATGATTATACAATTCTAACAGATATCGCTGGAATGGAAGACCATTTAGGAGATATGGACTTTAAAGTAGCAGGTACTGCTAACGGTATTACAGCTTTACAAATGGATATTAAAATAAAAGGAGTTACTAAAGAAATATTAAAAGAAGCTTTAGAACAAGCAAAGAAAGCAAGACTTGAAATACTTGAAGTTATTAAAAAGCAAATACCTGAACCTCGTAAGGAAGTATCTAAATATGCTCCTAAGACTAAAGTATTCTATATTAATCCTTCTAAGATTCGTGATGTTATTGGTAAAGGTGGAGAGATGATTACTAAGATTATATGTGATTGTAGTAATGTAACTGATGTCAATAACATTAATGCAGTTAAAGTAGACTTAGAAGATGATGGTAGAGTAATTGTATATCATAGTGATCAAGATATCATTGATAAAACAGTTAAGATGATCGAAGATGTAGCAAGAGAAGTAGAAGTTGGTAAAGTCTATGAAGCGAAAGTAGTCGCTGTTCATGATTTTGGATGTTTTGTAGAAGTATGGCCAGGCTGTGAAGGATTAGTTCATGTATCACAACTAGATACTAAACATATTGACAAAGTAGAAGATGTTGTAAAAGTAGGAGATACTATCTTAGTAAAAGCGATAGGTAAAGATAAGAAAGGTAAAGAAAACTTCTCAAGAAAAGAAGTATTACTTGATATGAAAAAGAAGAAGTCTAAGTAAAGATTTCTTCTTTTAGTATGAAAACGACTTACAATTATATGTCTCTAATAAGTCATTAACATCTTTAAGTTCATATATTCCTTCACTAAAACAAAATCTAATAATTAAATCATAGATACTGTTTTTAGGCAAAGAATAAGAGGCACTATTAAGTAATTTATCTATTTCTTCTTCATTTAACTTTAAAGATAATCCTAATAATATAACGGTTTCTTTACTTGGATGATAATTAATATCACTTCTAATTTTAGAAAATAATCTCCTATCAATATGAACTTTATTATAAACATCACTATCTTTTAAGGCCCTATCATCAATATACTTAAATAACAATTCTTGAAAATGACTTTCCTTATTACTTTCATTAATATATTTATCTACTTTAGAAGTCTGATAATTACTTAATCTTCTTCTTATACGAGGTAGTGCTTCTAAATTTTCATTAATATATTCATTTAATCTTTCTTTCATAAATTGTCTCCTTCAATGCGACCAAATTAATTATTAAATATAATACAATTATACCAGAAAGAAGGAGATGTGTATGCAAGAAAAAATAGATAAGTTAAAAGAAAAAAGTATTTTAGGAGTAGAGGATAAAGCTAATTTGAGTGTATGTCCTGGTACAAGTGGAACAATCATAACAAAAGATAAGAAAGTATATGGTTACTCTTTATATAGTTTTATGACTCCATTTTTGGAGAAAAATAATATTCCATTAGAAAATATATATTTAATAAAAGAATTAACAAGTGATGAGTATGATGAGATTCTAAAATTTGTCCAAGAAGAAATAATTAATAAAGAGTATGAATGTATTCCTACACGAGATGGTTATTCAGCTGTTTTTGGAAAACTTGAATCTAGAATATTTTATTATCCAAATTGTTATGATATTAATACTAAAGAATCTTTATATGATAAGACCAGAAAATTAATAGAAGAGGTTAAATAGCAATCTCTTCTTTTTCATATTCCTTACATTTTTCTTCTAAGAGCCTAAAATTACAACATCTATCTTTAGTTCTTTTAGAAAGTTTATTAGTATCATATTTTAACATAAAGAAATTAACTTTATCTAATAATTCTCTTTTATGATTATTTAAATAAGTAGTTTGTTCTATAATTAATTTTCTATATTGTTTATCTTTTACTAAAGGAAGTACTTCAGTTAAACAAGATATTGGGGTAGGTATCATGTTATTAATATTAACTATGCCAAGTTCACCATCTTTGATTTTAAACATATCAAGAGCTCTATTATTCATAGTTAAATGTTTTGGTTTAGGACTTGAAAGTGGAGCGAAATAAGTTTGATTATTAAAAGTATAGACAACCCCTACATAAGGTCTAGTTTTGGTTTTATTATAAGCAACTCTATTATCAAATTTTCTTAAATAGTTAATGTAATTATTATCAATATATTTTCATTTGAACCTCCTAAAATAGATAATAAAAGGACGATTTAATTAAAAATCGCCCGCTTTTTTCAGTCCCTACTGCGGCAAGGGTATTCCACTTTTTTCAGTCCCTACTACGGCAAGGGTATTCCACTTTTTCGTTACAACAATATAATATCAAATGAATTACATTTTGTAAAGCATTTTTTAAATAGCAACCTCTTCTTTTTCATATTCCTTACATTTTTCTTCTAATAAATTGAAGTCACAACATCTGTTTCTTAATCTACTAGATAAGTGCCCTTTGTCATACCTTAATTTAAATTGTTTAACTTTATCTAATAATTCTCTTTTATGATCATTTAAATAAGTAGTTTGTTCAATAATTAGTTTTCTATAATGTTTATCTTTTACTAAAGGAAGTACTTCTGTTAAACAATTAATAGGAGTAGGAATCATATTATTAATATTAACTATACCAAGTTCTCCATCTTTGATTTTAAATATGTCAACTGCTTTTTCATTCATTGTTAAATGTTTTGGTTTAGGACTTGAAAGTGGGGCAAAGTAAGTTTGATTATTAAAAGTATAGACAACTCCTACATAAGGTCTAGCTTTACTTTTATTATAGGCAACTCTATTATCAAATTTTCTTAAATAATCGATATAATTATTATCAATATAGTATATTTTTAATGTTTTCATTTGAACCTCCTGATTATAATAATAAAAGGGCGACTTAATTAAAAATCGCCCACTTTTTTCAGTCCCTACTTTGGCAAGGGTATTCCGACTTTTTTTAGTCCCTACTTTGGCAAGGGTATGCCGACTTTTTTCAGTCCCTACTTTGGCAAGGGTATTCCCACTTTTTCGATACAAATATATAGTATCAAATAAATTGTACTTTGTAAAGAATTTTGTTATAATTTATTTAGAAAGCGAGATGACAATATGGCAAAACATTATGATTTAGTAGGTTCAGTTTATGACAAATATGCTAAAGGTAATAAATATAAAGAAGAAGAGATAATTAAAATACCTGGAGTTACCTTTAATTCTTTGGAAGATATAGATAAATTTACAGCAGGTCTTACTGGGGCTTATGATTTAAGCAATAGATTAGATGACAAGTATCAAGAAAAAAACACTTTTTCTATTCGTGTTAATAATAATGATAAGAGTTTTTATTATAAAAGTATTATTTACAATAATCCTGATTTAATTAAAATAATAGAATCTTTAAAAAGAGATTCGGTTTATACTACTCATGGTTACCGTACTAATAAGATGTACAATGGTAATAATCCACTTTTTTTAGATGCTTGGCTTGACGTGGAAAAAAAGATAATAGAAAAAGATAGTGAATGGCTATCTAGAGTATTTGGAGAAAATAGCAGTTATTATACTTTAATTAATAGATATATTAAAGGAGACCCTTTTGAAAATGGTTATTTAATATTGGAATTAGAAGAGGCTTTTAGAAATTATGAAGTATTTCGTAAGTATTTAACTAATAAAGATAAAAAAAATATAATATCTAATGTAAATGTTACATCTTCCAATATTCCAGTCAAAACTAATTTAGATGTAATAGAAGATAAATTAGGTAGTGATATTAGTTATGTTCCTTTAGATAGTGATGATGATGAAGATGAAGACGTTTATGACCCTGATGAGTATTTAACTTTATCTCCCGAAGAGTTAGAGCAAATGACTGCAGGCCCTGGTAATACATTTAAGGGGCAAAATACAAAATATAGTACAGGTATAGGGAGAAAACATTAATGCTAAATGAATATTTAGAATATCTAGAATATGAAAGACATTATTCTAAATATACTATAGATAACTATGAAAGAGATATAGAAGAGTTCTTAGATTATTTAGATAAAGAAGGGCTTAATTATTTAAAACTAGAATATAGTGATATAAGACTTTATTTAATGTATCTAAAAGATGAAAAACATGAGAAGTCTACTTCTATTAGTAGAAAGCTTAGCGCTCTTAGAAGTTATTATAAATATCTTTGTAGTAATAATAAAGTAAAGACTAATTTATTTAATTTAATATCATCTCCTAAGAAAGAACAGAAGTTGCCTAGATACTTTGAATATAATGAGCTAGAAGAATTATTTAGTGTTCCTGATTTAAATACTGCTTTAGGACAAAGAGATAGATTAGTACTAGAGATTATGTATGCGACAGGGATAAGAGTAGGAGAGTTAGTTAAGATTAGATTAAAAGACATTAATAGGAGTGAAAGAACTATTCTTATTCATGGTAAAGGTAGTAAGGAGAGAATTGTTAATTATGGAGAGTATGCTAGTGATATATTAGATTTATATTTAAATAATGGTTATAAAGAATTAAATAAGTTTAATAGTGATTATCTAGTTCTTAATAATCAAGGTAGAGTAATAACAGAGCGAGGTATTAGATATATACTTACTAATTTAATTAAGAAAACATCTTTACATAAAAATATATCTCCTCATATGTTGAGACATTCTTTTGCAACACATCTTTTAAATGAAGGATGTGACATATTATCAGTAAAAGAATTATTAGGACATGAGAGTATTTCCTCTACTCAGATATATACTCATATTACTAATGATAGATTGAAAGAAGTTTATTTACATAGTTTTCCAAGATGTAAAAAATAATTATTGATTTATTAGTAATGCTTGTGATAAAATTAAGGTAGCAAAGTAGAAAGAGGGTAATGATTATGCAGTGTAAAATAATTCGTCAATCTACAGAGGAAGAATGTAAAAATATGAAGAATTTATGTTTACAATTTGTTACCTGGGGGGGGGCAGTTTAGTAGTAGTTTAGTTACTTTCTTTCATTATGACTTAAAAGAATAGGGATACTCTATTCTTTTTTGAGTTAAATAATGAAAGGAGTATTAATAATGAAAAGATTATTATTAGAGACAAGTTTTAGTAAGATATATATGATAGTAATGATAATAATAACATTTATAATGTTAGGAGTATATTTTTCTTATGCTATGTTTACAGTTAGTAAGGAGAAGAGTAATGCTATAACGATAATAACAGGTAATTTAGTATATAAATTAGATATAGACGGTACTGAAGGGAATAAGTTAACAGTAGGAACAGGAGAGACAAAAGAGTTTACAGTAACACTATCTAATCCTAATAATAGAATAGCAAGATTTAATTTTTATTATGAAGGAAGTCTACCTAGTGGAGTAACTGCTGGATATGTAACAGGAGAAGGCCTAAATACCCCTCCTGCTGCAGTAGGAGTTAATTTGGAGAAGAGTGGAACAGCAGGTTCTAGTAATATTTATAAGATAAGAGTAAATAATGACTCTAGTAGTAGTGTAACAATTACTTTAGGGGTGCAAGTAGGACTAGATTATAATGATTTAAGTTTACCTAGTAATGGGCATTTATTTGAGGAGTATCAAGGTAACCCAGTAAGTGATGTGGTACTTGGTAATGTGGGAGATAATGGAAGTACTTATGATGATGGAACAGATACCTTTATAACAGGAACTGACCCTAATAACTATATCTGGTATAGTGGTAAATTATGGAGAGCAGTGTCTGTTAATAATGAAGCAGGAACAACTAAATTAGTAACACAATGGAATATAAGTGCTATTTCTTATAATGCAAGTGGGAATACAGCTTTTGAAGAAAGCTATATGGAAGAGTGGTTAAATGATCCCAGTGTAGATGGTTTCTTAGGTAATTTAAGAGATTACGAAAACTTTATTGTAACAGATGCTAAGTGGAATGCGACAATGGATGCTACTGATTTAGGAAGCATAACAAGACCAAGGGACGATGGTATGATAGTAACAGATGCAGTAGGACTTTTAAATATGTATGAGTATCAATCTAGTTATACAGGAACAACTTATAGTAATGGGTATTTAAATAATGGTTTATGGTGGTGGACTTTAACCCCATATAGTTCGTCAAGTGTTCGGAATGTCAACTACAATGGTCTTGCACTCTACTATTCGCCTTCGGGTTATTCGTACGGGGCTCGGCCATCTATAAATCTAAAATCTAGCATTCGTATTGTAGATGGTGATGGAACAATAGATAATCCTTATCGCTTAAACGGAGATAATGATAATAACCTTTCAGGAACATTGTTGTCAAGTAGATACAGTGGAGAATATATAAAATTTGGAAATGATGAAAATAATTTATACAGAATAGTAAGCCACGAAAATGGAACAGGAACAAAGATAGTCAGTGCTGAATCACTAAAAAGTTCTGGTACATTTATAACAATGAATTTTGGAAGTAATACAACATTCTCAAGTACAAATACAGTAGGTACATTTTTAAATGGAGAATATCTAACAAACTATGTAGATAGTAGTTATGCTAATATGATAGAAGATAGTACTACATGGTACCTTGGAACTGTAGGAAGCGGTAGTTCCTACTCATATAAGAATGCAAAATATACAGATGCAAGTGGAACTGCTACAACCTCAAATGTAGCGGAAGCTAAAGTAGGGTTATTGAGATTTGGAGAATTAATGTCAGGACAATTTGATAGATATGCGGTAAAGGGAGGAACATCTAGTACAGGATTAACAATATCTTATTGGACTTTAACACCATATAGTTCGTCGAGTGTTTGGTGTGTCGGCGGCAGTGGTAATGCTTACTACTATTCGCCTTCGAGTTATTCGCTCGGGGCTCGACCATCCATGAATCTGAAATCTAGTGTGCAGATAACTTCAGGTACAGGGACTAAATCAGATCCGTTTGTTCTGACTATGGGTAGTTAGGATATGACAGTGTATAATCTAGTGTGTAAATAAAAACATGCTAGATTTTATTTTGATAAAAGTAAGCTACAAATTAGTTGCTCTTTTTCTCTTGACTTAGCCTATCTATTATGATACATTATGGATAGAAGAGCGACTTTAAAATAGATGGGGAAAGGAGAGAAAATGAAATTTTTAAAAAAAAGTATGAATTTTTAAAATTCAAGCATCTTTTGATATGAATATTTAAAATTCCCCTAGAGAAAATAGTAAATTGAAGCCTTATTTTCTTTGAATTTTTAAAATTGCCTTTTTGCAATCATTTATAGACTATGCTATAACACTTGCAAGGAGGTGCTTTAATGCCTATTACAAGGAAAAGATTTGAAGAAATAGTTAAAGAATTAAAAAGAAAAGGTGAGATTGTTCCTGCTACCTATGACTGTATTTTTAAAGCTATTATGAAAAAATGTCCTAAGTATAGAGCAGATTTAACTTCTAGATTAACAGGAATACCTAAAAAACTAATATTAAATACATATAAAGAAATGAATACTGAGTATGTAGTTGATAATGTTTTAGAAAGAGGTAAAGTATCAGATGTTTTATTTGCAGTAAAAGGTTATGTTCTTAATTATGAGTTTAATAATAGAAAATGGGATGGCTTAATAGAGAGAAATGATGCTTATTTAGGTAAAGTAAAAAACGATTTGATAAGAAGAACAAAAAGTTATGTAAGTTTACCTAAAGTTATACAGATAAATATAAATAACTTTTATTGTTTCTTAAGTAAAGAAAATCTATTAGAGTTTAAATCAAGAGATAAATATGGAATAATAGAAAGTGATAAATGGGGCAAAATTTATGTTAATTTAAAATTAATAAGAGAAAAGTATGATAGAGGATTAAAGTTAAGTAAATTAGAAAAAGAACTATTAATATTAACTTTAACAAAAGTTGATGAAATAGAAGCATTAGCGAAAGGAGATGTTGAGTTGATGAAAGTTGCAAAAGAATTAAAAAGATTAACAAATGATGCTTATACTATTGGACTTTATGATGAAGAAGAGGAAAGAAGATTAATAGAAAACAGTATAAAAATTACTGCTAAAAAACAAGGTGTTAAGCAAGGTGTTAAGCAAGGAGTTAAGCAAGGTGCTAGTAATGAGAAAAAATCTATTGCTAAATCAATGCTCGCCAAAAAGATGGATATACCTTTAATAAGTGAACTAACTGGACTATCTAAAAAACAAATTGCAAGGCTTATGTAGAATAAGCTTTTAAATACCAAAAAGAAGTCTTGGTTTCACAATTAATCCCCATAGTAGAACTATGGGGAATATTTAGTTATTTCCTTTAGTCATTATTCTTAACTTATCATAATTTTCTAATCCTTTAGAACTACCTTCTGGTAATAGATATATATAATAAGCCTTTAATCTTGGTCTTATAAAATTCTCTGTTCTAATACTTGGATATATCGCTAATATATTATTTTCTTTATCAGTTACAACAATATCTAACTTCTGACAGACAAAATAAGTGTTAATCATTTTCTTTTTAGGATAACATAATCCTTCTTTAATAGGATAAAGATAAAATCTAAAGCCTTTTAATCTATCTGTAAATTTTGTAACTGTTTTAAACTTAATTTTCTTATTACCATTCTTTATATATTTTTCCATGTAATTCACCTAGATGTATAATAACATTAATTTTAAGTTAAAGCTAGAATAAATAATATATTTGTGTTATTATAGTGAAGAAAGAAAGGGAGGTAATAAAAATGAGTGGACATTCAAAATGGGCTACTATTCATAGAAAGAAAGGATTAATAGATGCAGCACGTGGTAAAGTCTTTCAAAAACTTGCTAAAGAATTATATGTTGCTGCTAAGTCAGGTGCACCAGACCCTGATAGTAATGCTGCTTTAAGATTAGTTGTTGAGAAAGCTAAAGCTGCTAATATGCCTAAAGATAATATCCAAAAAGCTATTGATAAAGCTAAAGGTGCAGGTAATGGTGAGAATTATGAAAGCATTCGTTATGAAGGTTATGGACCAGGTGGTGTTGCTATTATGGTAGATTGTCTTACTGATAATCGTAATAGAACAGCTTCATCTGTACGTAGTACATTTTCTAAACGTGGTGGTAATTTAGGTACTGATGGTTCTGTTAGTTATATTTTTGAACGTAAGGGTATTATTGTTATTCCAAGTGATTATGATGAAGATGAAGTAATGTTAACAGCCTTAGATGCAGGTGCTCTAGATATGGAAAATAATGGTGATACTTATTTAATTACAACACCTAGTGATAAGTTTATCGCTGTAAAAGATGCTCTTGCTAACATCGGTGTTGCCGAATTCCTTACTAGTGAGGTTACATTTGTTCCAAATAATGAAGTTGAACTTGACGATGAAACTAAAGAAAAAGTATATAATCTAATAGAGGCTTTAGAAGATATCGATGATGTACAAGATGTTCATCATAATATGAAAGAGGACTAAGATGTATAGTTATATTATAGGAAAAGTAACAGAAGTTATGTCTAATGCTATTGTCTTAGAAAATAATGGGATAGGTTATCTTATCAATACACCTAATCCTTTTGCCTTTGAAGAAGGAAATGACTATAAAGTCTATTTATATCAACAAATAAAAGAAGATGAACATAGCCTATTTGGCTTTAAAACTAAAGAAGAAAAAGAACTATTCTTAAAACTTATTGGTGTTAAGGGCCTTGGACCTAAGATGGCTCTACCAATAATTGCCACAGGTTCTATTAATGGTATTAGTGATGCGATTAATAGAGAAAATATTCTTTATCTAAAGAAGTTCCCTAAGATAGGTGAGAAACTTGCTAAACAAATGATACTTGACTTAAAAGGTAAACTTGATGACTTAACTACGGGTGATGAAATTGTTAAAGATACAAGTGAAGAGTTAAGAGAAGCTTTACTTGGACTTGGTTATAAAGATAAAGAGATTAAGAGTATAATCTTGAAAGTAGATAATTCTTTAAGTATAGAAGACCAAATAAAAGAAGCCTTAAAATTATTATTGAAGTAGGTGATTAAATGGAACGTGTTGTAACAGGAGAAGAGTTAGAAGATGATGGTATTGTTGATAATACTATTAGACCTGAGGTCCTAGATGAATATGTTGGACAGGGTGAAGTTAAAGAAAATATTAGAGTCTTTATAGAAGCTAGTAAGATAAGAGGAGAAGTATTAGACCATGTTTTATTATATGGTCCTCCTGGATTAGGTAAAACTACTCTTGCCTTTATTATTGCAAGAGAACTTGGTGTTAATATTAAAACTGCTAGTGGTCCATCAATTGAAAAAAGTGGGGATTTAGCAGCGATACTATCAACTCTTGAACCAGGAGATGTCTTATTTATAGATGAGATTCATAGAATGCCAAGATATATTGAAGAAATACTATATCCTGCTATGGAAGACTTTACTTTAGATATAATAATCGGTGGGGAAGGAAGTTCTCGTAGTATTAAAATAGACCTACCTCCATTTACCTTAGTTGGAGCGACAACAAGAGCAGGAGATTTATCGGCACCGCTTAGAGACCGTTTTGGTATTATTTCTAAATTAAAATTCTATACAACAGAAGAGTTAACAGAAATTATTAAAAGAACAAGTAGAGTCTTAGATATGCCAATAGATGATGAAGCAGCAGTTGAACTTGCTAAAAGAAGTAGAGGAACTCCTCGTATTGCTAATCGTCTCTTTAAAAGAGTACGTGACTTTGCTCTAGTAGATAAGAAAGAATCTATTGATTTAGAAGTAATGGAAAAAGCTTTAGAGAGACTAAAAGTCGGTAAGAGTGGACTAGATGAGACAGACCATCAATTATTAAGAGCGATTATTGAACGTTTTAATGGAGGCCCTGTAGGAATTGATGCTCTAGCTTCATCAATTGGTGAAGAAACATCTACTATTGAAGATGTAATAGAACCATACTTATTACAAGAAGGCTATTTAAAAAGAACAAGTAGAGGTAGAATGGTAACAGAAAAAGCATATAAAGAGCTTAATATAAATTACCAAGGAGGCCTTTTTGGAGCTGACTATGATGTATAATGAATTGATTAACTTATTACAAAATGAGATATTAATAAATAAATATAATGAGAAATTAATACCCTTTTGGTTAGGAAATTTAAAGTGTAGTAGAGATTATAATGAAGATAAACAAAAAATAATCCTTAAAGTAAATGAAATGTATAAAAAAGAGAAGATAGAACATCATTCTAAAGTTAGTTTCTTGTTAGGATTAATCTCCTTTTTAAATAAAATAAAAAATTATGATGACTATTCTCTTTTTAGTTTTTATTTTCTAGGCTTTTATTTTTGTGATTATGATAATAAAGAGTTGGATGAATTTGTTAGTGCTAAAGTATCACCTAAGATCATAAATGTAATTGTTGCAAAAGTAGATAGTTTATACGAAAAAAGTAGTTATTTAGATTATTACTTTGATAAAGATAAAGAAATAATAGATGATTTTGACAATAAAAGTAGTAATGAAATAAGAGAAAAAATATGTTTTAATGAAAATGCTAGTTTTGATAGGGGGTATACTCATGAAATTAGAAGAATTTGATTATAATTTACCAGAAGAGTTAATCGCTCAGACACCAATAAAACAAAGAGATGCTTCAAGGCTTATGGTGCTTGATAAGAAAACAGGAGAAATTGAACATAAACATTTCTATGATATTATAGATTATCTTAATCCAGGGGACACTTTAGTTTTAAATGATACTAAAGTCCTACCTGCTAGATTAATTGGTGAAAAGATGAGTACTAAAGCCGTTATAGAAGTTCTATTATTAAAGAATGTTGAAGGTGATACTTGGGAGACTTTAGTTAAACCTGCTAGACGTATTCATGTAGGTGATGTTGTATCTTTTGGTGAGGGGTTATTAAAGTTAACATGTACTGAAGTTAAAGATGAAGGTATTAGAGTATTTGAGGCAAGTTATGAAGGAATATTCTATGAACTATTAGATAAACTTGGTACTATGCCACTACCACCATATATTCATGAAAAACTAGAAGATAAAGATAGATATCAGACGGTGTATGCTAAAGAAGTAGGTAGTGCTGCTGCTCCTACTGCAGGACTTCATTTTACGAAAGAGTTACTTGAAAAAATAAAAGAGAAAGGTATAAATATCGTATATCTAACTCTTCATGTTGGACTTGGTACGTTTAGACCTGTTAAAGTAGAAGATGTTACTAAACATAAGATGCATAGTGAGTTTTATTCTTTAAGTAAAAGTGTTGCCGATACTTTAAATAAAACAAGAGAAAATGGTAAAAGAATAATTGCTGTTGGAACAACTTCTACTAGAACATTGGAGACAATATATCAAAAGTTTGGAGAGTTTAGAGAAGATAGTGGCTTTACTGATATCTTTATTTATCCAGGTAAAGAAGTTAAGAGTATAGATGGCCTTATTACTAATTTTCATTTACCTAAATCAACTCTTATTATGTTAGTATCTGCTATAGCAGGGAAAGATAATATCTTAAATGCTTATAACATTGCCGTTAAAGAAAAATATAGATTCTTCTCCTTTGGAGATGCTATGTTTATAAAATGATGTAAATAACTAGCACTGATAGCTATTTACGGTATATCAATTATGATTAAAACCAGGGAAACTTTAGAAGCCTCTTTCTATTTTGCACTTTTTATGGAAAAGTTAGGCATTTATTGTTGAAAAACTTGATTTTATCAGATATAATAAGAAACGTATTGGAGGAAGAAATATGGAAAAAAAAGAAACTAAAAAAGAAACAAATAAGAAAAATTATCATAATATTGAAATAAAAGTAGAAGGAAAAGAGTGGGCTGATGCTGTTGATAAGGCTTTTAAAGATAGAATTAAAAAAGTTGAAGTAGATGGTTTTAGAAAAGGTAAATGTCCTAAGAATATCTATGATAAGAAGTTTGGACAAAACTATTTATTAGATGCAGCAGACTTAGTAATTCAAGATGCTTATACTAAAGCTTTAAAAGATAATGATTTAGTACCAGTTGTACAACCTGAGCCTAATTTAAAGAGTTTAGATGAAAATAGTGTTACATTTACATTCAAAATTATAACTAAACCAGAAGTTAAGATTAAAAAATATAGAGATTTAGGAGTTAAACCTAACGAAGTTAAAGTAACTAAAGAAGAAATAGACCATGAAATAGATTATTTACTTGAAAGATATGAAGAATTAGTTAATAAAGATGAAAACGGTAAAGTTGAAAACGGTGATGTTGCCGTTATTGACTTTGAAGGATTTAAAGATGGAGAGCCTTTTGATGGTGGTAAAGAAGAAAACTATTCCCTAGAAATAGGTAGTGGTACTTTTATTCCTGGTTTTGAAGAACAATTAATTGGTATGAAGTCAGGTGATGAGAAAGATATTAAAGTAACATTCCCTGATGATTATATGGAAGAGTCTCTAAAGGGACAAGAAGTTACCTTTAAAGTAAAAGTACATGAAATTAAAACTAAAGAAAAAAGAGAATTAGATGAAGACTTCTTCTTTGACCTTGGTATTGAAGGTGTTAATGATGAAGAAAGCCTTAGAAAAGAAGTAGAAGCTAATATAAAAGCTAATAAAGATATGGAAGAAGAAAATAAATATATCGATAAACTACTTGAAGAAGTATCTAAGAATGTAGAAGTTGATATTCCAGAAGAGATGGTTAATGAAGAAGTAGATAGACTACTTAGAAGAACAGAACAACAAATGGCTATGCAAGGAATTAGTTTAGATTTATATTATCAAGTTACTAAATCTACTGAAAAAGACTTAAGAGATCAACTTGAAAAAGAAGCTTATCAAAACGTATTATATCGTTTAATGCTTGAAGAGATTATGAATATGGAAAAGATTGAAGTAAGTGAAGATGAAGCTATGGAAGAAGCTAAACGTCTTGCTGAACGTTATAATATGGAACTAGATGATTTCTTAAATCAATTTGGTGGTATTGAGATGGTTCAATATGATCAAGAGATGAGAAAAACTATTGAATTATTAAAAGAATTAAATAAATAGTTGATACTTTTTAAAATATTTGGTAAAATTACTAAAGAAAAAAGGAGGGATAACTTATGGCAAAAAAGCTTGGACATAGACAAAAGAAGACTTTTGTATGCTCAGTTTGTGGTAATGAGAATTATAGAGAAGAAAAAAATGTAAATAATACTCCAGGAAGAATGGAGATTAGTAAGTATTGTAAATTCTGTGGTAAACACACAACTCATAAAGAGAAGAAATAGTAATATAACAGTCATTTAATGACTGTTTTAAGTCTATAAGAAAGGAGTAAGTAAAATGGTTAATTCTAATGATTTTAAACCAGGTATGACTATTCAATTTGAGGGAGGAATCTATACTATAATTGAAAGTCAACATGTTAAACCAGGTAAAGGTGCTGCTATAGTAAAAGCTAAGATGAAAAACTTAAGAACAGGTTCTATTGTAGAGAAAACATTTAATGCAGGAGTTAAAGTAGAAACTGCTCATATCTCTAAGAAGACAATGCAATTCTTATATAGTATGGGAGATACTTATTACTTCATGAGTATGTCAGACTATGAACAAATAGAACTTGATAAAAGTGTTATAGGAGAAGATGCTAAGTATTTAAAAGAGAACTTAGAAGTTGAGATTACTTTCTTTGAAGGAGAGATGTTAGGATTATCTTTACCAGATAAAGTAGTTATGAAAGTAGTTAAGACAGAAGATGCTGTTAAAGGTAATACTTCAAGCGGTGCGATGAAAAATGCTGAGTTAGAGACAGGTATGACTATTCAAGTGCCATTATTTATTAAACAAGATGAAGATATCTTAGTAAGTACTAAAGATGGCAAATATGTGTCTCGTGCTTAAAAAAATGTAAAACAGTAACTAGTTGTTATTGTTTTTTTCTTTTCTACAATTGATTTACAGGGCTCTATGTGGTAATATTTTTATTAGATAATAGAATGGTAAAACTAATATATGGCCATTCTAACTAATAAGGAGTCTAACTATGGAGAAAGATAATAAGAAGAAAAAAATAATTACTTTAGTAATAAGTATATTAATAATATTAATCTTAGTACTTACGATAAGCTATGCTTACTTTTCTACTAAGTTAAATGGATCAGATCAAATAGTAAAGGTAGGAGAATTAGAACTTGTTTTAGATGAAACAAGTGAAGGAATAACTTTGGATAATGCTATAGGAATAAGTGATGAAGATGGTATGAATTTAACACCATCAACATTTGAATTAAGAAATAATGGAAATAATGCTGTAGATTATACTATTTACTTAGATGATAATACTATTGGTGATACAGATACAAGAATAGATGATATGTTTTTAAAATATAATCTAAATAAAAATGGAAAGAATAGTGGTGCAACTTTACTTACTAGAACAGGATCTAATTCAAATAGAGTGTTAGACTCTGGAACTATAGAAGGAGGAGGAACTAACGCATATAGTTTAAACTTATGGATAACAGATGAAGTGGATGGTAATTACTCAGGTCAAGTATTTAGTGGTAAATTAAGAGTAGAGGTTAGTCAAGAAAGACCAACAGTTTCAGAAACATTGTTAGCAAATATATCAGAAGAAAATCAGTATGATGATGGAGAAGATACATTTATAACAGGAGAAAATCCAGATAACTATATTTGGTACAGTGGTAAATTATGGCGAGCGGTATCAGTTAATAATGAAGCAAAGACAGTTAAATTAGTAACACAGTGGAATATAAGTGCTATTCCATATGATAATGATAGTAGTGCTTTTGATGGTAGTTATATGGAGGAATGGTTAAATGATACCAGTGTAGATGGTTTCTTAGGTAATTTAAGAGATTATAAGAATTTTATTGTAACAGATGCTAAGTGGGACGCAACTATGGATAATCGAGGCTTAGGCAATATAACAAGGCCAAATGGTGCATCTATAGTAGAAAATGCAGTTGGTTTACTTAATATATATGAATATCAATCCAGTTATAAAGGTGAAAATTACAAAGACTGTTATTTAAATAATAAAGCTGACTGGGTAACTTTAACTCCCTATAACTCAAAGAATATGGTTAGTATTGGTGCAGATGGAGGTTATGATAGTTATTTTTCTTTATCTAGTTCGTTTGGAATAAGACCAACAATTGTTTTGAAAGATATTATAACAATTCAAGGCGGTAAAGGTACTAAAGATGAACCTTATAGGTTGTATAGAGATTGTGATCAAGATTTGTCTGGAACTAAGTTTAATACCAGATATAGTGGAGAATATATAAGATTTGGAACTGGAGAAAACAATTTATATAGAATAGTAAGTCATGAGACGGAAGGCTTAACAAAAATAACTAGTGCTGAACCTTTAAAAGAAAATGGTAATTTTAAAAATATGGCTTTTGGAGAAGATGTTAATTATTCAAGTGCAAATATAATAGGTACTTTCTTGAATGGAGATTACTTAATAAATTATGTAAATAGTGAATATAGGAAAATGATAGAAGAAAATAATACTTGGTATCTTGGAGTTGTCGGAAGAGGAACTTCATATAAACTAGCCAAATATACAGATACTACTATGTCAGGATATACTACAAGTACAGAAGCAAAAGTAGGTTTGTTAAGATTAGGCGAATTAATGCTAGGTCAATTTGATGTAGTTAATAATACTCGAGGAATGTCTTACTGGACATTAACGGCTTCTTCATCGTCCGAAACTAATTATTTAAGTCAGAATGCTCGTACTCTTTATTCGTTGCCTACAAATTCATATGCCGTTAAGCCTGCTTTAAATCTTAAATCAAATGTTATTATATCATCAGGAACAGGTACAAAAGAAGATCCATTTGAAATTGCTTTAGTAGAGTAGAAAGGAGTAAATAATGAAAAAAGATAATAAAAACAAGAAGATAATTACTTTAGTAATAAGTATATTCATAATATTGATTTTAGTACTTACGATAAGTTATGCTTACTTTTCTACTAGATTAGATGGATCAGATCAAATAGTAAAGGTAGGAGAATTAGAACTAGTATTAAATGAAACAAGTGAAGGAATAACTTTGGATAATGCTATAGGAATAAGTGATGAAGATGGTATGAATTTAACACCATCAACATTTGAATTAAGAAATAATGGAAATAATGCTGTAGATTATACTATTTACTTAGATGATAATACTATTGGTGATACAGATACAAGAATAGATGATATGTTTTTAAAATATAATCTAAATAAAAATGGAAAGAATAGTGGTGCAACTTTACTTACTAGAACAGGATCTAATTCAAATAGAGTGTTAGACTCTGGAACTATAGAAGGAGGAGGAACTAACGCATATAGTTTAAATCTTTGGATAACAGATGAGGTAGATGGAAACTATTCTGGGCAAGTATTTAGTGGTAAGTTAAGAGTAGAAGTATCTCAAGAAAGAGCGAAGGAAGCAGGAGCTGTATTACTTGAAAATATACCTGGAGAAAATAAGTATGATGATGGAGTCGATACCTTTATCACAGGAACTGACCCTAATAACTATATATGGTACTCTGGTAAATTATGGAGAGCGGTGCTTATTAATAATGAAGAGAAGACTGTTAAATTAGTAACACAATGGGATATAAGTGCAATATCCTATGATGATGATAGTAGTTCCTTTGCAGGAAGTTATATGGAAGAGTGGTTAAACGATACCAGTGTCGATGGCTTTCTTGGTAACTTAAGAGATTATGAAAACTTTATAGTGACAGATGCAAAGTGGGATGCCACAGAAAGTACTGCAGAATTAGGCAGTGTAACAAGACCTAATGGTACTAACATTGTAGAAGATCCTGTGGGGTTAATTAATATATATGAATATCAATCTAGTAATAATGGTAACGTCTATAGTTATTTAAATAATAATCTTTATTTTTGGACATTGACCCCATACAATGTGTCTAATATAAATATTTTGGATTACAATGGTTATTTACGTAATCGTAGTTCTTCAAATTCCTATGGCATACGTCCTGCAATAATTTTAAGAAGTGAGATAAAAATAGTATCGGGAACTGGAACAGAAGATAATCCATATCGTCTAGAAGGAGACAATGATACCAATCTATCTGGAACACTATTAAATACAAGATATAGTGGAGAATACATAAGATTTGGAAATGATGAAAATAATTTATATAGAATAGTAAGCCATGAAAACGGAATAGGAACAAAAATAACTAGTGCCGAACCTTTAAAAGACTCGGGGACTTTTAAAACAATTACTTTTGGAAATCTAATATATTCAAGTACAAATACAATAGGTACATTTTTAAATGGAGAATATTTAATAAATTATATAGATAGCAGTTATAGTGATATAATAGAAGAAAGTAGTACTTGGTATTTAGGAATAGTAGGAAATGGTACTTCATATAAACTAGCCAAATACACAGATACTGATATGACTGGATATACAACAAGTACAGAATCTAAAGTAGGACTATTAAGGATAGGAGAGTTAATGTCAGGGCAATTTAATAAAAGTGGTAATAATGCATATTATTGGTTGTTAACACCATTTAATCCTAATGTATGTAATGTTAGCAATACAAGTGATATAGCCGTTAATACACCTGGTCTGATTATGCGGGGTATTAAACCATCCTTAAACCTAAAATCAAATGTTATTATAACATCTGGTGATGGAACTAGAGAAAATCCATTTGAAATTGCCTTACAATAGTAAAGAGTGATGAATTTTTTGTCCATCACTCTTCTTCATTTGTTTGATTGTCTTCTGTATTATTACTTTCTTCTTCTACTATTCTTCCTATCCTAAAACTGTACTTATAATCACTATCTTTATATTCTTTTAGACTGAATTCTAAACCTTGATATTGGAAAAACTCTGATGTTCTACTATTTTCATCTTTTGTATTTCCTAAAGTTTCAAAGACTCTATCATAAATTAAATCTGCTGTTTCTTCTGTTATTTCATCATTGCTAGATCTTATCATATCATTAATTAAATCTTTTATATCATTACTTTTATTATCAAAGTTAATACTTATAATATTTATATTATTATCATCCTTTAAATTAAATTCTATTTCTGTATCCTTTATTGTAACTACATTATCAATAATATTGTTTATATCAATCTCATCATCACTAATTTCATTAAAATTATTTATAAAATCTTGTAATGAAATATCACTTATAGTATCAAGCTCTGTTAAATCACTAAAGTCTTCATTCTGATATTTTTCTTCCATTGTTCTATGATCAATTATTGACTTAGTTATCTCTGTTGAAATAGCATAACATAATATTTCCAAGACAATTGTAACTATTATAAGTATAATAATTTGTTTCTTAGTTAATTTTTGTTTTTCTTTCTTTTTCATTAATATCACAGCCTTTCTTTTTAATTATAACAGATATTTACATTATAGTCCTTTCTTTTTCTATATTTTTTAATAAAATACTGGTATACTAATATTGGTGATGAATGATATGAAATATTTAACAATAGGACATGCTTCTTATGATATTACTTTTAGATTAGATAAGTTTCCAATAGAAAATACTAAACAAAGAGTAAAAAAACATATAGATTGTGGAGGAGGGCCTGCTAGTAATGCCGGTTATTTGTTAGCTTTGTGGGGATGTGATGTGTCTTTCCAAGGAGTAGTGGGTAAAGATTTTTATGGAGAAATGATTAAAGCTGAATTTAAAACTGTAGGTGTTGATACTACATATTTAGAGATGGTTTCTAATTTTGATACGATGCTTAGTTTTATTATGGCGAATTCTACTAATGCTAGTAGAACGATTTTGACTAGTCAAGATGAGACTGTACCTAAATGTAGTATTTCTAATGATAATAACTATGATGTTATTTTAGTAGATGGTGAAGAGGAAGAAATGAGTAAGAAGGTTCTTCTTAATAATAAATCTGCTGTTAAAATAATAGATGCTGGTAGTTTTAAACCGGGAACTGTTAATTTATGTCCATATGTGGATTATCTTGTTTGTTCTAAAAACTTTGCTTTAGACTATACTAAATTAGAATATGATGAAAGTATAGACAGTCTTATTAAAATACATGATAAATTAGCTAGTGATTTTCATAATATAGTAGTGATTACTTTGGAAGATAAAGGATGTTTTACTAAGATAGGAGATACTTATAAATTAATACCTAGTATTAAAGTTAAATCAGTTGATACAACTGGTGCAGGAGATATATTCCATGGAGCTTTTACTTACTTTATAACACATGGATATTCTTTAGAAGATACATGTAAATTAGCAAATTTAACAGGTGCTTTATCAACTTTAAGGGTAGGTGGACGTTTTTCTATGCCTAAGTTAGATGCTGTTTTAGAAAGAAGAGATTTAATTGATACTATCTAGTTATCCTAGCATTGATTTACATGGCATGGATAGGGAATATGCAATTTTTAAAGTAAAAGAGTTTATAGATGAGTGCTATCAACTTAGAAATGAATATATTGTTATTATTCATGGTATTGGTAAAGGTATTTTAAGAAATGCTATAAATGACTATTTAAAAAAAGATAGACGTGTGTTAGAATATAAACTAGATTTTATGAACCCAGGTTGTACTTTGGTGAGACTAAAATTTGACATTTCTTAAGTAATATGGTATAATATGGCCATCTTAAGGGAAGGGGGATTTTATATGTATACAGAGGAGAATGCTCGTGGTAGATTTCCACTTCGTGATATTTTATTAAAAGCTATTGTAGTTATAATATTTTTAATTTTAATTGTTTTTATAATTACTAAAGTAACTGAGCCTGATAATAAGACAAGTAAATCAAGTTCTAACTATGATAAAGTTTTTAGTGAAAATTTAGAAGCGATGGAAAATGCTGCTTATAGTTATTTTACTACTGATAGATTACCTAAAGAAGTAGGAGATGTTAATGAATTAACATTAAGAGAGATGTTTAATTCTAATCTTCTAGATGCTTTTACTGATGCTGATGGTAAAGCTTGTGATGTTAACAATAGCTTTATTAGATTAACTAAGAATGATGATGATTATACATTAAGAGTTAATCTAGAATGTAATAATAAGAAAGACTATTCTTTAACTAAAGTTGGGGAATATGATTATTGTGAACATGATATTTGTAAACGAGATAGTAGTAAGGAAAATGCTAAAGAGAAAAAGGAAGAGAAGCAGCAGGAAGAAGTTAAAGAAGTAGAAATTACAGAAGAAACTACAACTACAACTCGCTCTTCTAATGGCTCTACAAGTAATAGTACTACAAATAATACAACTAGTAGTACTGGTACTAATTATAGTAATTCTAATAATTCTAATAATACAACTAATGATACTCCTCAAGTAACAACGACATATGAATATAGAAAAGTATCATCTCCTGTATTATCATCTTGGAGTGCTTGGAGTAGTTGGCAATATAATAATGAAAGATACAGTGCTATAAAATGTGCTAGCGATGATGCTAATTGTTTAAGAGAAGTACAATTGTTTTCAAGAAGAGAATATATTGGAACAATAGATGGTAAAGCAGCATATGCTACAGTTAATTATTATAGTTATAGAACTAGAACATTAATTAGTAGTGGCTCTACAGATATTAAGTGGAGTACTTATAATGATATAAACTTATTAAATCAAGGATATACTTATACAGGTAATGTAAGATAAGGGGGAATAATTATGAATTATAATGAGAAAATAATAGGTTTTTATGGATTTGATGATTTAGATAAAGATGGTAATAGCATTAAGAAGTATTGTGCTGTTGGTAAAGATAAAGAAACTGGGAAATTAAGTTATTACTTTACTGATACTAAGGAAGAGGCTGCAAAGTATTTATCTAGATATTGTAAGGATAATGACTATAATAAGTCTAATAAAAATAGAATCTTTACTGATAATTTAGATAAAGCTAATATTAATTGTAAAACTCTTTCTGATGTCTATAATAGAATTCAAAAAGCTAATAGTAAAGAGAAGCTTGATGGTAATGAATTTTTAGATACTTATGGAAGAAAATATAATAGCGAGGAAAAGAAAGATAATGTCTTTTCGAGAATAGTTTCATATTTTTCAAAACATAAGAAAGTTAGAAATATTACTATTGCTGCAGCAGCTCTTGCTACTTTAATCGCTTCTGGTGTAACTTTAAAACTTGTTAAAGGACCAGATAATGTCGTTAATAATGAAACTGCTATGGATGATAGTGTAGATAAAAATAAAGCAGATGATGCTGATGCTGATGATGCTGATAAAACTAAAGATGATGAAAAAGAGAAAAGTGAAGAAACTAAAGAGGAAGAAAGTAAAGAAGAAGCAGATACTGTAACTACAGTAGCATCTACAAGTACTCCTGCTAATAGTTATAATGAACCAACTAATTATAGTTCATCTTCAACAAGTACTCATAATTCTTCATCTAGTAATACAACTAAGAAACCAGGAAGTATTAATGAAAGTGTACCTGAATATCAGGAGCCTACTAGTATAGATAATTCAAATAATAACTCAGATAATACTAATAATAATTCTACAGATATTTATGAAGATGTAACTGAAGAAGAAACACCTGTCGTTGAAGAAGAGAATACTCCTAATAAAGTTGAAGAAGACTATAGTCAAGAGTTAGAGGTACCGGCTGTAACTGATGATGAGCCAACTGATGTTAAAGATGAGCCAGAAGAAAATGAAAGTTCTGAGGATTTAAATAAAGAAGATGTTGATTTAAAAGATGAACTTGTTGGTAATATAGATGCTATTGATGATGATGTAAGTTATGATTTAGTTTATGAAACTGATGGTACTAGTGATGATTATGAAGTTGAGTATGCACCAACAGATGAGTTACCTGATCCTAATTTTACGGCTGATAATAGTGATGACTATGTAACAACAGAAGAAGATTTACAACAAATGCAGAATATAGATAATACAACTACTAATGATGCTGCATCTATAGATAATAGCCAGCAAGTTATAGACGTAGTTCCTGTATATCAAGAAGATACTACTATTTCTAATGAACAAGCTGTTGACCAAGCAATTGCCGCTATGGAAAATGGTGAAGATGTTAATCTTGTTTATGATGCAGATACTAATACTTTAAGTACTGAGCCAAGTGTTAGCGCTGATGTTGAAACAAATAGTATGACTAAATAGTTTTACTATTTGTTTTTTTTCTGGTATAATTTTTGTAGAATAGGAAGTGGTTATTATGAATAGAACTCTTGATTTATTAAGGGAATTAGATGATATTAGGCCTGATATTGAAAATTTTATTAAAACTACTAGTAATTCTATAAATACTGAAGAAGTTAATGCTAAAAATCAACTAATAAAACAATTATTGGGCCATTATAATCAATTAATTTTTAGAGTGCAGGATATTATTACTTTAGATGATTTTAATAATAATATAAATTTGCAAAAGGAGATAACTAAAAAGATAGATAGTTTAACAGTAAAAGACGATAATATAAAAAAAATTAAAGAATTAGATAATATTTATAACGATTTAAGAGAAAATTATAATAATTTAGTAGATAAGGTTAGAGATTTTATAAAAGATAATAATACTATTTTAAAATGTAATAGTATAATTAAGAAAATTAATGATAATATTATAAGAATAAATAATCAAGATTTTTCTGAGGCAGTTTTAGATAGTTTGTTACCTTTATATGAAGAGATAAAAAATAGTAAGAATACTTCTAAGTTAGATGAGTTTTTAAATAAGACAAATGCTTTATTAGCAAATAATATAAATAATAATATTGATGATAAAAAAGGTAAATATAGTGAAAGAATGTTCTCCTTGTTCGCTAAAATAAATGATCAAATAATAGATTCTATTTTCATAGATAATGAAAATTTAGTGTATGCTTTATATATTCTTGAAGATAATAGTAAATATTATGCTATTATAAAAGATGAAAAAGAGATAGAAATATTAAATCAAAGCTTTACTAATCTTCCTAATTTAGTTTTAACTAAAGATAATATTATAGAAACCTGTAAAATTATTATTAAAAATGCTGGAATATATTATGATATTAATGAATATATGAGATATATTGAAAAAAGTTATAAAAATAAAATGACTAAAGAAATAGATGAAGTAATATTAAAATATAAAACAAGATTACAGGAATTAGAAGATGCTATTATAAATCAATTATCTTTTATCGATGATATAGCATTATTAGTAAATTATAAACCATGTGATAAGTATCCTAATATTAATTATAATGATATTGATGTTGATAAGTATTTTCCTAACTATAATTTAGAGTCTGATTCTAAATTAAAAGAAATAGAACGTCTTATCATGGAAGTTTTATTAAATCCTAATATAAAAAGTGAGTTTAATACTAAAAGTATTTTAAAGACTTTATATGATTCTAGTACAATAGACTCTCTTTTAACTAGTAACTATATTAAAGAAGATAATACTCCTCTTGTTAATACTAGTGATAACATTAATAATGATTTAGAAGTAACATCTAATATTAAAACTAATTATGATAAGATTAAAGATTATCTAAATATGCGAGTAGAAGAGTTAAAACTATTAGAAGCTAGTCCTAAAATAAATGTAACTATAACTAAAGATGATAATAATATTTTTAAAGATATTAATACAGTTCTTGATTTAAATACTGCTATATCTATTTGTGATAAAGTTTATAAGAAAGGTCAAGGAGAGTATGCTGTTATAGATTATTTAAAGACGGGTAATACTTTAAAATTTACTTCTAAATATAAAGCTAGAGACTTAGCAAGTAGTGTTAATAGAGATAATTATTTAAAGCTGTTGCTTGAAAATATCTTTAAGAGATACTTATTAAATAAAGATAATAATAGTTTTATAGAGTCTATTTTATCTAAAGATTCTATAAGTATTAAAGATATAGTAAATTCTTTACTAGCAGATAATAATTTATTAATTACATCTATTACTAATTTTGATTATGATTATTTAGATAGTACTAGTGATAAGGCGGAAAGAGTAGAAGAACTATTAAATAATAAAGAAGACTTAGTAATAGTAAAAATTAATAAAATTTTAGATGAAATTAGAAGAACAGAGAAAGTAATATTAGAGTCTTAAAAAAAATAATAATAAATTTTCGTTGATATTAAAGGGTTTGAAGGCATTTACGAAAACTCGTACTTGTAACTTTTGAAGTTTTATTATATATTTGTATTAGGAAAGAAATTTCCTAAGTCATCTGACTCTCTTTACCATCTTATTTTGTTTTATAGTCGCCCAAATAAACAAAAAAAGAAGAGCTTAGGTGACTTTTTCTTTTGTTATAAATTAAATAAAATTTGAGGTTTATCTTTTCTAAAGAAGAATTTTACTGTATAATAAAGCTTAGAAAGAAAGGGATTAATATGATTAGTAAACCAAAAGGAACAGTTGATTTAACTGATAAGAAGGCAAGAACTTGGAAATATGTAGAAGAAGTAATTGATTCTGTAATGGAAAAATATAACTATAATTATATTAGAACTCCTATATTTGAATCTACTGAATTATTTCATAGAGGAATAGGAGATTCTACTGATATAGTTACTAAAGAAACATATGACTTTAAAGATAGAGGAGATAGGTCTATTACCTTAAGACCAGAAGGAACGGCAGGAGTAGTTAGAAGTTATATAGAAAATAAAATGTATGGTACTCATAACTTACCTGTTAAAGTTTATTATAATGGAACAATGTATCGTTATGAAAGACCACAAAAGGGAAGATATAGAGAACTTAGTCAATATGGAGTAGAGGTTCTAGGTAGTAGTGATCCTATGATGGATGCTGAAGTTATCTCTCTTGCTTACAATATCAATAAAATGTTAGGACTAACAGATACTATAGTACATATTAATAGCATAGGAGATAAAGAGTCTCGTGATAAATATAGAGAAGCCTTAAAAAGCTATTTTAAGCCTCATTTAGACGACTTATGTGATGATTGTAAGGAAAGGTTTGATAAGAACCCTTTAAGGATTATAGACTGTAAAGTAGATAGTAATAAAGACTACTTTAAAGATGCTCCTAATATATTAGATTATCTTAGTGTTGAAAGTAAGGAACACTTTGATAAGGTGTGTGAATATCTTGATTTATTAGAAGTTAAATATGAAATAGACCCTAAGATAGTTAGAGGACTTGACTATTATAATCATACTGTTTTTGAACTAATGGCGGAAAATAATAACCTTGCTTTAGGTGGTGGAGGAAGATATGATAACTTAGTTAGTATGCTAGGTGGACCAGAAACACCATGTGTAGGTTATGCTGTTGGACTTGATAGATTAGTTGAAGAGATAATGGATAGAGATATAGAAAACGTTAGAGATGATATAGATGCTTTTATTATGTATGTTAATGAAGATGAAAAGAAAAATGCTATCTACCTTGCAAATGAACTTAGAATGTCAGGCTTTGTAGTAGAAACAGAGTATACAGGAAGAAGCTTAAAGAGTCAGTTTAAAAGAGCAGATTACTTTAATAGTAAATATTTAATACTACTTAACAGTGATGACTTAAACGAAGGCTTAATTACTATTAAGAATAATAAGACTAAAGAAGAAGAAAAGATTATGATGGAATATATTATCTATTACTTTGATGAACATATAAGTGATGATAACTTGCCTATAGAAGCAGATTTTCATAATCATGAAGAAGGATGTGACTGTGATGAATAAGATATTTTTTAAAGACTTAGAAAATTATTTTGATAAAGAAATAGAACTTAGTGGTTTTGTTGAAAATATTAGGAATATTAAATGGGTCCAGTTCTTAGTACTTAGAGACTCTACTGATAAAGTACAAGTAACTATTGAAAAGAGTGATGAAAATAATGCTGAGATGATAGAGTTAGTTAATAACTTAACTGTAGAATCTACTATTAAAGTAACAGGTACTCTAAAGAAAAATGAAAATGTTAGATTAAGAGGAATGGAGTTTATTCCTACGAAAATAGAAGTTACAAGTAAAAGTGATGCAGAACTTCCTATTAATATTCATGATAAAGATGCTCAACTACTTGACCAAAGACTAGATTATCGTTGGTTAGACTTAAGAAACGAATATAACTTTAATATCTTTAAGATTCAAAGTGATATGGTTAAATATATGCGTGAGTTTATGTATTCTCATGACTTTACAGAAATCCATACCCCTAAACTAATAGGAGCGGCCAGTGAGAGTGGGGCAGATGTCTTTGAAGTAAAATACTTTGATAGAAAAGCATATCTTGCCCAATCACCTCAATTTTATAAACAAATGGCTATCGCTAGTGGTTATGATAGAGTCTTTGAAGTTGCCCCTGTTTTCCGTGCTGAAAACTCTAATACTTCAAGACACACAACAGAGTTTACCGGTTTCGATGTAGAGTTTGCCTATATTGACTCTTACCGTGATGTTATGGACTTTGAAGAAGAACTATTAACTTATACTCTAGAGAAGTTAAATGAAAAGTATGGAGAATTAGTTAAAAATCTTTATGGAAAAGAAATAGTTGTTCCTAAAGAGAAGTTTCCAAGAGTAAAATTAGCAGATTTATATGATGAACTTGAAAAAAGATATGACTATAAAGTAGATGAAAGTGAAAAAAATGATTTAACTACTGAAGCAGAGAGACTAAGTTATCGTTATGCAATGGATGAGTTTAACTCAGAGTTTATCTTTGTTACAGATTATCCTAAAGAAAAACGTGCTTTCTATCATATGCGTAAAGATGGTATTCCTGAAGGTTATGATTTAATTTATCGTGGTGTTGAAATAACTACAGGAGCAGAACGTGAGCATAGATATGATGTTTTAGTTAAACAAGCCAAAGAAAAAGGTCTTGATAAAGATGTAGAGTTCTATTTAGAGTTCTTTAAATATGGATGTCCTCCTCATGGTGGCTTTGGACTTGGAGTAGATAGACTTACTATGTTAGTATTAGGATTACCTAGTGTTAAAGAGTCAATGATGATATTTAGAGGCCCTAATAGATTAAATCCATAAGACGTGTAAATTTACATGTCTTTTTTCTTTTTTTATAGAATATTTTTTATTCTTCCTTTATACTCTAAGTAAGAAAGGAAGCTAAGCTTATGGAAAATGCAAGAAGAGTAGGGATGTTATTTATTGCCTTAATAACCCTCATAATAGTAGCATCCATCATATTTATAGTTAATATTAATCTAAAAGATGAAAGTAGGGAAACATTTAATGAAGATAGTAGTAGTCTTTCTAATAAAGAAGTCACTTCTTTATTAGAATTAGTTAATATTTATGACAGTTATATAATTACTTTTGATGGTACTAAAGATTTGAGTACTTTAACAGATAAAGAAAAGATTAACTTTATAGATAGATTACCTATTGGTGTAAAAAAAGACCTTAATTTAGATTTTGATGCTGGAGTTAGTCTAGATAGAGTAAAAAGAGTCTTAAAGAAATATTTTGGCCCTAAAACAACCTTTACTCCTGTTAATTCTACCTGTTTTCTAGATGATGGAGATTATCTAATCTATGATAGTACTACTAATATGTATAAAGCAGATAATGATTATCATGCCCATAGTGCTTATACTTCTTTATCTATAGAAAACTATTATGTAGAAGGAAAAAGAATTGTTGATGGAGATAAATTAATCTATTTTATAACCTTAAAAAAAGCTTTCGCTTATCCTAATACTTCATCTTATTTTGGTAGTTATACTGATTTAGTAAATAATAAAAACTTAGTAGTAGATTTATATGAAGAAGATAATGATTATGAATCTAGTGATATTAATGCTTTAATAAAACCATATAAAGATAAGTTAACTAGTTACACTTATATCTTTGAAACAAAAGATAGTATAGAAAATAGTTATCTAATAGAACTTGCAAATCTTAATAGGGGGAGCGAATTTTAAAAGACCTTAACTCGTTTTAGTTAAAGTCTTTTCTAAAGTATATCCTTCACTATAATCTATCGCTTCTTCAAACTTTTCTATTGTCTTATCATAACTTTCATTAGTACTGCTTTCTCTATATTCTAAAAAAGCTTCTTCATATTCTTTAACTGTTTGATAATGGGCACTAAACTGCTTTATATTTTCCTTGATAAAGTTATCTTTAGTTATATTAAGGCCATTTCTTAAATCATTAACTAATGTAATACCATTATAGATAAGAGAATTATAGATAATTAAGTTACCAATAACATTTTCTTGAGCATTTTTAAACTCTTCTTCTAAATAAGTTATATTTCTATAAGAAGATTCTAAGAATTTGCTCTTTTCTTTTTCATTTAATTCTCTTTCAAGTGATAGTCTTAATAGGTTAAAGAATGTACCATTATCTTTTAATACTTTTCTTTCCTTAATAAGTTCTAACATAAATACTTCCTCTTTTCATATATTACTTATTATAACTTGGTGACTTTGATTTATCAATAATAATTAACATACAGGTTTTGAGTTTCGGTGAAAAAAATAGTTGACAAGAAAAAAGTGAAAATGTGTTATCCACAGATTCACTTTTTTAGGC
>CALVIV010000004.1 GCA_944331935.1 uncultured Bacilli bacterium | reverse complement strand
ACAACTCCTTTCACAAGTGATATATATTATATCATGATGTGTAAAATTTTGTGTCCCAATATCTATACTAGCACCATATATTCTTCTACCGAGCAATTAGATAATACTTTATCTGTATTATCACAAATTGAAAAAAATATTCCTGAAATAATATCTAAAATTGGTACTCCACACATTTTGACTGGAAATATAAATAATTGGGTTGGTTATGCAAGTGAGAATAAATTATTACAAGGACAAGATAGCTATACTGGTATAATGTGTAATAATTGTATAAAAGCATTTGAAAAAAGTGTATTAGATTGGATTAAAGAAAATCCAAGTTATACTGTTAGTCACGAAGGAAAAAATATTCCATTGAATGAATACTTTAATTCGTCTTTAAAAGATGATAGCAACAAAGATTATATGCAAATTATGTCAGATCATTATAATTATGTTTTTAGAATGGGACATTTATTAGCGGTTTTACCTCAAGTTGATTCATCTTTTAATAGTAGAATTGTAACTAACTTAAAACAATTTGTTTCACAAACTCATATTGATTCAAATAATATTTGTTTTAATTCAGATGTTTTAAAAGAATTATCATTACTTTCACAAAAAGAGGCAATTCGGAACCACAAAAAAAATTCTATGCAAGAGTTAAGAGAAATGTTTTCAGAAATGTATAATGAGCCAGGATCTATGTATGATAATCAGAAAAGAGATGGAACTCGTGCAAATGATATGGATCTTCCAATACAATCACCATCTGGAATACGTAGATAGAAAAAGGTTTTAATTTAATAATAAATGTTTAAAATTACTAAAATGATGTTATAATATATTTAGAGATTGATTCAAATGTCAATTATTATTGGTAAAAGTTGTAGATAACTTCCTCAACAGCACCAATTAGTAATTAACCCCTTATGTTTCGTAAGGGTTTTAATATACTCAAATTTAATTAAATATTAAATGTATTTAAACGGTGATTTATATGATAGTTTTTAATGGTGGTTTAACAATTGAACAAGTAAGAAAATTTGAGAAAGAAGAGCCTGTTATTTATGATAGAGTTCCATATCAAAAAGCTCATGCTTCTAGAAAAAACACTTTTGATTATGTACCTAGAGAATTATATAGTGCTCCAATAGAAGAGTTTAAAAAATATATTGCTGAAGATGTTTATAAACAACAATATGTTTTTTTAGCTAGATATTTAAAGACTGCAATGGAATTTTGTAATAATTCTAAGAAAAAGAATTATATAATGGTATGTGATATTACTGAAGAGATTTTAAATAAATATATTGGTGTGGGTAATTATGATGATTATAGAATAGAATACAGGTTACCTAGAAGATTTATTGATTTAAATAAAATAATTGATTTTTTATATTATGAGCCATGTGATGAAATGCAAATTGCAGAATTTAGAAAGAAATATAGTGATTATATGACGATACCAACTAGAGAAGATGAAGAGGCTAAAAGATTAATGTTGAAGAAAAATTTAACATTTAATGGGGAAAGAAGTTGGTGATGATAAAAGTAGTTTCTTATAGAAAAATGTACAATATTTTTGAAATGTTGTGTATTTTTATAGTGTATAAATAAAATTTTAATATTGTTTTTTTTCATTGCAAATAGTATCCTTTATATAAGGAGTTTTATGTATGAGAATAGGTATTGATATAGATAATGTAATTTCTAATTTTGATGAAGTTTTAAAAAATGCGTTTTTAGAACATGATAAATTATTAAGAAATACAGGTATTGTAGATGATAATCTTTATATAACTAGTGGTATGTTTGATTGGAGTAAAGAAGAGATCCGTGACTTTTATTATCCTAATGTAGAAAGAATTGCTAAGAGTTTATCTTTAATTGATGGTTCTAAAGAATATATAGATAAACTTAAAAGTGATGGACATCTCATTTATATTATAACTGGTAGAGATAATGGAGAATATTCTAATCCTTTTGAGATGACTAAAGAATGGTTAAATAAAAATAATATTTACTATGATGAACTTATATTTACTAATGGTAAAGATAAGAAGTCTAAAGCTAGAGCTTGTTTAGAAAATAATATAGATATTATGATTGATGACTCTGTTAGTATGTGTAAGTCTTGTCTTGATAATGGTATAGTCTCTCTTTTAATGGATAAACCTTGTAATAGAAGTAGTAATATTACTAGAGTTTACAGTTGGAAAGATATTTATAATTTTATTTCTAGTTATAGAGATACAAGATTAAATGTTATTTTAGATACAGATACTTATAATGAATGTGATGATCAATTTGCTTTAGCATATTTATTAAAGTGTCAGGATAGATTTAGAATTAATGCTATTACAGTGGCACCATTTTCTCATAAAGATAATAATGTTACTATAAAGAAAAGTCAAGATTTTAGTTATAAAGAAGTAGTTAATATTTCTAATATGTTGAACTTTATTACAGATAATAGAGTTTTTAAGGGTTCAACTGATTATATTAGTAATGGTTATGATGAAGAAAATAATGCAGTTAAAAAGATAATAGAGGTAGCTTTAAATAATGAAAAAACTTATATAATGGCAACAGGTGCTTTAACTAATGTTGCTCTTGCTATTAAACATAATCCTAGAATTATAGATAAAATTGAAGTAATATGGTTAGGTGGTAATAGTTTTTTACAAGAAGATAACTTAGAATATAATTTTAGGCAAGATATTGAAGCGGTTAGGACTGTATTTGAATCTAAAGTTAAGTTAATTGTTATTCCTTGTAAAAATGTAGCTTCTAACCTTGTTACTTCTATCTATGAATTAGAACATTATTTAAAAGATAAGAATGAGTTGTGTAACTATCTTATTAAGAGATTTTATAATGATGGCTATCATGGCCTAACGGAACGTAGAGTTATTTGGGATATAAGTGTAGTTGCTTACCTCATAAATAAATCTTGGTTTAAGGTAAGTGAAGTGAGTTGTCCAGAGATAGATGATGATACTTCTTATATAAAGACAACTGATAGACATTTGATAACTATAGTTAATTATATAGATGTTAATAGTGTTTATAAAGACTTATTTAAAAAGTTAAATAGTTAATATTAAAAAATGTGAGGTAAATATATGGATTTAGAAAATATTATAAATAATACTATAATTAATTTTGATGGTAAAATAGCAGTTTTTTATGATGATTTAAAAGGGCATACATTGAGAATTAATGAAAATGAGTTATATAATGGTGCTAGTTGTATAAAAGTATTTATTTTAATAGAGTTGTTTAATCAATTATATAAAGGAATTAAATCAAGAGATGATATGTTAAAATGTGAAGAAAAGCATTATGTAGATGGAAGCGGAGTATTACAATATTTATCTAAAGATGTTGAATTAAAGGTGTTAGATGTTGCTACTTTAATGATGATTATTAGCGATAATGTGGCGACGAATATGCTTATTGATTATTTAGGAATAGAAAATATAAATAGGGCGATTAAAGAACTTGGGTGTGATAGTACAAAATTATTTAGTAATTTTAAACAAGGTAAAGACGAGATGTTTTCTGTTGTAACTGCTAAAGATTATGCAAATGTTTGGAAGAAGATAAATAATAAAGAATTATATGATGCTAATATGTCTAAAGAGATAATTAATATATTAAAAAACCAAAAATATCATGAGATGGTAGCAGACGGCATTGATGATATTTATAAATTGACAGACAATAGTGTTATAAAATATATAGCAACAAAAAGTGGTAAATATAAAAGTGTAAGAAATGATGGGGGAATAGTATCAACTATTTATGGAGATTATGTATTAGTTATTTTAATAAAAGATTTTAAAGATGAGTTTTATATGAGTGACAACTATGTCTATTCTTATGGTAAAAGGATTAGTAATATAATGTTTAATAGTTTTGTTAAAAGAGAGGAATGATTTAAAAGATGAAGTTAACAAGTAATGAGGCTTTAAGGATGGTAGAAGATTTTAGGAGAGAGTTAGGTAATCCATATTGGATTGATCATTCTGTTTGTGTTGGTAATACTGCAGGTGTTATTGCAAAGGCTTTAGAAGAAAAAGGCTATAATGTTGATGTTGATAAAGCTAGTGCTCTTGGATATGTTCATGATATTGGTAAATATAATGGTAAAGATCATGGCCATGCTATGAGTGGATATAAATATTTAAAAGAAAAAGGTTATGATGATGATTATTGTAATGTCTGCTTAACTCATTCATATTTGAATAATGATATTAAGTGTACTGCCGGTGGTATTCCTGATCCTAATGATAATCCATTTTTAACAGATTTTATAAAGAATCATGAATATACACTAGAAGAAAAAATAATAAATTTATGTGATTTAATGTGTCCTCATGGTGGTAAAGTATTTACAGTCGATAAAAGACTCATAGATCTTATTTTAAGAAAGGGAGCTTATTCTAATACTCAATATCATGTGAAAGAGACATATAAACTAAAAGCATATTTTGATGATTTATTGGGATTTAATTTATATGATTTGTTTCCTAGTATAAAAGATAATTTATAAAATTAATAGACTTTAATTTTTTTGTTTGATATGATTTAGTTATGGAGGGAAGTATGAAAAAATATCGTTGTACTATTTGTGGTTATATTTATGATGAAGCGAAAGAAAAGGTAAAATTTGTTGATTTACCAGATGATTGGAAATGTCCATTGTGCGGAGCGCCTAAGAGTTTATTTGAAGAGGTTAAAGAAGAAAAAGAGGAAATAAAAGATGTGTCTAAAGCTGAGGTTATAGAAGAAGTAGATGATGACTTAAGAGAATTATCTAATTATGAAATATCTTTAATTTTTTCTAATTTGGCAAGAGGATGTGAAAAACAGTATTTAGAAGAAGAGAAAGATTTGTTTAGAGAATTATCTAAATATTATGAAGGTTTAGAAGAAGATAAAACTGGTAGTTTAGATGATGTTATTAATATGGTAAATAGTGATATTAATAGCTTTAGTAAAGCAATGGAAGTATTTTCTAAATATGATGATAGAGGTGCTAAAAGGGTTGTTAATTGGGCTAATAAGAGTACTAATATTATGAAAGTAGTAATTGATACTTATAAAGAAAAGGGAATAGATTATATTAAAAATACAAAGATATGGGTTTGTGATATTTGTGGTTTTGTTTATATAGGAGATAATCCTCCTAAGGTTTGTCCTGTCTGTAAGGTTCCTAGTCTTAAGATATTGGAGGTGTGCTAATATGAGTAGTAAAAGTGAAAGACATGCTTATCGTGATTTAAAAATATGTACTAAAGATTGTTTATGTCTTTTTGTCTGTCCAACTGGGGCGACTGATAATGAGACTGGGCAGATAGATTTTGATAAATGTATTGGATGTGGAGCATGTGCAGCGGCTTGTCCATCAAAAGCGATTAGTATGTTACCTAGAGTTTATCCTAAGCAGAAAGTAAAAGATAAAAGAGTTATCAGTGAATTATTTAAACTTGCTGATAGTAAGATAGAGCAAATTAAGACTTTAAAGTATCTTATTAGTAAATCAAGTGATGATGATGAAAAACGTTTATATAAGGCTTTAATTCATTCTAATAAAGTAATGGTTGAAGATTTATTTAGAGAGGCAGGGTTTATGTTACCTCAGTCATCTAATACTAATAAACTTTTAATTGGTCTTAAAGGTAAAGATGAAGAGATAGATAAAGTTATTAATAAACTATTAGAGAAACTTGAAGTTAATGATTAGAGGGATGTTATGACAATAGAAGATGTTTATAGATATATGATTAGTGGGTATTTTGGAGTTATGGAGATGGATTCATATAAGTTAAAAGAATATGTTCTTAATGATATAAAGAACTATATTAAGGATTATATGAAAGATAATCCTAGTAAAAATTTTAATTTAGATGAAGAAGTAGAGAACATTAAAAATAATGTATCTGTTAATACTAAGTTGCAAGATGCTTTACTTGTTTTAAATAAAATGGATAATGCTCCAATGGATTTAATTTTAGATATTAAACATAGATTAAAGACTATTAAATAAAATTATACTTTATGTATAGTTTTTTTGTTTTTACTCATATTAATATTGGGAGGAAAAGATATGGAAAATAATTATAGTGCAGTACCTAATATGATTAGTTGTAAAGATTTAGATTATCTAAGTGATATGTTTAATTGGAATTATGGTGCTTATAAGAGTACTAGTAATGCTATTAATAGTGTAAGTGATAGTGAAATTAAAGATATGCTTAGTAAGGCTAGCAATGTATTTCAAGGTAATATTAGTAAAATCTTAAATATCTTAAATGAAGGAGGTAACAATGAATAATAATCAAATTTGTAATCCTAAAGTAGAGACTCCTAAAGGAATGGCTCTAAATGATAAAGATTATATTTCTTCATTACTTAGTACGTTAAAACAGTTAGTTAAAAACTATGCTGTTAGCTTAACAGAAGCATCTAATGAAACATTATATAGTGAATATAAAGAGATGTTTGATGCTTATTCTTCATTACAAAGAGAAGTCTATGAACTTATGTTTCGTAAGGGTTGGTATGTATTAGAGAAAAGTGATGCTAATAAAATATCTAATAAATATCAAACTTTAAATCAAGAATTTATGGATTTGAATGGATAAAAAGAAAACAGTGGATATTTCACTGTTTTTAATATAGTCTTTTTATATAACTTTTTCTAAGAGCAGTAGCTCCTTTTTTATTTTGTTGTTCTAAAGTAATATTTTTAATAAAGTCAAAGTTTACTAACAATTCTTTGTGATTTGTATTATGAGTTTGTACTTTAACTGTATCTCCTATTTTTAATACTACCATATCATTTTCGTCTTTTAAATATCGTTTAGATTTTATAAATCTTATATCATCTAAGTCAAGATACTCTATATAACCGGGTATATTTGTTATAGTTTTTAGATATGCTCTTTCATTATCTATATCTGTTATAATGCCATAATAATTTTTATCTTTATGTCTTTCAACATATTTTAACATTTTTATTAGTTCTACTTCTCGTTCTAAAGCCTCGGCTTCTTGTTCTTTCATAGAACAGTGCTCACATATTGCTTCTAGAGTGTTATTATCTTCTATTTCATATAATTTACCTTGTTCATATGAATCAATTATCTGTTGAGCTTTAAGGTCTGGATATCTTCTAATAGGTGAAGTAGAGTGAGTATAAAAATCTAATCCTAAACCAAAGTGCCCTGTTGGATAAATAGAGTAATGGGCTCTTGGTAAAGCTTTTAATATAATATCTGAAATAATAGGATAATCATTTTCATTTTGATACATATTTAATATTGTTTGAATATATTGTGCTGTAGTCATAGAACCTATTTTTGGTAAATTATAACCAAGATTATGAATTTTATCAAAAGCATCCATTAATTTATCTTGATCTGGTGAGTCATGGACTCTATTAATAGATGTACCTATTATAAAGTTTAAATATGAAGATTCACAGTAGTTATATAAAATCATAGCATTTTCAATCATTTTACCTGCTGTACCATTATTTTTCTCTTCTATACTAATAATATTGCCATCTTTATCTTCGATAAAATTATTTTCATGTTCTACAAATGTTAACATACCTTCGCTTTTTCTTTTTAATGTTAAAATATCTGATAGTTCTTTAAAAGTAGTTAGATCATTTAAAAATGGTAGGTATTCATCATCTACTATTCCTTCATCTAATACTTTATTAACTTCGCTGTAAGACATTTTCTTTTTAGATTCAATTATAGAATTTACAAATTTATAGTTTAGTAGTTCTCCAGTTTTAGATATTTCCATAATACATGTTCTTGTTAGTCTTAGAACATTAGGATTTAAAGAACAGATACCATTTGATAATTCTGGTGGTAGGTTTGGAATAACTGAATTTGCAGGATATGCCGATAAGGCTCTTTCATAGGCTTCTTTATTAATAGCACTACCTCTTTTAACATAATGAGATACGTGGGCAATATGCACTGCTAAAATATAATTGCCTTTTTCATTTTTCATTATACTAACTGCATCATCCATATCTTTTGTATTATCACAATCAATAGTAAATGTTTTAAATCTCTTAGTAAAATCATATCTATCTTTGTAGTCATTTATATTTACAGTTTGAGGAATGTTTCTAGCTTCTCTTAAAGCCTCGTCACTAAACTCTATATTAAATCCATGTTTTGCAGCGATAGATATTAAATCTATATCATTATCTTTTATATTACCTATTGTATTTATATAATCTGCTTCATAGACTCCATCTGTTTTATCTAGACTTATTCGAGCTTTTATTCTATCACCGATTTTAAGATGTTTCATGTCATTAGAGCTTATTCTAACTTTAATTTTGCCCTTACCTGGTAAAAGTATTGGTTCTAATTGTTTTACTCCTTCAATTTCAACTACTTCTAATATTAATTCTTCTTTTGTTCTTTCAATTATTTTTGCAATGTGTTTTCCTTTCCTTGATACAGCGATAATATCTCCATCTAAAGCATTGTTAAGTTCTTCTTTCTCTTTGTAGTATCTTTTGTTATCTAACTCAAAATATAATTTATTATTACTATCAGTTTCTAATTTAGTTAAAGCTAAGTTATTTGGCCACTTTTCAAATGTTTTGCCTTGACAGTAGATTTTACCTTCTTTTTCAAGATTGTGTAGTAAATCTTTTAGTTCAGTTATTTTTTGTTTGTTTCTTGCTATAGCAAGGGTTTTAATTTGTTTATATGTTAAATTCTTTTGTCCTAATTCTTTCAATAAGTAGTTTTTAAAGAAATACATACTTCTTCCGATTATTCTTTTTATTTTAGGATTTTCTTCATTGGTTACAACAACGATATCGTCTGGCAAAATTATTTTTCCTTTATTAAGAGTTTCATCTATTGTTACTTTAGATCTTTTTAAATATAATCCTTTGGAAATAGGAATTACATAGTCAACTTTGTATAAGTCTTTAGGAAATAGTGTGTATGTACCTTTCCTTATATTATAAATGCCTTCTTTTAACTCTAGATTATATAAGGCTTCTAGAAAATTACTTCGTTCTTGGTATGAAGGTATTTCTATTCTCTTTTTTAATTCATGAATAGTTAAATACTCATTTTCTTTTAATTCACTAATTATTTCTCTTTGATAATCAAATATTGTTTTCATATACTCCTCCATTAAAAAAGGCAATACAAACCTTAGTATTGCCATAGAGGGAATAAGTTTTTAGATATTTTTCTTAACATATTAATCCCTCCCTTTCCTTAATTTTAACATTATATTTCAAAAAAATAAATAAAAATATTAATTTATAGTATATAATAGTTATGTAGAGTATTTAAGGAGGAATTTATGCTTGAGTTAAAGAATATAAATAAAAGTTATAAGACAGGAGATTTTGTTCAACATGCTTTAAATGATGTTAGTTTAAAGTTTAGAAAGTGTGAGTTTGTCGCTATTTTGGGAAGTAGTGGTAGTGGTAAGACTACTCTTTTAAACATTTTAGGAGGACTTGATAGATATGATAGTGGGGACTTAATCATTAATAATAAAAGTACTAAGAAGTTTAAAAGTGTGGAATGGGACTATTATCGTAATAATTGTGTTGGTTTTATCTTTCAGTCATATAACTTAATTAGTCATATTAGTGTTTTAGAAAATGTAGAGATGGCTTTAATACTTAGTGGTTATAAGAAGAAAGATAGAAAGGTTAAAGCACTTGAAGCTTTAGATAAAGTTGGTCTTAAAGACCATGCCCATAAAAAGCCTAATCAGTTATCTGGAGGACAGATGCAAAGGGTTGCCATTGCTAGGGCTCTTGTTAATGACCCTGAGATTATACTTGCAGATGAACCTACTGGGGCACTTGACTCTGTTACTAGTGTTCAGATAATGGATTTAATAAAAGAAATTGCAAAAGATAAGTTAGTTATTATGGTTACTCATAATCCAGAGCTTGCAGAGGATTATGCAACTAGAGTTATTGAACTTAAAGATGGAAAGATTTTAAGTGATAGTAAGCCTGTTAAAGATAAAGAGAATTCTAAAGATAAAGTAACTATTAAAAAGACTGTACTTGGATATGGGGCAGCATTAAAACTTTCTTTTAATAATATTAAGACTAAGAAAGGTAGAACGTTCTTGACATCTTTTGCAGCATCTATTGGTATTATTGGTATTGCTTTAATACTTTCATTATCTAATGGTTTTCAGAAGAAAATAGATGAATATGAAGCGGATAGTTTATCACAGATGCCTATTACGATTAGTACACAGGCTATGAATATAAATGAAGAAGTTATGCAAGAGATGACTAGCAATAGAGATAAACATGAAGAGTATACTAATAAGAACGTTATTTATCCTAGAGAAAATAGTTTAGAGACTATGATGCACTTTAATACTATTAATGATGATTATATTAATTATATAGAATCTATGGATAAAGATAATGTTTCGGCTATTAGTTATGAGTATGGTACTACTTTAAATGTTGTTACTAGAAATGCGGATGGTACTTATGGATTAGTTCCTACTAGTACAAATTATAGTATGTCTACTACATCTATGACTGGTGTTATGGGTTGGAGTTTATATGCTGATAAAGTTAATGGTAAGAGCATGTTAGAAGATAATTATGATGTTTTAGCAGGCTCTATAGATAAAGATACTCCTAGTGTTGTTATTGCTGTTAATTCTCGTAATGAGTTAGATAGTGGTACTTTAGAACAACTTGGATTTGATACAAGTAGTAATATATCTTTTGATGATATTTTAAATAAAGAGTTTAAAGTAATTCCTAATGATATTTACTATAATGAGATTAATAATTATTTTGTGCCTAGTAAAGATTATGAAGAGATGTATAATAGTATTGATGCGATTACAGTTAAAGTTACTGCTATTATAAGGGGAAAAGAAGATAAGAATTCTTTGACTCAGTCAGGAATTTACTATAATTCTGCATTAGTAGATGAGGTTATTAATAAGAATAAAGATAGTGATATTGTTAATAGACAAAAAGAAGTCGATTATAATGTTTTAACAGGTCAAGCTTTTGATGATACAACTTCTACTGTTACTAAAGATAATATTTTAGGGGTGTTAGGTGCAGAAGTAACTCCTTTAATTATTTATATTTATCCAAAAGATTTTGATACTAAGGACTATATTACAGATTATATAGATGACTATAATGAAGGTAAAGATGAAAGTGACCAAGTATTATATACTGATTATGCTTCTTTGATTAGTACTTTATCAGGTAGTATTATGGATGCTGTTACTTATGTCTTGATAGCATTTTCATCAATATCTCTTGTGGTATCTTGTATTATGATTGCGATTATTACTTATATTTCTGTACTTGAGAGAACTAAAGAGATTGGTATCTTAAGAGCTTTAGGGGCAAGAGGAAAAGATATAACTCGGGTATTTAATGCTGAGACATTTATTATTGGAGTATGTAGTGGTGTCTTAGGACTTGTTATTGCTTATCTTTTGACATTCCCAATTAATTCATTAATAGAGAGTTTAGCAGACCTTCCTAATGTTGCTAGTCTTAATCCTGTTCATGCCATTATTCTTTTAGTAATTAGTGTTACTTTGACAGTTTTAAGTGGATTTGTTCCATCTAAAATGGCTAGTAAGAAAGACCCTGTTATTGCACTTAGGACAGAATAAAAAACGGTGAAGATTTTTGCGTAAATACACAAAAATCTTCAGCGAAACTATTGCTAAGCTTTATTCTTTTGAGTTATAATAAAATTATAAAAGAAGGAGCTGGTTTTATGAAACAAATTAAAAGAGATATTTATTTAAATAGATTAATCAATAGAAAAGAAAATGGTCTTATTAAAGTTGTTACAGGAATAAGAAGGTGTGGAAAATCGTATTTATTAGATCCATTATTTATTAACTATTTAAAATCTATTGGTGTAAAAGATGATCATATAATTAAATTAGAACTTGATAAAGAACAAAATAGAAAATATTTAGATGCTAAAATCTTAGATAAATATATAAGAAGTAAAGTTACTGATAAAGACATGTATTATATTATTTTAGATGAAATACAACTTGTAGCTGGTTTTGAATATGTTTTAAACGGGTTTTTATATGAGAGAAATATGGATGTTTATGTAACTGGTAGTAATTCTAAATTCTTATCAAGTGATATAATAACAGAGTTTAGAGGTAGAGGCGATCAGGTTAGAGTGTTCCCACTTTCTTTTAGTGAATATTTATCATGTTATGATGGAGATAAATATGAAGCTTGGGCCGATTATGTTACTTATGGAGGATTGCCTCTTATACTTTCTAAAAAAACAGATGAAGAAAAGTCACAATATTTAAAAGATTTGTTTAAGGAAACATATGTTAAAGATATAGTAGATAGGAATAATATATCAAGAGTTGATATACTTGATTCTATAATAAATATGTTAGCATCATCAGTAGGTTCTCTTACTAATCCTCAAAAAATTTATAATGCTTTTAAAAGTAATGGGGAAAAAGAGTTGTCATTAAATACTATAAACCTATATTTAAAGAATATAGAAGATGCATTTATTGTTAATAAATCTTTAAGATATGATATAAAAGGAAAAAAATACATTCAGACTCCTCAGAAGTATTATTTTACAGATGTTGGTTTAAGAAATGCAAGACTTAACTATAGACAACAAGAAGAAAGCCATTTGATGGAAAACATTATTTATAATGAATTATTAGTTAGAGGATATAATGTAGATGTTGGAGTTGTAGAGCAGAATGTTAAAAATAAGGATGGTAAAAGTGAGAGAAAACAATTAGAAGTTGATTTTGTATGTAATTTAGGTAATAAACGTTATTATATACAATCTTCTTTAAATTTGGAAACTAGGGAAAAGACTATTCAAGAGGAAAGATCTTTAATGAATATAGGAGATAACTTTAAAAAGATTATTGTTGTTAAAGATATAATTAAACCTTGGATTACTGAAGAAGGTATATCTGTTATTGGAATTATGGATTTCTTATTAAATCCTGATAGTTTGGATTTGTAATAGATTATTTCTTTAAACTTTGCTATACTAAAGTAGTAAAGTTTTTATGCCGACTTAGCTCAGTAGGTAGAGCAACTCATTCGTAATGAGTAGGTCAAAGGTTCAAATCCTTTAGTCGGCACCATTTTATTGTTTAATGGAGTGTTATTTTATATTTTGAATGTAGGATAAAACATTGCAGTTAAAAATTAGCAGCAAAGAAAATATAATATTGGTGAGTAAATGTCGGACAAAGTCAACACTAAATCCGACATTTACTTTATAAAAATAATTGGCTAGATGTGGAAATTACTGATTTAAAAGATACTATTATTAATTATTTAAAATCTAATTTAGTTATTACTGTGTGATTTTTAATTGATTTTGTAGTATAATTATATTGGTTGAGAAGTTATTTTTTGGAGTGTTTATGAATAGAGAAATTGTATTAGAATCAGATAATATTTATTATGTTAATATTTCATATGATTTAATAGATGAATATTTAAAGATGTTTAATAATCCTAATATAAAGAAATTTATAACTGCTGACCCTAAGCCTTATACTTATGAGAATAGATTTATGTGTGTAAAAGAAGCATTAGAAACAGATACTTTGATAATTTTGTCGATGTTTGATAAAAAGAGTGGTAAGTTTATTGGAAATATAGATTTTGATAATATAACTTTAAGTAATGCGGAAATTGGTATTGTTGTAAATGAAGAGTTTCAAAATAGACATTATGGATTAGAAGCACTTAAGAGATTTATAGATTATGGATTTAATGATTTGAAGTTAGAAGAAATTTATTTAGGAGTATATTCTAATAATTATAGAGCGATAAATTTATATGAAAAACTAGGCTTTGTTCCTTATAAGACTTTTAAGAATGTTGCAATTATTAATGGTGATGCTGTTGATACTATATACATGAAATTACATAAATAATAATTTTTTATTTTTCTTTAGTTGAAAAGATGAGTTCATCATGTTATGATAATAAATGAAGAATAAAGGGATGAAGTGTGAAAGGCGGTGTCTTATGGATATTGTTATTGAATTTTTTAGGGATACATTGGATGGCCCTTTTTATATCGTGTGGGTAGTAGTACTTGTTATTCTTATTTTTGCTTGTATTGGTTATTTAGCAGAGAAAGGTATTAAGAATAAAAAAGAGAAAGAAAAATATGCTACTGTTGATGATACTAATAATACAGCAGTTGTTCAAGATACTGTGGTTAGTGATGTAAGTAATGCTACACAAGTAGAGAGTAGTCCTGTTACACCTATTGCAGAGCCTGTTAGTAGTGTTCCAGTAGCAGAAGAAGTTCCAACTAGTAGTGTTAATAATACAGATGCTGTTCAAAATAACGTTGTAAGCGAACCAGTAGTTCAGCCTGTTAATAGTAGTGTTGTAACACCGACAGTTAGTGAGGTTACGACAAGTGTTAATCCTAATAATACTGCTACAGTAGAGGCTCCTCAAGTAGAGGTATCACAACCTAATAATGTAGTTACACCTACTGTAGTTAATCCACAGATTGAACAAACTACTAATAATACAGTTAGTACTGATAATGTAAATACTCCATCTAGTGAAGTTAGTCAAGTAGAAGTAGTTATACCAACTATTAATCAAGATGGAAATAATAATACAGTTTAGAGACAGTTAGGAGAGATTTTATGGTTATTACTGTTACAAGTGTTTTGACAATTTTGAGGAAAATTGTCGATATATCGATTGTTTGGTTAATGTTTTATATCATTTTAAAAAATATTAGAAATAGTGTTAAGCTTACTCTTTTGTTTAAGGGAGTTATCATTATCATTATTTTAAAAATAGTTAGTGATTTGTGTGGCTTTACAACTGTTGGTTTACTTTTAGAGTATGTCATTATGTATGGACCACTTGCTTTAATTGTAATCTTTCAACCGGAGATTAGAAATATTTTGGAGCAGTTAGGTCGTAATCAGTTGTTAGGTCGTCATAAAGTGCTTACTGTTGATGAAAGAGAACATTTAGTATATCAATTAACCCAAGCGATGGATTATTTAAGAAAAAATAAAATTGGTGCTTTAATCGTATTAGAGCGGGATATTAGTTTAGGTAATTATATAGATAAAGCTAAGAAACTTTATGCTGATTTATCAAGTGATTTGTTAATAGCAATATTCTATGAGGGTAATCCTTTACATGATGGAGGAGTTATTATTCAAGGAGATAGGATAACTTGTGCTGGAGCAGTATTTCCTACTAGTAGTAGTACTAAAATCAATAAAAGACTTGGTACAAGACATAGAGCAGCACTTGGTATTGCTGAAGAGACAGATGCTATTGCTTTAGTTGTTTCAGAAGAAACTGGACGTTTATCTGTTGCTATTAAAGGAGAGCTTTTCTATAACTTATCAATAGATGATGTTAGAATGATGTTAATAAATGAATTAAAGCCTAAGACTAGTAATGAGTACGATGAAGATGAAATAGAAGAGGAAGAGATATATGAAGAAGATAATTAGAGGTATTGGAAAATTTTTTCGTCATATAGGTGCATTCTTTGATAAGTGGTTAATTACTCCTATTACTAAGTTAATTCTTAAAATTATAGATTTTTCTAAGAGTAATAGTAAAGGTTTAGAACGACTTATTGGGAAGAAACAAACCTTAATTGTAATAAGTTTAGTCTTGGCTTTAGCAGTTTTCTTTATTGTAGATAGTGAAGGTAATACAATGATTGATCAATATGCAGAGATTTTATATGATCAACCTGTTACAGCTACTTATAATGAAGAAGCTTATGTTGTTGAAGGATTACCTGATAGTGTTGATATAACTTTAGTTGGTCAGAAAAGACATATCTTTTTAGCAAAACAATCTCCTAGTGGAGGAGTTACTGTTGATTTAACTGGTTTAAAACCAGGGCAACATAAAGTAACCCTTAAATATACACAACAATTAAAATCAATCGATTATAGACTTGATCCATCTACAGTTACAGTTACTATATATGATAAAGTTAGTGCTACTAAATCACTTACTTATGATGTATTACATCAAGATAATTTAGATACTAAATTAAATATAGATAATGTAGAACTTGATAGAAGTGAAGTAATAGTTAAAGGTGCTGAATATAAGCTTGATGAAGTTGCAACTGTTAGAGCATTAGTTGATGTTGATGATTTTCCTACACAAGAAGCTGGAGAAATTACTCTTGAAGATGTTCCTTTAGTTGCATATGATGCTAATGGTAAGACAGTAGATGTAGAAATAGTTCCTAAGACAGTGACTGCTAAAGTAACTGTGTCTAGTCCATCTAAAAAATTACCTATTGAGATAGTTCCTAAGGGAGAGCTTGCTTTTGGTAAAGCGATTAAATCACTTAGTACTAATATAGATAGTGTTACTGTTTATGGTAGTGAAGAAGCTTTAGATAAATTAGATTCATTAAAAGTAGAAGTAGATGTTACAGGACTTTCTGATGATAAAGAATATACTGTTACTTTGAAACGTCCTAATGGTGTTACAGAGATAAGTGAGAAAACTATTACTGTTAATGTAACACTTGATGATTCTACAACTAGAGAAATTAATAATGTTTCAATTGCTACTGAGAACTTGGATACATCTAAATATAGAGTACAAGCTTTGTCGGAAGAAGATAGTAGAGTTACAGTAGTTGTTACTGGTAGTAAATCTATTATTGATAGTATAGATTCATCTACTATATATGCTTATGTAGATTTAGATGGTTTAGGTGTTGGAGAACATGAAGTAGAAGTTAAAGTTAGGGGAGACGATGTTAAACTTAACTATGCACCTAAGACTAAGAAAGTTAAAGTTAGAATTACTGCAAATAGTTAAAAAAGAGACTCATTTACTTGAATCTCTTTTTTAATCATGATGGTCTAAACGATCAAATAAAATACTTATATCAATTAGACCTGCAATTCCTATTATAATATAAACTAATCTTGCTAGTAGTTCATCACTACCTCCGAATAGAGTTGCAACTAAATCTAGTTCAAATAAACCTACTAATGCCCAGTTTATAGCTCCTATTATAATAAGAACTAAGCATATTTTTTTTAATGTTTCCATAATTCCTCCTCTTTTTATTTATTACATTCATATAATGGACTAATTTACATTTTTTATTCATGAATATTAATTTATTTTCTTTAATATAATTAATTAGAGAAAGTGAAGAGGTGAAAAATTTTGAAAAAATTAAGCTTATTCTTATTATTTATCGCTTGTTTTTTAGTTACTGGATGTGGGAAAAATAGTGAAAGTGATGTTTTAGCAGATTTAGATAAAAAAGTTGATGATGGTAAAGGTTATGTAATGACAGGAACACTGGAAGTTTTAAATAATGATGATATCTATAATTATGAAGTAGAAACTGCTTATAAGAAAGATGATTATTATAAGATAACACTTACTAATACTTCTAATAACCATGAACAAATAATTTTAAAGAACGATGATGGAGTTTTTGTATTAACACCTAGTTTAAATAAAAGTTTTAAGTTTCAAAGTGATTGGCCTTATAATAATTCACAAGTTTATTTATTACAATCTATAATAAGTGATTTAGAAAATGATGATAAGAGAACTTTTAAAAAAGATGATAAAGATTATGTGTTTACAAGTAATGTTAATTATCCTAATAATAGAAGTTTAGTTAGTCAAAAAGTTACATTTGATAAAGATTTAAAACTTAAAGAAGCGATTGTTTTAGATAGTGATGATGTTCCTAATATGACCTTAAAAGTAAAAGATATTGATTTTAGTCCTAGTTTTAAAAAAAATTACTTTGAAATAGATACGATAATGAGTACAGTTAGTACAGAAGAAGAGGTTGTAGAGACTAGTGCTTTAGATGATGTTGTTTATCCTTTAGTACTTCCTGAAGGTACTAAACTTGCTAATGAAGAGAAAGTTGATATCTCTGGTGGAGAGAGAGTTATACTTACTTTTTCTGGGGATAAACCATTTTTACTTGTAGAAGAGACTGTTAAGGCAATGGATGAATTTACGGTTATACCAACGATGGGTGAACCTGTTATGTTTATGGATAGTTTTGGAGTACTTTCTGATAATTCTATTAATTTTACAAGTGGTGGTATTAATTATTATTTAGTGAGTGATGTAATGAATCAAGATGAACTCTTAGAAGTTGCTAATTCTATAAACGTTTTACCGACAATGAAATAAGCACGAAAGTGTTTATTTTTTCTTTTGTTTATGATATTATTAGAGATGTAACGAAAGGTAATGATGTATATGAAAAGAGATTATTTAAATAGTAAAAAGGGATTACCTAGTGAGGTTAAGAAAACTATTATAATAATAGTAGTTGCAGCGCTTTTATTAGTGGGAATGTATTTTTTAACTACGTTAATACTTAGTAAAGATACTGAAGAAGAAAAAGTTACAGAGAATGCTATTCAATATGATGAGATATTAGCAGGTGAATCTTTTAATCAAGGCGATGGAGAGTATTATGTAATATATTATGATTCTAGTGATCAGTATTCTACTATTAGTTCTTTAATAAGTTCTTATCAGTTAAATAATAGTGATACTAAACTATATAGTGTTGATCTATCTAATGGTATGAATAAGAAATATGTTACTGATGGAGATATTGTTACAGATGATGCTAGTAGTTTAAGAGTTAAAGCGAATACTTTACTTAAGTTTGAAGATGGTGAAGTTACAGAAACTATTACTGATTTAAGTGAAATTACAAGTTTTTTAAATAGTTAACAATAAAACTAGTCGTTTGACTAGTTTTATTACTTACATTAACATAGTTATTTGTTTTTTGGATAATCCAGTCGCTTTAATTATATCTTTTATAGGCATACCTATATTAAGAAGATTCTTTGCAATAGATTTTTCTCATCTTTAGCACCTTGTTCAATTCCTTGTTCAATACCTTCTTCTCTAGCAATATTACTATGATATTCTATTTTTTAAGCTTCCTCTTCTTTTCTTCTTTTCTCAGGGTCATAAAGTCCTATATTATCAATATTATCTGTTAATTCATATAATCTTTTTGCAACTTCCATAAGTTCCTCGTCTCCTTTACATCAACATTGTTACTTGCTTTTTAGAAAGTCCAGTCGCTTTAACTATATCTTTTATAGGCATACCTATATTAAGAAGATTCTTTGCAATAGATTTTTTCTCGTCTTTAGCACCTTGTTCAATTCCTTGTTCAATACCTTGTTCAATACCTTCTTCTCTAGCAATATTGCTATGATACTCAATCTTTAAAGCTTCCTCTTCTTTTCTTCTTTTCTCAGGGTCATAAAGTCCTATATTATCAATATTATCTGTTAATTCATATAATCTTTTTGCAACTTCCATAAGTTCCTCGTCTCCTTTCGCTATTTTTTTGATTTCTAGATAATCATCTAACATTAATATTACTAATTCTTTGTCCAATTTAGTTAATTCTTCTTCATTAAGATACTTATTATAACTTTTCATCATGTCTATATGGATTTTCTCACTAGTTTCTGTTTCTATTATATTTTCATTATTCTTCATATAAAATTTAGATATATTCTCTTTTCCTAGACATTCTTCAAAGTTATCAAAGATATCAAAGTTAATCTGAATTACTTTTATTTTTTTACTATACTCTTCTCCTTTACTTAATAACTCACCCTTTATTTTACCAAAGTAGGCATCATTTCGCTCTATTAAACCGTCCCAGTATCCACGATTACATTCTAAGTTAATAATATAGCCTGGTAATTTAAAGATAAAATCAGATACTTTTTTCCTTTCAAGAGCATTCGATATTTTATGTTCAACATTCTGTTCTTTAAAGTTTTTAATAATAAAATCTTTATCAAGTCCAGTTAATTTAGATATTAAATCTCCTAAATATAAAAGACATCCACCCATAATAGCTTTAAAGACACTATCAAGTGTTCCTTCATAGACAAAGTTATTAGAAATCATATACTCTCTAATCTCTTCATCAGAGACATTATCTGGAATATTTTTAATTCGTTTTTTTTCATAAAACCTCCTTGCAAGTGTTATAGCATATACTAAAAACTAATGCAAAAAGGTAATTTTGCAAATTTATCTCTAAAATAGTGGTAAATTTGCAATTTTCGCTAGGCGAATTTGCAAAATTCACCCCAAAAAGTACCCTTAATTTACAAAAATTATATTTTTTTTAAAATTTTTCACAACCTCCTTTTCCCCATCTTTTATACAAGTCTCCCATCTGTCTATAATGTATCATAATAGATAGATTGTGTCAATAAAAATGTAATATATTTGCACAAGCTAATGTAGTCATTACATTAGTAAGTGTAAAGATGAATTAAACATATATATTTTTCTTTAGATATTGTTTTATTTGTGATAAAATTAAAGCAGTGGGGTGATACTAATGTTTAAAAAGAAGAAGAATAATGATAAAGAAAATATTGTAGAAGATGTTAATGCTAAAGAAGAGTTAGATGATAATAGTAATGTTAGAGAGATTATAGTAGAAAGAAGAAGCGGCTTTAATTTTTCTGAAGTTATTATTATCATGATAATTGCTATTATGTTTGGTTTTCTTTTAGGTAATATAGTTAACTTTGTAGTGTTTAGTGATTCATCTTCTAATGATGATTTAGATGAGTTTGTTACTACTTATAATAATATTATTGATAACTACTATGAAGATGTTGATAAAGAAGAACTTATTGATGCTGGTATACAAGGGATGATTAATTACTTAGATGATCCTTATGCTACTTACTTTAGAGGCGATGCAAGTCAAGATTTTAATGAAGAATTAAGTGGTACTTATGAAGGAATAGGTATAGAAGTAATGCTTAAAGATGGTGTTGTTAGTGTTGGTAATGTCTTTGATAGTAGTCCTGCTAGTAAAGCTGGTATAAAAGTAGGAGATGTTGTTACTAAAGTAAATGATACTGATATTACAGGTAAGAGTTTAACTGAAGTTGTTTCTATGATTGGTAGCGAAGATAAGACTAAAATAACAGTTAATCGTGATGGAGAAGAGCTGAACTTTGAACTTAATAAAAATACTATAGATACTCCTGTAATTGATAGTGAGATATATGAAAATAATGATAAAAAAATTGGTTATATTAAAATAGATATATTTAATAGTAACTCTTATAAACAATTTAATAGTGCTTTAAAGAAGTTAGAGAAGAATAATATAGAAGGATTAGTTATTGATGTTAGAGATAATCCTGGAGGTTATTTATCTGAAGTTAAGAATATATTATGTTTATTTTTAAATAAGAAGCAAGTGTTATATCAGTTACAGACTAAGAGTGAAACAGAGAAAGTTTATGGTACTAAGAAGAGTGTTGATAGAGATTATCCTGTTAGTGTAATTATTAATGATGAGAGTGCAAGTGCTTCAGAAATACTTGCTAGTGCCTTTAAAGAAAGTTATGGTTCTCATATAGTAGGTATTAACTCTTATGGTAAAGGAACAGTTCAGTCTGCTAGTGATTTAAATAGTGGAGATACTATTAAATATACAGTGCAGAAATGGTTAACTCCTAAAGGTAATTGGGTTAATGATAAGGGAGTTGTTCCTACTGATAGAGTAGAGACTGTATTACAAGAAGGAGAAACATTAACTTATGAAAATGATACTATGTTACAAACAGCGATAAGTGTAGTAAGTGAATAAAGTATATAGTTTTAGTTATATACTTTTTCTTTTATTTTTTTCTAATAGTAGTTAAGTTTTTAGATATGGTAGTTAAATTTATTTCTAAGGCCAAATAAATCTTATTTGTGTTAGTTAAACCAAATATAGATAGTCTAGGCTAAAATTGTATTTATTTGCATATTTAATTAGTTGTTTTAAAGGTATTGTGTCCTTACCTGTTTCCCATTCAAATGTTGTAGAATAAGTTACATTAAAAAGGACAGTTAAATCTTTTTGTTTAAGACCTAAGTTTTCTCTTGTATATCTTAAGTTTTTTATAATCATTTTTCTTCACCAATTTAATTTTTCCATTTTTTGGAAGCAAGATAAATTTTCTTGGGAAAATAGGCGAAAATGTGTTATAATTATTTTAAGATAGTTAATTATAGTAGGTAATTAAAAACTGTTAAAGATAATTATACCGTATTAAAAAGGTTTGTTTGGATAAACTTATAGAAGGTGAGGTATTAGTTTATGAAAAGATTATTATTAGAAACAAGTTTTAGTAAAATTTATATGATAGTAATGGTTATAATAACCTTACTAATAGTAGGGGGATATTTTTCTTATGCCATGTTTACAGTAAGCAAAGAACAGGGGAATGCAATAAGTATCATAACAGGTAACTTAGTGTATGATTTAGAGGTAGATGGAAGTGCTGGTAATACTTTAACAGTAGGAGCGGGCGAGACTAAAGAGTTTACCGTAACGTTATCTAATCCAAATAATAGAAAAGCAAGATTTAACTTTTATTATGAAGGAAGCTTACCAGAAGGAGTAAGTGCAGGATATGTAACAGAAGAAGGGTTAAATACACCATCAAGTGAAATAGGAACTAATTTGGAAATGAGTGGAACGGCAGGTTCTAGTAATGTATATAAAATAAGAGTTACAAATAATTCAGATAGTGAGGTAACAATTACTTTAGGAGTAAATGTAGGACTAGATTATAATGATTTAGCGTTACCTAGTAATGGGCACTTATTTGAAGAAATTAAGTTAACAGGTCCTGCTTCTGATGTTATACCAGCAAATGTGGGACCAGATGGAAGTACATATGATGATGACGTAGATACTTTCATAACAGGTACCGACCCTAATAACTATATCTGGTATAGTGGAAAACTATGGAGAGCGGTGTCTGTAAATAAAGAAGCAAAGACAACAAAGCTAGTAACACAATGGAATATAAGTGCAATTACTTATTCGAGTGATAGTACAGCATTTGAAGGAAGTTATATGGAAGAATGGTTAAATGATACCACAGTAGATGGTTTCTTAGGTAATTTAAGAGATTATGAGAACTTTGTAGTGACAGATGCAGTATGGGATGCAACATTAGATGCCACTAGTTTAGGAAGTATAACAAGACCAAATGGAACTACCACAGTAACCGATGCAGTAGGATTACTTAATATGTATGAATATCGATCTAGTTATACAGGAACAACATATAGTAATGGTTATTTAAATAATGGACTTTGGTGGTGGACCTTAACACCATATAGTGCGTCTGACGTGCGTTGCGTGAACTACAATGGTGGCGCGGCCAAATCTGCTTCGGCCCGCGCGGACGGTGTCCGGCCGTCAATAAATCTAAAATCTAGCGTTAAAATTGTAGATGGTGATGGAACAATAGATAACCCTTATCGCTTAAACGGAGATAATGATGCAGAACTTTCAGGAACATTACTTTCAAGTAGATATAGCGGTGAATATATAACTTTCGGAAGTGGTGAGAATAATCTATACAGAATAGTAAGTCATGAAAATGGTAGTGGGACAAAGATAGTCAGTGCCGAACCATTAAAAAATGAAGGAGGTTTTATAAAGAGTGCTTTTGATAGTGACAGAAATGCAAATTATTCAAGTACAAATACAATAGGTACATTTTTAAATGGAGAATATTTAACTAGTTATGTAGATAGTACATATAGTGATATGATAGAAGATAGTACAACATGGTATATAGGAACTGTAGGAAGTGGTACTTCATATAAATTAGCAAAATATACAGATACTAATATGTCAGGATATGCTAAAAGTACAAATGCTAAAGTTGGCTTACTCCGTTTAGGAGAATTAATGTCCGGACAATTTGATAGAGATGGTAATAATACATCTTATTGGACTTTAACACTATATAGTGCGTCTCTCGTGCGTAGCGTGGACACCGATAGTGACGCGGGCTTCGATCTTTCGACCAACGCGAGCGGTGTCCGGCCGTCAATAAATCTAAAATCTAGCGTCTCAATTTCCGGAGGTACAGGTACTAAATCTAATCCGTTTGTAGTGACTCTTGGTAGTTAGATGTCAGTAAGCTAGAAATTTTAATTTCTAGCTTACTGACTAAATTAAATTAGGCTATAATTAGTTTAAATAGATTATAGTAGGGAATTATCAACAGTACGTCTCTCGTGCGTAACGTGAACAACAATGGTAACAACAATTATAAGACATGTCTTATAATTCGCGTTATAGGACAAAATAATTTATAAGACAAAAAGACAATAATTGTTGAAATTACTGTCTTTTTTTGTATTTTTTGTCTGATAATATATAATATTCTCTTGAAAAGTTTGATTCAACTTTTCAAAGAGAAAGGATGTGATAAAAATGAATCAAGAATTAAGGAAATTAATGTATCATAGTGAGGAGGTGTTAATGAATAATAATTTTTCTTTGGACAAAGTAAACAAATTTAAAAAGTACTGGAAACAATTTAAAGATTATTGTGAAGATAATGATATATTAAGTTTTACTGATAAAACTATATATTCTTTTCTACTTGAACAATATAATATTAATTTTAGTGAACAAAAGATATTATCAAAAAAAGAAAATAAAATTGTAGAATCTATGAAAGTACTTATTAATATTGATGAATTTGTTATTAATTATATGAATTCTATTAAAATTAATAGAGGAATAATCTTATCGAATTATTACGATGATTTATTAGATAATTACTTAAAATATTGTAAAGAAATTTTAAATAATAAAGAAACTACAATTAAAGACAAACAAGTATTGACAAAACAATTCCTTTATTATTTAGAAAGCAAAAATATTAGAAACATTGCAGAAATGAGCAAAGATATTATTAATAAATATATCGATGATAATACAGAGCCAATATCAAGAAGAATTAGAATTTGTTGGAGCTTAAAATGCTTATTCAATTATTTATTTACAGAAGAATTAGTAAAAACTAATTATTCATATCTTATACCTGTCATTAATAGAAATACTAAAAATTCTATACCAACTGTTTTTGAAAAAGAAGATGTAGAAAAAATATTAAACTACCTAAAGGAAGACAAAACTAATATTGCTAGTAGAAGACATTATGCAATGATTTTGATTGCAGCTAGACTGGGATTAAGAGGAATAGATATTAAGCATTTAAAGTGGTCTGATATAAATTGGAATGAAAAAACAATATACATAATTCAAGAGAAAACTAATAAACCTGTTAAATTACCTTTAACAAATGATATTGGTGATGCAATTATAGATTATATTAAATATGAAAGCCCATTTAAGATTAAGAAAGAAGATGACTATATTTTTATAAGACATATATTCCCATATATTAAATTAAGTGATTCTTTTTCGTTTCATCATATAATAAAACGAGTTGCAAATAAAATAGGAATTGATCTATCTAAATACGAAAAAAAAGGGATACATTCATTTAGAAGGACTCTTGCAACCAGCCTACTAAATAATAATGTTCCCATAACAACTATATCATCAACTCTAGGTCATTGCAATATAGATTCAACTAAACAATATTTAAGAACTAATGAAGAAAAGTTAGAAGAATGTTTTTGTGAGGCTGTAGGTGAACTATAATATGCTAGGCACTGGCGGATAATATCCATTGACTTTCAGTCACATAAATCCTTTGAGGACTAGCCTTTGTGAAAAAAAAGTAGTAAGATAAAACAGAGGTGAGAAAGATGCTGATAATGTCAAGATAAAAATGTAGTTTTTGGCTAAAATAATTATGTAGGAAAAACTACATTTTTATATTAGCAGAATCTAATCGCCAGATTCAGTCGAATCTACCAATATATCTTTAGTCCTATAAGATTTCCCAGTTATAGAAATAACATGAGAATGATGTAATAAACGGTCTAAAATAGCATTGGCAATCATATTATCACCAAATAGTTCACCCCATCTAGAAAACGGTTTATTAGTTGTTATTATGGTAGAATTTTTTTCATATCTTTTATTAATAAGTTGAAATAACATATTAGCCGCTTCAGTATCAATAGGTAAGTATCCAACTTCATCAATAATAAGTAATTTGTACTTGGATAAGGTTTTTAATTTGTCATCTAGTCTATTATGAGAATGGGCTTTCTTCAAAGCTTCAATTAAATCGTTACAATTAATAAAATAGGTACTATGATTATTTTTAGCATTTTCTAACCCTATTGCAGTAGCCAGATGTGTTTTACCAACACCTGGGCTACCAACAAATAAAATGTTTTCTTTATTCTCAATAAACCGTAAGTTTTTAAAGTCTAATATTTGTTCTTTATTTAGATTAGGTTGAAATGAAAAATCAAAATCATCAAATGTTTTTTGATATGGAAATCCTGCAAATTGAATTGAATGTTGTATCCTTTTCTCCTTTAGCATTTCTATTTCTAAATTTGTAAGCTCATACAATGCTTCTGTTATATCTTTCTTTTTATTATTTACTAAATCAATATAGTCATCTATGTTATCTCTCATTTTTAATAATTTTAATGTTTCTAAATTATTAAGTAATTTATTATAGTTATTCATTTTCTAACATCTCCTTTTCATAAATATCAATAATTTCTCCTATTATTTCTTTTACCTCTTTAATATAATCAGGAACACATAATAATGCATCTTCTAGTTCATCTAAATCATTGACTTCATATTCGCCAGTGATATAGCCATAAGTTGCATTACAACATTCCTCTATGCTATTTAGACAAGCATTTAAACGTAATTCTTTACAAAACTTTTTCATTATATTATTATTCATATATTATTCCTCCTCTTTTAATTAGTTTTTGTTAATTGATCAAATAATTCTAAGTTCTTTTTTGCAAGTTCTTCAATTTCAGCATCTGTTTTATATGGTATACTTTCTTTTAAACCATCTATATAATGTTCATCTTTATAATTAATTGGTTTATTACTTATTTCATGTACAACAACTAATTCTGTGTTATCATAAATATAAAGTTTATTATCAATTTCTTTAAGCTTTAAAGTTTTGTTAATATACTTTTGGGGGACTGAATACTTTGAACCTTTATAATCAATTAGCATAGTATTTTGAACTTTTACTGAGACACTTAAGTTCATATAATGTTCCAATATTTGATTTTGTGGAAGAGGTTTTAAGTATTCTTTTTCTTTTTGATAAAGTAATATTGGTTTCATAGATGTAGTAGAATTAATTCGATTATTAACTTCAGTATTAATTTTTTTAATTATTTGTTTTATATCTTCTTCAGTTTCAAATTCATAGTTATATGGTATTAGCCATTTCATAAGCTTATTTCTAACTTCAACTTTACCTTTTGTATAAGGATGTTTTACTTTGCACTTCTTTTCAATTATTTCTAAATCTTTTGCAAATGCCTTAAATTCTTTACAAAATTTTCCATTACTGACAATACTACTCATATTATCTGTTAAAACATGTTCTGTAACTCCACCATAAAACTTAAATGCACCTATCAAATTGTTTAAGACATCTTCTCTAGTTTTATGTACACTATAATTAAAATAATGCATCCTACTATAACTTAACTCTGCTGAAAAAACATTAAATTCAAATACTTCTCCATACTTACTTATCAGTGTGATACTTTCAATCCAATCAAACTGTAGTTGTTCTCCAGCCTTAGTTTCAAATCTTACGTGAGTTTCGGTCTTTGTTGTTATATTTTTTATTTTTGGGTGTTTTCTTACATAATATGTTAAATTACTATAACTTCCTTTATAACCTTTTTCGTTTTTTAGGAAAAAGAAGACTGCTGAAATCTTGGCACCATCATAAGATAACTTTTCTTTTATTATTTCTTCATATTTATCTAACTGTGATGTTTTAGTTCTAGTTGTTGCTTTGCCATCATAACCGTTATAGTATTTTTTTATGGTTCTAGGATCCAAGTCATATTTTCTACTTAAGTATGCAAAGTTTGGTTTAATTTCAAAAGTATTTAACATTGTAAACTCCTTCCTTAATTCGTCACATATAGTCTTTATAATAATCCTCCTTTCTGGATATTTATTATCCGTGATTATTAGACCAACCATATGAAAAATGCTAAGATAATTTTGTAGGTTTTCTGACATTTTTATATTAGTCATTTCCTACATTTTTATCTTAGCATTATCAATAAAGAAATATTAAAAATAAGTAAAGGAGATGAAAACTTAATGGAAGTAAGAGATAAATTATATGAACTAACAAATGATATAGATAATATAGGACTATATGATCCAGAGAAAAGGAGAATAAAAGATAGAATACCATACTAAGCTTGCTAGGGAAGAAGGACTTGAACAAGGTAGTAGACAAGAGAAAAATTCAATTGCTAAGAATCTTCTTAAAGATGGATTTTTTGTAGATAAAATATCTAAATATACTGGTCTTAGTGAAAAAAATTGCTAATTTGGTATAGAGTTTTTAAAATTCTTTTCTTTTTACAAAAAAAATTAGCACTCTTGCTTGACAAGTGCTAACAACAGATATATAATATGTATGTGTAAGAAAGGAGAGATGTATTATGTATCAAAATCCAAATGAAGAAAATGAAAATGTATTAGAAAAATATGGTCGTAATATAAATGAAGCGGTTAAAATAGGTAAAATTGATCCTGTTATTGGTCGTGATGAAGAGATACGTAGTATAACAAGGGTACTCTCTCGTCGTACTAAGAATAACCCTGTTTTAATTGGTGAACCTGGTGTTGGTAAGACTGCTATAGTAGAAGGACTTGCTCTTCGTATAGAACGTGGGGATGTTCCTGCTAGTCTTAAAAATAAAACTATATGGGAACTTGATATGGCTAGTCTTGTGGCAGGTGCTAAATATCGTGGTGAGTTTGAAGAAAGACTTAAGAAAGTTTTAAATGAAGTTAAGAAAAGTGAAGGCTCTATTATTATGTTTATTGATGAGATTCATATGATTGTAGGTACTGGTAATACTGAAGGAGCGATGGATACATCTAATATATTAAAACCTATGCTTGCTCGCGGAGAGATTCATGTTATTGGTGCGACTACTTTAAATGAATATCGTAAGTATATAGAGAAAGATGGGGCTTTAGAGAGACGGTTTCAAAAGATTATTGTTAAGGAGCCTAGTGTAGAAGATACTATTACAATATTACGTGGTCTTAAAGAAAAGTTTGAAATACATCATGGAGTTACTATTCATGATAAAGCTTTAGTTGCTGCTGCAACATTATCTAATCGTTATATTACTGATAGATATTTACCTGATAAAGCGATAGATTTAGTAGATGAAGCTTGTGCTACTATTCGTGTACAAATGGACTCTGTTCCTAATGCACTTGATTCTTTAACTCGTAAGATTATGAGACTTGAAATTGAAAGACAAGCGATTAAGAAAGAGAAGGACCAATTATCTCTTAAACGTAAAGATGAGATAGATAAAGAGTTAGGAGAGTTGAAAGCTAAAGAGAAGGAATATAAAGAGGCTTGGGAAGAAGAGAAAAGTCTTAATGATAAGATTAATGATAAGAAAAGAGAAATTGAGAAGGCTCGCTTTGAATTAGAGCAAGCTGAAAATAAATATGACTTAGAGAAAGCTGCTAAACTTCAACATGGTACTATTCCTAAGTTAGAGAAAGAACTTGAAGAGTTAAAAAATAAAGATAAAATGAAACTTTTAAGTGATAATGTTACAGAAGAAGATATCGCTGGTGTTATTTCTAAAATGACTAATATACCTTTAAGTAAGTTAGTTAGTAGTGAGAAAGAGAAACTTCTTAATCTTGAGAATAGTATGAAGAAAAGAGTAATGGGTCAAGATGAAGCCTTACATTTAGTTAGTGAAGCGATAATTAAGTCTCGTAGTGGTATAAAAGATCCTAATAGACCTATTGGTTCATTCATCTTTTTAGGTCCTACTGGTGTTGGTAAAACAGAAGTAGCAAGAACTCTTGCTTATGAACTTTTTGATGATGAGAAGCATATGGTTCGTATTGATATGAGTGAATATATGGAGAAGTTTAGTGTATCACGTTTAATTGGTTCTCCTCCAGGTTATGTTGGTTATGAAGAAGGAGGACAACTTACTGAGGCAGTTAGACGTAATCCATATAGTATCGTTTTATTTGATGAGATAGAGAAAGCTCATCCTGAAGTTCTTAACCTTTTACTTCAAATACTTGATGATGGTAGAATAACTGATTCTAATGGTAGAACTGTTGACTTTAAAAATACAATCATTATTATGACATCTAACCTTGGTAGTGAATATATATTAGATGGTGATACTAGTAAAGTAATGGATGAAGTAAGAAGTCACTTTAGACCTGAATTTATTAACCGTGTAGATGAGATTATTGTCTTTAAACCTCTTACTAAAGATGTTATCTATCAAATACTTGATAAGATTATATCTGATATAGAGAATCGTTTATCTATGAATGATATTCATATTAAATTAACTGATAAAGCTAAAGACTATTTAGTTGATGCAGGATATGATGTTAATTATGGGGCTAGGCCTTTAAAACGTGAAGTTAGTAAAACTGTTGAGAGCTTACTTGCTCATGAACTTGTTAAAGGTAATATTAAGTATGGAGAGACTGTTACTTTTGATGTTAAAGATAATGAATTAATAATAAAAAAATAGGTGCTTAGGCATCTATTTTTTCTGTTATTACTACTAACTGTTTTGTTTTATCTTTTTTACTACAAGTAGTTAGTATTAACCTTTGTTTGTCAGTTTTATTTATTTCTATAGTTCCATCTTTAGGTTGTTCTTCTATGTTAGTTACTTTGTATACTAGTTTCTTATTATTATAGGTTAAATTAACAGTATCATTTAATTCTAGTTTATCTAAATCATTGAAGAAAGCGATATATCCAGGACCAGAATGAGCTGCTAAGACTATTAGATTCATATCATCATTTAAAATAGTAACATTTTCTTCTACATTATTATGAGAACTGTTAATATTATAGATATTTTTAGATAAGTTTAATTTATTTATTGTTAGAGTACCAATTATTTCATCATTTTCTTCTTTACTTACTGTACTAATATAACTAGTATTAGTATTTCTTTCTAAGTTTGTAGTACTAATACTTTTAATATCTTTTTCACTATTATATATTAATAGACAACTACCTAAGTATGCTGTTAGTAGTAAGATACTAACTAAACTTTTTCTTAACAATTAAGTATGTAGGTAATATTAAACTAAATAAGTGGTAGTTGTTATCTTCAGTACTTGTATTTGGTACTTCTATAGAAATAGTTTCTTTAGGGACTTCTTCTTTTTCTTTATAATCATTTATTGTGTAATAATAATCTTTATCTATATCACTAATAAATATTTCAAAGGGTTTTATTTTTGTATAACCTTCAGTAGTGTTAGATTGTACTATTTTATAATGACCATAAGGAAGAGTAATCTTTGCAAGTCCATTTTGATCTGTAGTTATACTTTTAACTAGATTATTATCTTTGTCATAGATTTCAAAAGTAATATTAGACTCTGCTTGCATAAGTAATCCATTTCCATATAACTTTTTAATAGTAACTTCTTTTTCTATAACTTTATTTTCAATAGTTAAATCTACTGTAGGCTTATCACCTGTAAATTTTATTTCATATATTTTATCATTAGGTAAATATCCTGTTCCTGTCTTAGTTTCTTTTAGATAATATGTACCATATTCTAAATCATAATCAGAACTAGATATAGATGTTTCCATATTTTCATCTAGTGTTAAATCTGTTATTTTTTCCATGTCCTTATTATATAGAGTAAATACTGTATCTTTTAGAGAAGCTTCACCAATACTATCTGTTGTTTTAGTATCTGCATCAATCTTTTTGATGTTTAACTTTAATTCATTGAAACAATATTTTACTTTCGCTTCTCTATTATTAGGACTACCTATAGTTGCAAGATGTTGGCTATTAGGGTTATAGTAAAATAACATTGGACTTGAGTAATTATATAGTCTTGTAAAAGTATCTTCATAACATCCTGGATTTTCTTTTGTAACCGTAACAATATTATTTTTTATAGTTACATCTTTAACAGGAGTAGTAAAATAACCTATTATATTATTAGTATCTGTAAAAGTTAAAGGTTTTCCTACTATACCATAGAATGTTTGATTATTAAAACTTGGCATCATGTAACTACTTTTTATAGCACTGTTAATAATATTAATTTCATAATCATAAGTTGATATTTTATTACCATTTAGGGTATCTGTGAAATAAAATTCACTATTAGGTTCAACAGCTTGCCATATCATTAGTTGAGTAACAGCATACCATTTTAAATCATTTGAACGTCCACTATATCCGTAACCAAAGCCTATAATATCTCTTAATCTTTCTAATGTTTCATCACTAATGTCTGGTAGAGATGATACAGTCTCATAAGTGCTGTTATTTGGATTAAATACTTTAAAAGGTTGTAGACAATAAGCTAGTTTACCATCACTTTTTCTTCTATAAGTCCTAGCTTTTTGATAATATTTGGTTCCTGTACTTTTATCATATCTAACCATATAAATATTATCAATATATTCAGCTTCATAGAATGAATCAGTACTTGCATTTACAATAGTTGTTGAACTTATTAAATAAATAAAACTTAGAGTTAAGAATAATAATATTTTTTTCATAAATTTCCTCCTTTTTCTTAACGAGGCTTACTTTAGCATGGACTTAAAAAACTTGCAAATAGTGAATTTTGAAAATTTGGGGTAATTTTGGGGGTAGATTTTGCAAATTTCCCTAGTAAATTTGCAAAATTCGGGGAAAATTTCTCCCAGATTTACAAAATTCATATAAATTTTATTTTTTTTCATTTATAATATAATTGGAGGTTAAGATATGGGTAAATTAATTGTAATAGAAGGTGTTAGTGATGGAGTGGGTAAGACTACTCAAGTTAAAGAATTATATAATAATTTAGTTAATTCAGGTAATGAGGTAGTTTATCATCATTTTCCTAGTTATGGTAGTGTTGGGGCAAGTTTAGTAGAAGAATACTTAAAGGGTAACTTAGGGAAAAGAGAAGATATTGGTCCTTATGCGATTAGTAGTTTTTATGCAGTAGATAGGTTTTATGCTTATCATAATGAATTAAAAGAAGCTTTAAATATTGGTAAGATAGTATTGTTAGATAGATATACAACTTCTAATTTAATCTATCAAGGTTCATTATTTGAGCGAGAAAAAAGAGATGAGTTTTTAGATTATATAACAGACTATGAATATAATAGACTTGGTCTTAAGAAGCCCGACTTAGTTATCTTTTTAAAACTAGATAAGGATTTTGCTAGTACTCTTAGAAAAAATAGAGATACTGAAGGAGTAGAAGGAGATATTAATGAGAAAGATAATGACTTTTTAGATAAAGTTTATGATAATAGTTTGTATGTTGCTGATAAGTATAATTTTAAAATAATAGAGTGTAGTAAAGATGGGCTACTACGTAGTATTGATGATATAAGTAGAGAGGTTTATAATATAGTTAGAAAAGAACTTGATTTGTAAATAGCATTCAATTATAGTATAAAAACAGCCATTAAATGTGAAAAAAACGTTTAAAACTGTTGAAAAAACTAAATATTAGTGTATAATATGTTCACAAATGTGAAAAAATATAATATAATAGTATTAAAAATAAAGGAGGATACAATTGTGTTAATGGGATTTAAGGTTAAAAATTTTAGATCATTTAAAGAATTGCAACATTTCTCTATGTTATCTGGTAAAGTTAGAAATAATGAAAACCATATTATTGAAAAAAATAAGCATAAAATTTTAAAATTTTCTGGTATGTTTGGTGCAAATGGATCCGGCAAATCAAATTTAATATTAGCGATTAGTATAGGTCAAACATTGATTAGTAAAGGAATTAACACACTAATAAATAATCAATATTATAGAGGTGTTGAAGATTTAAAAGATAAAGATTCGTATTTTGAATATGAATTAGCTTTAAATGATAAGTTATATTCTTATGGATTTGAAATAAATATTTATAAGAGAGAAATTGTATCAGAGTGGCTAATTGATATGACAAAAACTAAGGAAAAAATAATTTTTGAAAGAGATTTAAAGCATAATACTTATAAATCTGATATTAAAGATAAAAAACATTCTAATTTTATCAATTGTCTAGATGAAATGAAAAGAAATACACAGAACTTATTTTTAAGTGAAATGACTAGAAGATTAGTTATGGCGATGAACAATGATATTTTCTTTAAAGATATATTTTCTGTTTATAAATTTATGATGCAAGATACTATTATTATTCGACCATCTACTCATAAATTATTTGATATTGATTATATTAAGAATAAGGATAAAATAATTAAAATTTTAAAAGCTTTGGATATTAATATTGTAGATTTTGTTACTGAAACTGATAATATGGAAAATATTAGAGCAAAGTTATCTGATAATAATTATAATAACTTATTGCATGATATTGATGTTTTATCTATGAGATATCCAAATATAAAATGCACCTTGAGAATTGAAAATGATTTATATACAATAAAAAAGCAAAAAGATAATAATTATGATGTTTGTTCCTTGAAATTTTTACATGAAAATAATAATAATAGTTTTGGTGCATATGATGAATCTGATGGAACGATAAGAGTATTAGAATTAATTGATATTTTGCTTACAAATGATAAATTATTTTTAATTGATGAATTAGATAGTAGTTTGCATCCACTTCTAGTGGAAGGTTTACTAAAAATATTTTTGAAATCTAAAACTACTAATCAGTTAATTATTACGACTCATGAGTTAAAAACATTAGATTTTGATTTGATTCGTAGAGATGAAATTTGGTTTGCAGAAAAGAATCAAAATGGTGATTCTAAAATTTATTCATTAGAAGAATTTAAAGATGTAGCAAGATTTGATAGAAAAATAGATAAAGCTTATTTGGAAGGAAGATTTGGTGCTATTGCCAATATAGATACTAGTTATGAGAATTAATGAGAAATTTGCTTTAGAGAGAAAGTCTGAAATAAAAAGTTATAAACTAAAATATTTTATTGCATCTGAAGGTAGTAATTCAGAACCTTTATATTTTGAGGGGTTAAATGGTTCTGTCATTTCTCAAAATATAACAATTATAAATATATTGAGAGATTATGCAACAATATGTAATAGTCATCCTAGTTTTATAATCAAAATGGTTAAAGAGTTTATATTAAATGCTACATATAATGAAATAACAGTTTTAGAACTTAAAAATAAAATTGATAATTGTATTTAGGAAAACAATTATAATATTGATATTAATGATGTTTATAACAAATTGTTTTTACTTTATAAAAAAGATGATTATAGAATAAAAAAAGAGAATCTTAATGATTTGTTTTTACAAATTTTTAAGAGCGATATTTATAAAGATTTATCTGAACATTTTCCTTTATATTTTGAAGCTCAAAATGTTACTTATTCTAGTGCTGTTGATAAACTAAATATAGTAATAGATAGGGATAAACAAAATTTTAAGGATTCTCAATATGACGAAGTTGTTTTCTTTTGTAAAAATAATAATGTTAATTTATATGTTAGTAATCCAACTTTCGAATTTTGGCTTATGCTTCATTTTTCTGAAGTAGAAGATGAAGATAATATAAAAATGTTAGAAAATAGATATGTTAGTAAGTTAAGAAGATATTTAGAAAAAAGGTTACATGATATTTGTAAGTATAAAAAATCACAATTAAATTTTAGTGATTTTGAACCATATATATTAGATGCAATTAAACGTGAAAAGAACTATGCAGAAGATATTGACTCTTTAAAAGATAAACTTGGTAGTAATGTTGGTGTTTTGATTAAAGAGATGATAAATAATAAATAGATATAATTAGTCTTATTTTAGACTAGTTTTTTCTTTAGTTTTAGCATATAATAAGAGTAGTTTTGGAGGTGATATAATGACTGATTTAGAGATTGCTCATAATACAAAGTTAGAAGATATTAAGACAATTGCTAGTAAGCTTAATCTTTCTTTAGATGATATAGAGATGTATGGTAAGAGTAAAGCTAAGGTAGTTAAAGATATGGGAGAAACATATGGTAAAGTTATCTTGGTAACGGCAATTAATCCTACTCCTTATGGAGAAGGTAAGACTACTGTTAGTATTGGTCTTGCCGATGCTTTTAATAGGCTTAATAAGTCTATTTGTCTTGCTTTAAGAGAACCTTCGCTTGGCCCTGTTTTTGGTATTAAAGGAGGGGCGACTGGTGGAGGTTATAGTCAAGTTGTACCGATGGAAGATATTAATTTGCATTTTACAGGGGACTTTCATGCGATAACTTCTGCTAATAATCTAATTAGTGCAGCAATTTATAATCATATTGAACAAGGTAATGATTTAGATATTAAAACAGTAACTTTTAATCGTTGTTTAGATGTTAATGATAGGAGTCTAAGAGATGTTAAATTAGAGTGTAAGAGCGGTGAATATTTAGATCACTTTAATATAACAGCAGCGAGTGAAGTTATGGCTTTATTTTGCCTTGCTACTGATATAGATGATTTAAGAAATAGATTATCTAAGATAATAGTAGGTTTTAATAGTAAAGATGAGGCTATTTATGTTCATGATTTAAAACTTGAAGGGGCTTTGACTGTTTTACTTAAAGATGCTTTTAAGCCTAATTTGGTACAGACTTTAGAAGGGACACCTGCTATTATTCATGGAGGACCTTTCGCTAATATTGCCCATGGTTGTAGTAGTATTACTTCTATAAAACTTGCTAGGAGTTTATCTGATTATGTTATTACAGAAGCTGGTTTTGGTAGTGATTTAGGTGCTGAAAAGTTTCTTGATATAGTATGTCCTACCGCTGGTATTACTCCTTCTACTATTGTTTTAGTGGTTACAGTTCGTGCCTTAAAATATAATGGCGATGGAATGCTTGCATCTGGTATATGTAATATAGATGCTCATCTTAATCATTTAAAGAATTATAATGTGCCTATAGTTGTTTGTATTAATAAATTTACTGATGATAGTATAGATGATATTAACTATATAAAAGATTATGTTAAAAGTCGTGGTTATATTTGTGAAGTAAGTGATGCTTATAGTAAGGGGGGAGAAGGAGCCATAGACCTTGCTAAGGCAGTTATTAAGTCATGTGAAGAGGTAAATGACTTTAAACCTTTAGTTGATAAAAGTGATAGTATAAGAGATAAAATAAATAAACTTAATATGTTTGTTTATAACTCTAAAATGACAGAATATAGTGAGGTAGCAGAAGAAAAGTTAAAACTTATAGATAAATTAGGCTTATCTTATCTTCCGATTTGTGTTGCAAAGACCCAATATTCGATAAGTGATGACCCTAAATTATTAGGTTATCCTAAAGATGAAGTACTTCATGTAAGAGATTTAATTATTAATAGAGGAGCAGGTTTTATTACCGTACTTTCTGGTAAAATTTATACAATGCCAGGACTACCTAAGAAGCCTAATTATGAAAATATAGATTTAGTAGATGGAGAGATAAAGGGGTTATTTTAATGAATAATATAAGTATAGAAGAGAAGATTAAAGTACTAGAACAGTTATATGTTAAAGAAAAAGATGAAGAGAAGAAATTGTTAATTTTATATCAAATAAAAAAATATAGGGAGTTATTAGATGTTAAATCAGAATTACAAAGAGAACTTAATTAATAGTATAAATATCTTTTGTAAAAACATTAATTGTTCAAGCTGTGGTGGTACTTATAACTTTCAAACCTTTACTTGTGAATATTGTGGTAGTTTTAATGTAGAGTTAAAGGAAAGCTATCTTAACATTTCTTCTATAATACCTTATTTAAATAAAGATAATGTAGATAAAGAGATAACTTTATACTTATATAAACTTGCTAACAGTAGTGATATCTTTAATCATATTTTAGAACTGTTTGAGTTAACTAAAGATACTAAAAATATTATTAAAGAATTAGAGACTAAAGTAGAGTATAATGATTTAGATGTTAAGCTTTTAGACTGTGTTTTTAGTAATGATATTTTTTTAGATATAGATAACGTATTAAGAGATATAATACTTAGAAATGTAGTTTTAAGAAAAAATAGTCTTAGTAAAGAGTTAATAGAAAAAGTAATTAATCATTTAGTTCTTTCTGATACTAGAAAGATTAGTAAAGATAGTAGATTTTATATACGTAATTTAGGAGAGAATGTTGAAGGTTTAGCTTCTCATTATTATGTTTATCTAGATAAAGAAGTAATGGATAATTTTTATGATAAAGGAGATATTTCAATATTTTATGTTTTACCTCATGAAATGATGCATACTTATAGAACTTATTTAGAGAGTAAAGGTATAGTTACTAGTATCTATGATATTCTAGCTTTAAAAGAGATGTTACTTAGAGAATATAATCAGGATATCTATTTTAATGATAAAAACTATGTTAAGAATCTTCATGAAATAGAAGCGAATACTTTTTCTTATTGTGCTGGTACTAATTATTTAAGAAGTTTAGGCTTTGAAGTAAGTGAAGAATCTGCTTTAAGCCTTTCGGGTGTTATTAATAATGATTTAACAAGATTAGATAATCCTTTAAGAGAAATTGAGGGTGAACTTGTTAATATTAATGATTTATTCGCTGACTTTATAAAAGATAAAACAACTTTATTTTATAAGTATCCGCAGTTAAATTATGAATTTAAAGAAGAAAATGGATGTATTGTCTATAAGAGTAAAAATGAACTTGTTGATGAGATGATGTTTCAGAATAAAGATACTAATATAGAAGAGTTTTATCTTTCTTTGATAAAGAATACTAATGATAGAGAAAGTATTAAAGATAAGAATGATACTTTGAAAAGTTAATGATATAAAAAGAACATCTGGTAAAAGTCAATAGTTAAATTATGGCAGTTTTAGTATAATTTCCTGCCGTATCAAAAAAATTATTACACGACAAAAAGGTTTTAGCATAAACTAAAACAAGTGTTCGCTATTTAAATATTTCTTTCGGACTATAGTCCTACAGTCATATTCAAATAGCGATTAACTGATCTTTGAATTTTGAACTGAGTCAATTGGTTTGTAGTATTGATTTTTTCGCAGCAATCCAAAAATCAATCTTTCAAGTTTACGAGCAGATAAAACGAGTGCACGTTTATGTTGATGTTTAGTAACTTCTTTATATTTAAGATTATAATAATCTTTTATAAAAGGAAAGTTCTGTCTAACACAGGAAGCAGTCGCTTCAACTAAATAATAACGTAAATATTTATTAGACTTTTTTGAAGATTTCTTATCTTGAGAATCGAATTCTCCAGACTGATTTCTTTTCCAATAAAGTCCTGCATATTTTGCAAGTTTGGAATTATGTGAAAATCTATCAATATTACCAATTTCAGCCATAATACCAGCAGCATAAACCTTACCAATACCACGAATAGAAAGTAAGATATGGTAAGTATTAGAATCTAATCCTAAGGCTGCATTTAAGATGGCTTTATCAATATTCTTAAGTTGTTGTTGATAAAATTTAATGGTATTTAAAGAACAAGCAATAGCAATATTGATTGGCTCATAAGCAGTCTGATCTAATCTGTATGAAGCACGCATAGCCTTATTTAAAGCAGTAACTTTATCATTTAAATTAGATGAATGTTTTTTACTTTTTTCGGAAATAAAGTTAATAAGTTCTTCAACAGAAGATTCAGCGATTTGATCTGGAGAGACAAATTCTTCTAAGAAAGCAGAAGAAGTGGCACCAAACAAATTAGAAAAAGGTAATTCATTTTTGTCTAAAGACATTAAACCAGAGAAAGAAAGATATAAATTAGTTAAAATATAAGTCTTTTCTCTTATTAATTCTTTACAAATATGATATCTTTGTCTTGTAAGACGTTGAAGTGCAATGTATTGAGAACCTCTAAATGGATGTAAAGCTTTAGTTCTACCAACTCTCGCATAGTCGGCAAGAATATAAGCATCAATACCATCTTCTTTATCTAAATCATGAAAGCTTTTCTTGTATTTATCAAAATCACAGGCATTAATTTGAAAAACTTCAGTATGGAACTTATTTAAGTATTCATTAGAAGAAAGATAACAAGCTGGATGAAAAGAATACATACCAGTGGATTCCATAACAATAATGATTTTTTCAAAGAAGAATTTGTTTTCAATGTCTTTAATTTTATTTATAACCATATCATTTCCTTCTGGATTATTGGGAAATTTAAGGTTGAAATAAATATGTTGATCAAAGTTCATAACACAGAATTGGTTACCTTTTAATGCAACATCAACACCAATGAATAAACAGTTTTGCATTTATATCACCACCTTTCTTTTATGAATTTTTGTGAGATATGACAGACTACAGATACCCTTGCTTAAAAGTTTGACAACAACCTCGCTATAAGAATACATCTTTTATTTAAGGATAATATGCTGCGATTAAACTTAAAAGAGAAACATCATCTGAGTTAGAAGGATAATAACTAATAAGTAGGGATTCATTCTTAAAAAGTAAACACCATATAGGGTTACAAGGAGTGAAAGAATAGATCCTAGTTATTACATCTCAAAGAGATATAATAACACAAGGGTATAAATAATCCACAGTTTTAACTATTTTTACTTATAAAAATAGAATAAATAAAAAATAGTTAATATAAGTGATTTTTCACTTACAAAAACTATTATACGAGGAGTGATTATTATGTTGAAAATATATAATACAGATGTTACTAGTGGAGAATTTAGTAGAATAGATACTTATGAAGTAGGTAGTTGGGTTAATTTAGTTAATCCTACGGAAGCAGAGATAGATGAAGTTGTTAATGCTCTTGGTATTAAGAAAAACTTTATTATGAGTATAATCGATGATGATGAGAAACCTCGTATTGATGAGGAAGATGGAGTTAAGATGCTTCTTTTAGATGTACCTGTTTATGAGATTAAGAATAATATTAAGACAATTACAACTCTTCCTATAGGTATTCTTGTTGTTAGAAATGATTATATTGTGACAGTTTGTTTACAGAAGTATAGTATTATTGATGAGTTTACTAAGGGAAAGGTTAAAGAGTTTTATACTTATAAGAAAAGTAGATTTATTATTCAAATGATTTATAAACTTGCACTACTTTATTTAAAAATGTTAAGAGAAATAGATAAGAAAATAGAGGTAGCAGAGTCTAAGATACTTAATGCTACTAAGAATCAAGAACTTTTAAATTTACTTTCTATTGAGAATAGTTTAACTTATATAATTACGGCTTTAAAGAGTAATGGAGTTGTTCTTGATAAGATATTAAAAGGTAATGTAATAGAGCTTTATGAAGAGGATGAAGACTTATTAGAAGATGCAATTATTGAAAATAATCAAGCGATAGAGATGGCTGATTTATATAGAGGTATTTTATCCAGTACTACAGATACAGTTGCTACTATTATATCTAATAATCTTAATACTATTATGAAATTTTTAGCAGGTATTACGATTGTATTTTCTATACCTACAATGGTAGCATCTTTTATGGGAATGAATGTTACATTTGGTAAGTTTGCTGATAATCCTTATGCTTTTGTTTTGTTACTTTTATTATCACTTCTCTTATCTTTGATAGTAGCTCTTATCTTAAAAAAGAAAAATATGTTATAAAAAAGCTTCCCTTTGTGGAAGCTTTAATTAGTTTGGGTTGTAGTTTGTTCTTCTGTTGTAGTAGTTGTCGGTGGTGTTTGGGTTGGTTCTTCTTGAGGAGTATCTCCTATATTAGTTGATAATGTAGGCTGGGTTTCTGTTACTACTATAGTACCGGTATAAATGCTATTATTATAAGTAATTGTGTACTGATAATTACCTGCAGTATTAACATTAACTTTACTAAGGTCAATTAACATAGTAGCTTTTATATCATCAGTAAGAGGTTCTATTACATAGTTACTAATATCAGTTGGTAGAGCAGTACCTAAATTTATATTTACAGTTTTTAAAGTTATACTTTGTAAAGTGCTATTTGTTACTTCTTTTTCTTTTACAATAATAATACCTTGATATGTCTTCTTTTTATAAGTAACTGTATAATTATAAGTTCCTGGTTCAGTAACATTAACCTCGCTTGTATCAAGTTTTAAGTTGGCTAGAACTTCGTCTGAGACAGCACTATCTAAGTAGTCAATTATTTTGACACTTAAAGGAGTGTTAACTTCTATTGTTAAATTTTTTAATTTTATATCAATATCATTTTCTTTACTTACTTGCTTTTGTTCAATTACTACTAATACTTTTTCTTCAGTATTATTGGCTTGTAGTGAATTATACATTACTCCTGAGGCAATACAAAGAACTCCAAGTAAGGAAAGAGCGGTTACAGTTATAATTCTAACATGTTTATCCATACATATCATCCTTTACTCTTATAAACATTATAATCTAAGTTATGTCTATTTACAAGTAAAAAAGTGATTACTTTACATATAATCACTTTTGATGGCTACTTTTGTAGCCTTGATACAAATCATTTGCACTATCTTTGAGACTATCTAAGAAGTTATCTTTGCTATTTTTTATTTTATTATAATTATCTGTTCCAATTAGTTCTTCGATAATGTCTAAAAAATTAGAATAAGCTTCAGCGGTAGAATCTTTAATATTTCCTAAGTCTTCTTTCCAATTAGGATTAATTTTATTCATTTTATTTTCAGCATCTTTAAGCTCGTCAATACATTTTTGCTGGGCTTCTGGGTTTAGTTCACTAAAAGAACTTCCTTCATATTCTTTATCATAAAATATAATATCAACAGCATCTATAAAATATTCACTCCAAAATTCGTCAGCAGCTTCAATATTATCTGTATAAATTATACTATCCATTTCTTCACTTTTGTCTTCAAAATACTTAACTATCGCATTATCTTCAGTATTAGTATCTTCATTGCCGTTTTCTGTTTCTTGTACATCATTATCATTTGTTGTATTTTCTTGTTTGTTGTTGTTTTCTACTTCTGTTGTAACTTCATTTTCTGGTTCAGCATTATTTTCTTTACTAGAACAGCCTGTTGTTACTAGGACAAAAGAAAGTGCCCCCATTGCTATCAATTTTTTTAAATATTTTTTTATATCTACATTCATCTATTGCCTCCATACTACTTATAAAGAGTTTTTACATTGCATTTTTCTCTTATAAAAGAATTATATAAGCTACTATCAAATTTTTTATAGTATCCAACTGGATTTAAATATTTGTTATTTATATTATAATCTTTACTAATATGATATTCTTTATAATTTAATAGTTCACCTATTTTTTTGTTTTTATATCTTTTTTTGTGCTTTCTTATAATAAAATCATCTTTTCGATAGTAATTTGTTACTTCTTTATAATTGTTTTCACCAAATCCTTTTCTACTTATTGATCCAGTTATATTGTCTTTTGTATAGTTGTCGTGGCTATAAATAATTCTTGTTACTATTTCTTTATTATTACGAAAACCATGGAATTCATCATTGATATTAACTTCAAATAGACTTGTATTTCTATTTTTATATATATTTGTTTCTGTTCTTTTGAAGGTTGTATAGTAATCATTGTCTAGTTTTTTATAATAAGTCTCTTCTCTAAAATCTTTTCCTTTTAGAGTAGAAGTAACATAATCTTTATTAATTTCTATATATAATATAGAAGTTTCTTTATCAGTTGTTAGTTCTAGAACAATGTCATTTCTATCTATTAATTTTACATTTCCATATATTAGAAATACTTTTAAATGTCTTAGAATATAATCTTGAATTTTTTCATCTTTAGGAATATTTTGTAAATCTTTAATAAGGTATTTTAATTCATCTAATTCTTTAGGTTTTAGTTTTCTTTTTTTCTTTCTTTTAATAGTATCAATACTAAGATTAAACTTTCTAATATATTCCTCATTAGGATTTTGTTTAATCATGTTGATTCTTCTTGTTATTAATAAATTGTAATTGTTATTCATTTATCATTTTCTCCTTTAATTTATCTCCTTGATAGAGATTTCTTGTACTCATTATTTTATCAACTTCGTTTAAAATTGTAAACTTTTTTGTGAGCCAAGTAGGTTCTATTATGTCCTCTTGCTTGGGGTCTTCAGTTAAGCGATGTATTACAATTTTAGGATTAAGATACTCTAGTTGCTTCACTACTATATTAACATATTCTTCTTTGGTTAGAATATGAAATTTATGTTTTTGATAATATTTTTCTAAAGGTGTGTCTTTTAATACTCCTAGCATATGTATTTTTATACCATCGATATTTAAGTCATTTAAATGTTTAACTGTATCAATCATCATATCTTCTGTTTCGTAGGGAAGACCATTAATGATATGAACAACGACATTAATATTTCGCATCTTTAATCTTTTGACCATCTTATCAAAGTTATCAAGACTAGAGCATCTATTAATTAGTTTACTTGTCTTTTCATGGATAGTTTGTAATCCTAATTCTACGATTAGATAAGTTCTTTTACTAATATCTTCTAGGTAGTCTAAACATTCATCAGTAATAGAATCACTTCTAGTAGCGATAGATAGACCAATACAATCATCTCTATTTATGAAAGGTTCAAAGCACTCTTTAAGTCTTTCTATAGGTGCATAAGTATTAGTATTCGCTTGAAAGTAAGCGATGAACTTGGCATTAGGCCATTTCCTTTGCATAGTCTTTTTTCCTTTTTCAAACTGAGTTATTAAATCTTCTTTAGGGTTTCCTGCATATTCACCACTACCTAATTTAGAACAATAGATACAACCACCAATCCCGACTTTTCCATCGATGTTAGGGCAAGTAAAGTTAGCATTTAAACTTACTTTACAGACTTTAGAGTTAAACTTTTCTTTATAGTAATAAGTTAAGGTGTGGTATCTTTTATTATCACTTGTATATTTAAATTTATTTTCCATATTCTACTCCTAATATTTGTAAGTACTTGGCTAGTTTATATTCTTTAGAAAAGACTTTACTTAGTTTTTTAGGATTCTTACCATTTTCTAAATGACTTAAGAAAAATAATATTAAAGTTTTAGAGTTAATCTTTTTTGTTAAACTCTTTATATTTTTAATAGTCTTTTTATCTAGAGCATCTTCTAATTCTATTTTCTTATTTAGTTCTCTTATAAAGCTCTTAAAACTATATATTTTTGTTTCATCTAATTTGAAAATTTTACCTAATTGTTCTAATGATGTTAAGAATTTCTTTTCAGTATTATCTAATAAAATATCTTTATTATTTAGATAATACTTATTAATAGTATTCTTTCTGAAGGTAAATTTATTACCATCTAGCTTTTTAAAAGCTTTTAGGGTATCATTATAACCTAATTTAGCATTTATTCTAGCTGCTTCTTCATTAAAGTTTAAAAAGAAAGAGATGTTATTTCTAGGTTTTATTATAATACTATCTATTTGTTTACTTACTTTTTTCTTAAAGCCTGGGGCTCCTAAATCAACAATTATTAGGGATTCTGCACCTAGTTCGATAGCAAGTTCTATAGGTAAGTTATCATAATAACCACCATCTATATATTTATCTCCATCTATTTCTTTCATTTTAAAAGCAGGAAAACAGGTTGCGGAAGCCATGAGATAGTCAATTAACTTATCTTCAGGGATAGTATCTTTAGTTAAGATTAAAGGCTTTCTAGTAGTAAAATTATAAGTAATTAGTCCAAAATCAATTCTACTGTTGTAAAACTTTCTTTTATTAACAGACTCTTCTAGAATAGTTTCTATTCTTTTAATATCCATACCACCATTTTTGATAAAATTACTGCCAAATAGTTTAAGAATATCTATTTCTTTATTGGATTTAGGTAGTTTATTAAAAAGATACTCTAGATTTATTCTTTTCCATATTCTTTTCGCTTTAAAATAAGAGTTTTCACACATGAAGACACCATTTAAAGCGCCAATAGATGTTCCTGTTACAATATCATATTTAATATGTAGTTCTCTTAAGGCTTTCCAGACACCTAATTGGTAACTTCCTTTAGCACCTCCACCAGATAAGACAACTGCTGTTTTCAAATACATCACGCCTTTCAAGAGCTTATTATATCATAGTTTAAAAGATTTAAAAACTATGTTATAATTTCTATATAGTAGTAAAGGAAGTGATTATATGCCACAGAAAAGAGTTAAGTTAAAATTAAAAAGTAGTGCAAGAAAACCTTTAGTAATAATTAGTGCGGTTGTTGTAGTTATAATTATTATTTTAGCATTTTATTTTAATAGAATAGGAGAACTTAAGAATTTAGGATATAGTGAAGAGGCAGCGAAGAGTATTATCTTTAAGTTTAAGTATTCTTATATTATGGATATAGGAGAGAATAAGACTTTAAATGCTGCTTTTGAAAGTGATGATTATATAGAAGATAATCTTGATAATTATGCTAAGATTGATTATGAAAATCAGAAACATTTAATTAGAAATATTAATAAATTATTAGATAAAGGTTATAGTGTTGATGAAGTTAATTTAATTATTTCTAAAGGTGATGATAAATCGGTTAGTGACTTTACGAAAAGAGATAAAGTTAAGTATATAGAAGAGTTTTTATCTGTTGATTTTGCAAAACTTGAAAATTTAGATAGATATGTAGAGTATCAAGATAAAGAAAATGATGATGCCGAGACTACTGTTTTATATGTCAATATGGATTTTGATAAAGAAGATTATGTTGATCCAATAATAATTGATAAGTTTGATGATTATGTACTTGTTAATAAGCATAGACAGTTAAGTAGTGAGTATGTTCCAGATGATTTGGTTAAGATAAAAGATGAATATGTTAAGACAGATGAAGATGTAGAAATAGAGAGAAATGTAGCGAAGGCTTTTTATGATATGGCAGAAGCGGCAAGTAAAGATGGCATGGAATTAATGGTTAGTTCGGGGTATAGAAGTTATAAAGACCAAGAAGAGATTACTAATACATATTTAGAGCTTTATGGACAAAATTATGTTGATAATTATGTAGCGAAGCCTGGTTTTTCTGAACATCAGACAGCGATGAGTTTAGATATTGCTAGTAAATCTGTTAATACTTTTGTTAATAGTGATGAGTATGTTTGGATGATGGATAATGCTTATAAGTATGGATTTATTTTAAGATATCCTAAGAGTAAAGAAGATATTACAGGTTATAAATGTGAAGCTTGGCATTATAGATATGTTGGTAAGAAAATTGCTAAATATATAAAAGATAATAATATTACTTATGATGAGTATTATGTTATGTTTTTAGATGATTAGTGATTGTTAATTAAGAAAAGTTATGTTAATATATAGATAACAAAAGATAAGAAAGAAGGTTAAACTATGGAGAAAATAAATCGTCAATTCTGGGGTAAATTAATTCGTCAATCTTTAAAAACTTCAGGTTTACAATATGTTACCTGGGGGGGGGGCAGTTAGTAAATATATAAGTAATAAAATTACTTTCTTTCATTATGATATAAGAGCAGGATAACAAAATTCTGTTCTTTTTGATGGTGTGAGAAAAATAATAAAGGAGAGAAGTGAAATGAAGAAAAAGGAAAATATTATAATAATAGTAGTGTTATTAATAATGGTAATTGCAATAATAGGAGTAAGTTATGCGGCTTTTAGTTATAGTGGACTAGGTACTAAAGTAAACTCTATAACAACAGGTTCTATTACTATGGAGTATACTGAAGATGATAATATAATAAGTATGAGTGGAGCCTTACCAACAACAGATGCAACTGGTAAAGTAAGATTAACAGAAGGGGAGTATTTTGATTTTACAGTAAGTAGTAAGATAGCAGGAGATGTTAATATTAATTATGAGATAAGTGCAAAAGATGTAACAACTAGTGAAAGAAAGATAGATGGTTCAAATATAAAGTTATATTTAACAAGATTAACAGATGATGGTGAAGAAGAATTGATGACACCAGAAACATATAATGAAGAGACAAGTGAAAATACATATACAGGAAGACCATCAGGAGAGATGAGTTTATATACAAGTAGTATGAACTCTAGTGAGAGTAATAGATATAGACTTAGAATGTGGGTAGATGAAGATTATAATCCTCAAGGAGATGGAGGAAATTTAGAATTTAGTGTACAGATAAATGTCTATGGTAAAGATGGAGATAAGATGCCTGTAGCAACAGGGCCTGCTAGTGAAGTACTATTATCTAATATACCAGAAGATAACCAATATGATGATGGAACAGATACCTTTATAACAGGAGAAGACCCTAATAATTATATCTGGTATAGTGGTAAGTTATGGAGAGCGGTTAGTGTAAATAATGAAGCAAAGACAACTAAGTTAGTAACTCAATGGAATGAAAGCGTAATTGAATTTTCGAGTGGTAATTCTGCCTTTGAGGAAAGTTATATGAAAGAATGGTTAAATGATACAAGTGTAGATGGTTTTTTAGGAAATTTAAGAGATCCAGATAAGTTTATAGTAACAGATAGTGTATGGGATGCAACTATGGATGATAGAGATTTAGGAAGTATAACAAGGCCTAATGCCACAACAACAGTAACAGATGCAGTAGGACTTTTAAATATGTATGAGTATCAGTCTAGCAATAACGGTGGTACTAATGGCTATTTAAATAATGGACTTCAATGGTGGACTTTAACACCTTATGGTACATACGATGTGTGTTACATCAAATCTACTGGTGCCACAGGTTATCAAAATTCTTCTTACATTTATTATGGTATACGTCCATCAATAAACTTAAAATCTGGTGTAAGGATAATCGACGGTATTGGGACAGAAAATGATCCATATCGTTTGGAAGGTGATAGTGATACAAATCTATCAGGAACATTGTTATCAAGCAGATATAGTGGAGAATATATAACTTTTGGTGTTGGAGAAAATAACTTATTTAGAATTGTAAGTCATGAAGATGGAACAGGAACAAAAATAGTAAGTGCTGAACCGTTAAAGGATTATGGTGTCTTTAAAACTATTGCTTTCGATACCAATTATAATTCAGATTATTCAAGTATTACTACTATAGGTACGTTCTTAAATGAAGAATATCTAACAAGTTATGTAGGTAATGATTATATTAATTTTATAGAAGATAGTACGACTTGGTATTTAGGAAAAGTAGGAGATGGTAGATCATATAAATTAGCAAAGTATATAGACACAAATATGTCAGGATATGCTGATAGTATTGAAGCAAAAATAGGATTACTTCGATATGGCGAATTAATGTCTGGTCAATCAGACATAGGCGATAGTAATGGTGTTTACTGGATGTTGACTAAGGTATATGCACATAGTGGAAGTATTGGTCTTTCCTATATTAATGAATATTCTATTATGTCAGCAACAGTTTATATTGGTGATATAGCCACTAAAAGAAATATTAGGCCTTCTTTAAATCTAAAATCTAACGTTGTAATAACCTCAGGAACAGGTACTAAATCAGATCCGTTTGAGTTATCCGTTCAATAATGTTATCTGTTTATATATAAGCTTTGGTAATTATACCGGTTCTTTGTCAAATAGTGGGGATTTAAGAAAATCCAAATGACAAAATAATCGATTGAAGCATAAAATTATGCTTCT
>CALVIV010000003.1 GCA_944331935.1 uncultured Bacilli bacterium | reverse complement strand
ATTAGTTCATAATATATGTTCTTTGACAATTTGAAAAAATATTATAGAAATTTACACACTAGTCTTGACAAGGCCTCTTTTAGGGCCGTGTTTTACTACTTCTTTATTAACTTTGCAATATATATGGATTACTACTACTTCCATCACCATCAACAATCTTGATACTAGATTTTAGAAAGACGACTGGGCGGACACCATTAGCATAGCTCGTATCAGCGCTGCGAACATATCCTGTGCCGCGCAGACGAAACACATAGTTAGAATCAGAGGCGCGGGGAGTGATTGTCATTTGAAATGCTGAGTTAAATATCCAGTCATTATTGTAACAATCACTTACACTATCCCAGTTAAATAATTCCTTATTTAAACAGGCATTTCTATCAGTTGTAGTCCCTCCACTTGTAGCATATCCATAATCACTCGGATACATTAATCCTACTTTTCCAGTCCAACTTGTACTTCTGCCACTATATACTGTTGTTCCTCTTTCCCTTTCATAAAACATTGATGCAGTTACATCATTATTTGAACCACTTCCACCTAAATACCATACAGTATCACCTATCATACTTTTGGCATCACTAGTTAAACTATTGGTCCAATAACCCCCATTATTTAAATTAGTATTTAACGTTGCATTAGGCCAATCATTTCTGCTATTAGAGTCCCATGCCATATTTCCAATAGATTCATCTCTTATTAGTTTTAATCTTTCTTCAACATTACCTGTACCATCATCTACTGTAAATACTCCTATTATTCTCCAAGTTTCATCATTAAATGTTACATAATTATTAGGGTCACTTCCTATATATCTATAATCTGTTAAAGCCTCTGTTTGTTCTGTCTCTGGATGACTAAATGTCCACATCTCTTTCTTTTGATTATCTGTGGCACTGTTATAATCTAAATCTTCTGGATTTACTTTGGCAAGTAATGTATCTACTGCTGAAAGAACTGGCTTCTCTCCATCTTTACCATAGACATTAATTTGTACAGCAAACTGCAATCCTCCTCCATCTCCTTGTGGATTATATTCTTCTGCTACATACATTCTTAATCTATATCTATTGCTTTCACTACCATTCATACTACTTGTATATAAACTCATCTCTCCTGATGGACGACCTGTAAAATTATTTGAACTTGTCTCTTCATTATAAGTCTCTGGTGTCATTAACTCTTCTTCACCATCATCTGTTAGTCTTGTTAGATATAACTTTATATTAGAACCATCTATCTTTCTATCTGATGAAGTTACATCTTTTGCACTTATCTCATAATTGATATTTACATTACCTGTAATCTCACTACTAATAGTAAAATCAAAATACTCTCCTTCTGTTAATCTTACCTTTCCAGTTGCATCTGTTGTAGGTAATGCTCCACTCATACTGATGATATTATCATCTTCAGTATAAGTCATCTTTATTGCTCCTGTTGTTATAGTGTTTAACGTCGTTCCTTCTCTACTATAGTTAAAGGCTGCGTATGATACTCCTATTATTGCTAATATTATCACAACTAACACTATAATTATTATGATATTTTCACGTTTTTTCATCTAATCAACCTCTCTTACTTCTAATAGTCTTGCTCAAATTATTATCTTTCATACTATAATCATATATTAACACATAAAGTCCAAAATATCAAATATCTTGACACTATAAAAGGATAGAATAATCCTACTCTATTCTTTTAAAGTCATTATGAAAGAAAGTAATGTTAGTTACTCTATAAAACTGCCCCCCCCCAGGTAACATATTTTATACAGTCTATTTTCTCCATAACTATACCTTCCTCTCTTATCTTTGTTAACTTAATATTATCATAGTATACTAAGACAATCAACATTTTTTTACTTACTTGACACATACTTTATATTAAATTACTTCTTTTATAAGTACTTACTTTAGAATCTAAATATATATCAACAGTTCCTTTATTAACCATCTTAATAAAGCCTAACCCATTAACACATATATCTTCATCATAACCCATTTCATATGTTCTTTTCTGTAAGTCTTTTAAATCTTCGTGCTTACTAGATATTCTTCTAATCTTTAAATCATTAGACATATAGAAAGTAAAACTATTTCTTTCTCCTTCTACATAATCAATTCTAAAGAAGTTATCTACTATTACACTCTGTCCTTTTCTTAACTGAAAAGTCTTAGGTTTAATCTCTTTTTTAGGACTTATCTTCTTAAACTCTTCATCACTAATATAATTAACTATACTACTACTATCTACAAGCCCAGGAGTATCTATTAATGTTAAATACTCATTTATCTCTATTTCCACTGTATTTAAGGTAGTAGAAGGAAGTGGTGATATCGTAAGTTCTCTATCACTAGTAGAATAGTTTCTTAATAATTTATTTATCAAAGTACTCTTTCCGGCATTAGTATGTCCTACTACATAGACATTATTAGTAGTCTGATATAGTTTTATCTGCTTTAATAAATAATCTATATTATAGTTTTTCTCACTACTTATAACTACTACTTTATCAAAGATATCATTATCTTTAAAATAATCTATTAGTTTATCATCATTAACTGATTTAGGTAGCACATCTCTTTTATTTAAGACTAATATCATCTTATTAGGAATAATCTCTCTAATCTTATTGATATCTTCTTCTATATTAAGTAAATCTGCAATATATAAAACTAAATCTTTAGTCTCTCCAACACTTTTAAGTATCTCTATATACTCATCATTACTCTTAGTAACTATTTGATACTCTCCATAGTTTTTAATTCTAAAACATCTTTGACAATAATCTTTATCTAAACTAGTAGTATAGCCTTCCCCTAAGATATTCTCATCTTGAAGTTTAACTCCACATCCAAGACAATACTTCTCACTATTCATAATACTTTCCTTTCTTGAAAAGATTATTCTTACTATATTTATTCATAATCTTCTCTTCTAAATATCTATTAATATTAGTAATCTTTAAATCTTTAACTGCTAAAGGGTCTACAAATATCTTAGTAATATGACCTTTATAACCATAACCCATATCTGTCATAAATTGATCCCCTATGATAGCGATAGATTTAGACTCTAAATTATATTTAGATTTAATTTTCTTAAGTGTCCTAACAGTAGGTTTTAAAGCAAAGGGATAGTAATCTACTCCTAAGTCTTCACCAAAGGTAGATACCCTTTTTTTAGGACTATTAGAAACTATAATTACTAAAAAGTCTTTCTTTAATTTAGTAATTAACTCTTTAACTTTATCTTCTACTTTAGTAGAGTCGATGAAAGCTAGTGTATTATCTAAATCAAAGATTAAACATTTAATATCTTTTTTCTTTAACTTATCATAATTAATGTCAAAGATATTTTTCTTATAAATATCTGGTAAATATTTCATAGTCATACTCCTCATATATTTAGTATATACCAAAATTACATTTAATGCTAGTAAAGCTAGTTATTTAGTCTCTGTCTTACAGGCATAGTATTAATGTTTATTGATTCAAAGCTATAACCATTACTTAAACAATAATCAATTATCTTACTTAAAGCATCTCTTGTATAAGTCTTAGTATCATGCATTAAGATAACATTATATTTATCATGAGATAAGCTATTAATAACACTATTATATAGTTTAGTAGGATTATTTGCAAAAGAAGCATCTCCACTATCTATATTCCAATCATAGTATTGATAACCTTTATTTAAGGTATCATTAACTAAAGTAGTCATTATTCCTTCTTTATATTTTTTAGAAATAGTATTACTAGAACCACCTGGGAATCTAATTAATTTAGTATCAACTCCTGTTATATTATAGATTCTATCTCTAACTTGCTCTAAATCATTAAAGTAATTATCAACTGATGCATAGATAAGGTCATATCTATGACTAGCGGTATGTATACCAATAGAATGTCCTTCATCTACAATTCTCTTAATTAAAGAATCACTTCCATTCATAGTAACAAAGAATGTCGCTTTAACACCTTTTTCTTTTAAGATATCTAAAATTACATCAGTAGTACCATCTCTTGGTCCATCATCAAAAGTAAGGTAGATAGTATTAGGCAATAAACTCTCTCTTACTCTAACATCTCTTATAAGTTTACTCTTGTTATTACTATTATCTTTAACTTTATAAATCACTCTATAATCTCCTACTTTAGTAGTATCTATATTATTAGTAATCTCTACTTTACTAGATAAATCGCCATCACAATTATCAGTAATAACTGCTCCTTCTTCTTGATAATTCTCATTTAAGTTCAAAAAGATACTACTATCTCCATTTAAGGTAATAATAGGTTTCTCTACATCTTTGGCAATAATTTTTCTTACAACTTCACTCTTATTACCACTACTGTCTATTACTCTATAAATGATTTTATCTTTTAATCTCTCTACTTTAACTTTATCAGTAATATCTTTATCTACATTATCATAAGCGGTATATCCAAGTTCTTTATACTCCCCATTAGGACAGTAATATTCTCTTTTGTTACCATTTAATTTAATCTTAGGTTTTTCTATATCTTTAACAACTACTTCTTTAGGTATATGATAAGTAAAAATATTATCTTTATAAGTATAATTTATATTATATTCTCTATCTTTATTAGTATTAATATCATCAAGAGGTTTTACAATCGTTTTATTTCCTAATAAATCGCTTATCGTTATCCCTTTATCAGTATAATGAGAATTAATATTAACTATTTCTTTTAAAGGAGCATTCAACGATACTTTAGGAACAAATAAAAAGAAAACACCAAAAAGAACAAGTACTAAAGTAACACTAATATTAATAAAATATTCACTTTTTGATACTCTTCTTTTCTTTATTTTCTTACTTTTCATAATCTCAGCTCCTGATATTAGTATAACACAATACACTAATATTTTTAGCTGAAATCTACATCATTATACTTATTATTCTTAATAAACTCTCTAAGTATCTTAGTTAAGGCTCTTTTTTCAATTCGAGATACATAACTTCTAGAGATATTTAATTTATCGGCAATTTGTTTTTGTGTCCATAAATCATTTCCTTCTAGTCCATATCTTTTAACAATAATCTCTCGTTCTCTTTTACTTAAGACTTTTAAATAAGAGTTAAGTAATTTAACATTATCTTTTAAATTAATCTCTTCGATAAAGTCAGGTCTTGGGGCTTTTATAACATCAAGTATTGATATCTCATTACCTTCTTTATCAAAACCAACGGGTTCATTTAAGGAAATATTTTTATTATTTTTGTTATTAGCACGAAAGTACATTAGTATTTCGTTTTGAATACATTTAGCACAGTATGTAGTTAAACGATTACCTTTATTAGGAACAAAGGTATCTACCCCTTTAATAAGACCAATTGTACCAACACTAATAAGGTCATCTTGGTCAATATTTTTATAATCAAACTTCTTAACGATATGAGCGACTAATCTAAGATTATGTTCTATTAAACTATTACGAGCTTCCTTATCTCCTTCACCCATTTTTTTAATACATTCTTCTTCCTCTTCTTTTGATAGTGGTTCTTTAAATACTTGATTAGAATAACTTGCTGTAAAAGTAAAGAAACCTCTTAGACTATCAAATAAATTAAACAACATAAATTATCACCTAATAAATAATATGTCAAAAAAAAGGAGTTAGAATATCTAAGTCCTTTATTACCATAAATTATCAATTAAAATTGTCTCTTACTCGTTTGTTATATAGGCTATAGTATGATACTATATATTGATACAAGTGAACTTCTTTAGAAAAAATGGAGTTAAAAGATAACTCCATTTTATTCTAATTAGTCTTGCTTTATTAATACTTGCAATTAAAATATAAATAGCCACCTCTAATCTAATTTTGAGAAAAGTGTACTAGTTTATGTAAATTTAAATTGCATATTCATGATATCATAAATGTTATGCTTATGCAAGCATCTAACTTATGCCTTACCTTTTAACTTTTACATGTTTATGAGTATTATAATAGAAAACATTATCTTCATCATCTATATATGAAGATATCCCTCTTCTAGCAAGAGCACTTTGAAATAATTCTAAATCTACTATTTCTGCAGGCATTTCTTCTCTAACAATTAAGCATACTAAAGAATTATTAGTTAATGCTCTTAAATAAACATCTTTACCATAACTAGAAATTAATTTTTCTTTCTTAAGTTCTATACTACCTATACCAAATTCTGCAATTAAATTATTACGTTTAGATAAATCATCTGCAATAGTTGTAGTTTTTTCTTTTACATCTTTTAAGAATTTATAATATTCTTGTTCTTGTTTTGCTATTCTACTACTTAAAGTTTCTAAAAAGCCTTTTTCTTCACAAATTTTTGTTAAATCTTTAGTAGATAAAGAGTAGCCACTAGATAATAGAATAATCTCATCGTTATTAGCTTTAGCATAGCCCTTATCATTAAAATCTTCACTATAATAAGAGAAGTATTTATTAGATTCATCATCTCTAATTATTTCTCCATCATATTTAGAAAATTCTTTAATTTTACCATTAGTTCCAAGATAACTAACTGTATTATTATATCCACGGCGATACATTCTAGATAAAGGATTCTCTCCTTTACTAAAATCACTAACACCTAAGAAACCATTAAATGTGTTATATCCTATTTCCTGTTCTTCTGTAAACTTTTCTTCTTCTTCATTAAAATATCTAAAATTCTTATCTATCCAAGAAACCCTAGCATTTTTACCGACCATAGCATAACCATATTTATTAAAGTCAGTGGCAATATCATATCTATATGGTAATAGTTTATTGTCTTCTTCTCTTACATAAGCATATTCTTCATTATCTGTTTGAACTACTTTATACCCATTAACAAAGTCTCTACTATCATCAATAATATCAATAGACGCTGGATGTCTAAGATATACACCATAATAATATGGTAACACAATAGGTATACAAAGTTTATCATCTTTACCTTCGTTTACAACATAACTATACTTTACTATTTCTTCTTGGGGAAGTACTCTACTAACCTTAATACTTTTTATTTCTTTAGGTAATTTTATCATGACAATTCCTTCTTTCATATTTTTTTATTTTACAAATGTATTGGATTAAAGTCAACATCTAAGTTAACTTTATTTATCGTAGCATAATAATCTACTAGTTTTTCTAAGACTTCGTGAATATTATCTTGATACTGATATTTTAATATTAATTGATAGTAATAAATGTTCTGCTTTTTAAAGATAGAGGCAGGACTAGGTCCTAAAATAATAGTTTTATCTAAATACTTTTGACAAACTTTCTCGCACTTTTTCGCTTCTATTAAAGCTTGTTTACTATCTTTACTAGAGATGTTTAAAGATACAAGATAATAGTAAGGGGGATATTTCATTAATTTTCTTACTTTCATCTCTTCTTTATAAAAAGACTTATAATCATTCTCCTTAGCACACTTAATAGCATAATTATCTTCATTGAAGGTCTGGAATATAACTTTACCAGATTTATTACTTCTACCAGCTCTTCCTGCTACTTGACTAAGTAAATCAAATGTTTTCTCACTACTTCTAAAGTCAGGAAGCATAAGTGAGGTATCCGCATTTATTACCCCTACTAAAGTAACATTAGGAAAATCAAGGCCTTTAGCAACCATCTGAGTACCTAGTAAGATATCTGCTTCCCCTCTTGCAAAAACATCAACTATTTTTTTATGAGCCCCTTTCCTACTAGTAGTATCAACATCCATTCTAAGGACTCTTGCCTTAGGGAAAATACTTTTTATCTCTTCTTCTACCTTTTCTGTTCCAACACCTAAATCTTTTAGTGACTTCTCATGACACTTAGGGCAAGTAACTTCATACTTAGTTGCATAACCACAGTAGTGGCACCTTAAAATATTACTACTCTTATGATATGTTAAAGTTATATCACAGTTAGGACATTTAACAGACTCGCCACAATTAGAACAAGTAACAAATGAAGAATAGCCTCTTCGATTTAATAAAAGTATTACTTGTTCCCCTTTTTCGATAGTCTTATTAATTTCATCTATTAAAGGCAAAGAAAAATGTCCCTTAGCTTTACCTACTTCTTTATTCATATCAATTAACTCTACTTTAGGTAACTCTTTACCATTGACTCTTTTTTCTAATGTTACTAGATTAAAGACATTTTTTAGTCCTCTAGCATACTCTTCTAACATAGGTGTGGCACTACCAAGTACTACTTTAGCTCCTAAATCTTTCGCTCTTTTAATCGCCACATCTTTAGCATTATATCTAGGATTATTATCTTGTTTATAAGAATCACTATGACACTCATCTATAATAATAAGTCCAAGATTTTTTAAAGGAGCAAAGACAGCACTTCTAGCACCTATTACAATATCTACTTCACCTTTTACAATTCTTCTATATTCATCATACTTCTCACCATCTGATAAGGCACTATGTAAAAGGGCTATATTACTTCCAAATCTTTCTTCAAAGCGTTTAATTAACTGAGGAGTTAGGGATATTTCTGGTACTAAAACAATACTTTTTAAGCCTTGCTTTAAATACTTATCAATTAACTCCATATATACTTCTGTCTTACCACTACCAGTAACACCATATAATAAAGATACTGTGTTTTTAGTATTTAAAATATTATTAACTGCCTCTTCCTGCAAAGTAGTTAACTTTCTTACTTTTCTTTCACTTTTCTCATAATCTAATCTATAAACTTCTTCCTCTTCTACTCTTAAAATATTGTTTTTAACTAAGGTATTAAGAATAGATATAGAGACATCTTTTAACTCTTCTCTACTTAACTTCTCTTTACCATTAAACTTCTCTACAACCTCTTGTTGTTTATCTGTTAACTTCTTATCATAAGCATTTAAATAATAAACTTTTTGATATTTCTTATTAACCTTTCCCTTAATACTAGCTTTAAATCCTTTAGGAAGCATAACTTGATAACAACTAATTAAAGATGCTAAAGTTGTCTCTTTTAAATATTTACCAAGTTCTAATAACTCTTCCGTAAGTATTACTTCTTCATCTAAAACTTCTTCTATTTCTTTTAAGTTATCTACATCACTTTTTTTATCTTTTTCTAAAATAAATCCTACTAAAGTTCTATTACCAAAAGGAACCTTTACTCTTTTACCTACTTCTATTAAAGGTTCTAAACTTTTAGGAACACTATAGTCAAAGATTCTATCTACACTTTTACTAGTTATCTCTACTAATACACCTACTACCAAGTTATCACTTCCTCTCCTGTTAAAACTTTGTTCGTAAAAGCAATTAAAGAAAAAGGCTTATGCAAATAAAGCCATATATACTAAGAAACCAAAGAATATTAAACTAACAATAAGTCCATTAACTTTTTCAAAGTTACTACTCTTATATTTAACACCAACACCAATCATCATTGAAAATCCTCCAAGTAATCCTCCTATATGAGCGGCATTATCAATACCTGGTACCATAAAGCCAAGTAATAAGTTAATAACTATTAATGGGATAATTTGGCTCTTAATAACTGTACCTAAATAGATGCGATAATGATATCCAAAGTAAAGTAAAGCTCCAAGTAAACCAAATATCGCTCCACTAGCTCCTACACTTAAAGCATCAGGTGTTACTACTACTGATAACAAAGAACCACAGATAGCACTAAATAGATAAACTACTAAGAATCTCCATTTACCAATAAAGCTTTCTAGCTGCATTCCTATAATCCATAAAGCATACATATTGAATAGTAAATGGGCAATATTAGCATGTACGAAAGCTGCTGTTATTAATCTATAATACTCTCCCATCTTAACAAATGGTCCATAACTACCTAAATATGCCATTGCTATATCAGAATTACCTAAAAGCATAGGAATAAAGAACACTAATATATTAATTATAATTAAAGCATAAGTTACTACAGGTTTCTTAGGTGCAAAAACATCAGCAACCCTTTCTTGGTCCTTTTGATTGTGTTTATTAATATCATTTGTTACTTTAATAAATAAATCTATTCCCTCTTCACTAAATTTAAGTTTACGAGATAAATCAGGAAAAATAGACTTTAATAATTTATTCTTCTTAACATCCGCATCTTCATGTACTTCCACCGCTGTTATATTATCAGTCTTAAAATCATCTAAATTAACCGCTCCTCCTAAATCTAAGAAAATACTAAGAGTATTTAATTTAAATGATAAAGTCTTTTTCTTTATTTTTCTTAAGATTCTATTAGTCTTAAATATATCAAATTTATATTGTTCATCATTATGAATATATCTCATTACTAATCTAACAACTTTATAATCTTCATCTAGGTTTTCAAGCCAAATCTCATCTTCAGCTCCTTGTAATATTATAGGAGTATAACCTTTTTCTGTAATAAAGTAATGAAGAAGCTTCATCGCTAGAGTATTTTTCTCATTCATATCTATAACATGTTCTTCCATAGACATCGCCCCTCGCTATATATTTTAACATATTTTATATAAGAAATAAACACATTCTAAATCAATTAGATATCCTACTAATTAAATCACTAACATTATCAATAACTCTATCAGTAACAGAAACTAATTCTTTACAAGAATTCCTAACTCTATAGCCATTATAATCTCTAATCATATCTATATCATTAATACCATCACCAATAGTATAGACATTTTTCTTTATTATTTTTTCTTTATCTAATATCTTATCTATCATCAAAGACTTGCTAGCTTCACTTGAAACAATCTCTACTAAATAATGTTCTTCATCTCTTACAAGATAACCTCTTATATTAGTATATCTATCATCTATATAATTTTTAACTTTTAAAGCTTTATCATAACTACACAGTTTTAACATTATTTTAACTATATTAGAAGTATCTGTTACATTTTTATCAAATGTACTAATTAATATTACATCGCATATATCTTTATTATCACTTACATACTCTAAAATACTATCAACTAACTCTTTATCCAAAGTAAATACTTTAATAATCTCTAAGTCTTTAGATAATAGTAAAGCTCCATGATTTAATATTAAATAATCATAAGGTATCTCATATTTATCTATCTTTTGTTTTAAATCAACATAACTTCTCCCTGTAGCAAGTACAAAAAGATTATCTAAAGTTCTAAATTCATTTACTTTATCTATATTTTTCTTAATATCTATATAATTTTGATAAAATGTTCCATCATAATCACTTATTAGTATCTTCTTCATAATTCCAAATACCTAACTTTCCTTTAGCAAATATAGGTTTATCTAATACTTCAATATCTTCTAATATCCAAGCATATCTTCCAAGTCTATAATCACCACAGATAAACTCTAGCTTATCTTTCTTTATTTTATCTAAAAACTCTTCATCCATATAGACACAGTCTACTAATTTACATTTACAAATGATTAATCCAAAATTCAACTCATTAACATTAACAAGGCTCATCAACTCTTTATTATTCTTCCACTCTTTAGGTATCTTAGTAGAACTAGCATGAATATATAACTCTCCCCTATAATTAGTTTTAAAGCTTCTTGTCTCTATTTTCTTTTTACCTAATTTTATTAAAGTTGCATATGGTTCAGTTAAACTTAATACTTTCACTTTATAATTCCTCCATGACATTTTAATTCATATATTAGCTTTTTATCTTTATATATTTGTTCAGTACCTACAAAGTTTTCCATATCTCCATCTACGTTAAAAGTATAAAGATAATCTTCATTTACAAACTCTTTAGGTCCTCTAACAGGAATAACTTCCTTATCTTCTCCTACTTTCATAAGAGCGACTCTTAAGACTTTATCCATCACTTCTTCAGTTAAACTATCATCTATTGTAACTCCATAATAATTCATACCCCAAAGAATATTATCATTATAATAAACTACTTCTTCGCCCATAAATTTAACTCCACCAAAATAAGTATCATGATAAGTAAAATTGCCATCTGTAAACTCATAATCTTTTGACTTTAATCTGCTAGATAAGACTTTAGGGGCATCACTATTAGCATAAGTACTCTTCTTAGCTTTCACTAAAAACTCTAAAAATTCTTTGTTATTTACATTCATATTTTATTCCTCACATTTTTCTTACTTTTTGTCTAACCAATAATAAGGTTGTAATTCTTCTAAAGTTTTAAATACAACACTGTTATCTTTTGTAGAAATAGCACACTTTACACCTTTGCCAAAGTAAAATAATCTTTCTTGGCATATTCCGCATGGAGATAATATTTCATAAGGTGTATCATCTTTTTGCCTACAAACACATAAAGAATGTGTAACTTTCTTATTCAATTTATGAGCTTCACATATTGCTCCAGTTTCAGCACATAGATAAGCACTATCATTTTTCTCTTCATCCCAAACAGAAATTAAATAATCGCCTGTTTCTATCCTTAATACTGCTACACCACCTGCTTTATTTTCACCATATCTATAATTCAAAAAATCTAAAGCTTTATTAAACATTTCCTTACCAATATTAATATCTATATTTTTATCTTTCATTTTTTTCACACTCCAAATATTTTAATAATTTACAATATTTTATTCTTAACTTTAGTATTATTACTTTAATTATAATTTAATATTAATCTATTAAATATAAAAAGGCTAGCACTCTTTGACTAACCTTGTAAAATGTCTAACGACACCTGACATTAGTATAAAGCATTTCTGCTCAATACTTATATACTACACTAAATATTATATATTAGTCAAAAGTTTTTTCTTCATTATCCAAACTCTTCAAATAATTTAAAAATTCTTTAGGAGGCTCTTGTTCAAAATATAACTCTTTGCCTGTAATAGGATGGATAAATCTAATACTCTTAGAGTGTAACATTTGTCCAAACTCTGTAGTATTTTTATGATTACCATATAAAGGGTCATTACTAACTGGATGTTTAATGTAATTAAGATGTACTCTTATCTGATGAGTTCTACCTGTCTCTAAGATACATTCTATTAAGGTATTATTTTTAAATCTTTTTAACACTCTAAAGTTAGTTATCGCCTCTTTACTATTATGAGCAGTCACGGCCATCTTTTGTCTATTATTCTCATCTCTTCCAATAGGAGCATCTATAGTACCAGTCTCATGTAAGATAACTCCATCTACTATTGCAAGATAATGTCTTTCTATTTTTTTATTTTTAATCATCTCACTAAGTAATTCCATTGTTTTAGCATCTTTTGCCACTACCATTAAACCACTTGTATCTTTATCAAGTCTATGAACAATACCTGGTCTAAAGGTGCCATCTTTACTTACTTTAGAGTGATATAATAAAGCATTAACTAAAGTATCTGTAACATGCCCTGGAGCAGGATGAACTACAAGTCCACTTTGTTTATTAATGATTAGTAAGTACTCATCTTCATAAACAATATCAAGAGGAATATTAGTAGGCTGTAAGTCGTCTAGATTTATATCTTCATCAACACTAACTTCAATAATATCTCCTATTTTTACTTTATAACTAGCATTTTTCTCTTTACCATTAACAAGTACTTTATTATCACTAATTAACTTAGATACTCTACTCCTAGATAAATCACTGTTACTTGCAATATAACTATCAAGTCTATTTCCTTCACTACTTACTTCTAACTTCATCTTTTTTACCTCTTTCTTTTAATATTTCTTTTATTATTACGATAATTATTCCAACCACTATTAGGATATCGGCAAAGTTAAAGATAGGATAGTTATATCCTAGTATTTTAAATGATAAATAATCTACTATATAACCATCTATTAATCTATCTATAAAATTACCTAATAATCCTGCTAAGACTAAAGAGTAACCAATAGAAAGGACTCTATCATCTAGATTATTTTTTAATTCATATATTATAAAGAACAAACAAATTATAGCGATAAGTATTAATAGATAAATTCTACTTGCAAATAGAGAAAATGCTGCCCCATCATTTAAGACATAAGTTAGAGAAAAGAAGTTATCTATAATATTAACAGTTGTTAAATAACTACTAACTATATATTTTAAGCCTAAATCTATCCCTAATAAAACTATAACTAATAAACTCGATAAAATAATATTACTCTTCTTCATTTTCTCTCCTTACATACTCTACTTTACTAACGACTAACTGTAACTCATCATACCTTTTCTCTACTGTTCCTGTAAATATACAAATATCTCCTTTTTTAATATCCATATTATTTTTATATACTCTAGGGAAGAAGATAAAATCAATAGAACCTGTCTCATCACTAGCAGTTATGAAAGCCATATCTTCATTTTTCTTAGTCTTAATCGCTTTAACTTTCTCTACCATTACCATTGCACTAACTATTCTATTAAAGTAATTACTTAAATTATTAATACTAATAATATTTTGATACTTACTTTTATAAGCAGTTACTGGATGATTACTGATATAAAAACCAAAACACTCTATCTCTTGTTCTAATAAAACACTACTTGGGAATTCATTAGTAATAATAATCTCTGGTTTCAAGACTAAACTCTCATCTAAATCTATAGTTAAACTACCATAATTAACAAGACTATCTAAATTAGTAATAAGTGTCTTTTTATTATATCCTAAATTCCTAAAGGCATCTGCATTTATTAAAGACTCTAATTGTTTTTTGGTAACTCCCCCTCTAACTAACTTAGAGAAAGCATCATATATATCAGTAAACTCTTTATCTCTTGCCTTTAACACTAAACTAGAAACACTTGTCCCTACTCCTTTAATAGTAGAAAAAGGAAAGATAATGTTATTATTATCTATAACAAATCTATTAGTACTTTTATTAATATCAGGTTTTAAGACTTTTAGATTATGACTTCTAACTTCTCTTATATATTCTTGCATCTTTCCTGTCGCTCCAATGACATTATTAAGCAAATTAGCATAGAACTCTAACTTATAATGTACTTTTAAATAAGCCATTTTATAAGCGACAAGCGAATAAGCGACAGCATGAGATTTATTAAAACCATAACCTGCAAACTTAAGGATACTTGAAAATATTGTCTTAGAAGTAGCATCATCATGTCCTAAGGCTTTCGCTTTACTTATGAACTTACTCTCTTCGTTCTTTAAAACATCTACCTTTTTCTTACTAATCGCCCTTCTTAAAATATCGGCTTCTCCTAAAGAATAACCTGCATAAGCATGAGCTACCTGCATTATCTGCTCTTGATATATCATAATACCATAAGTCTCTTTTAAGATAGGCTCTAATACTTTATCTTGATAAATAACTTTCTCTCTTCCTTCACGTCTTGCAATATATAAATCAATATTCTCAGCAGGCCCAGGTCTAAATAAGGCAATCGCCGCAATTAAATCATCAAAACTACTTGGTTTAAGCTTTCTTAAGAAACTCCTCATTCCATTAGATTCAAACTGAAAGATACCACTTGTATCACTTCTTGCAAAAAGATTATAAACTTCGCTATCATCTAAAGGAATAGTATTAAAGTCAATCTCAACTCCTCTATTTTTTAAAACCATATCTATAACGTTCATAATAATAGTTAAGTTCCTAATTCCAAGAAAGTCCATCTTTAATAGACCTAACTCTTCTAAATAATTCATAGAGTATCCCGTTAAGTACATATCATCACTTTTAGTTAAAGGAATAACTTCATCTAAGTCTTTCTTACACATAACAATACCCGCTGCATGAGTCCCAATCTGTCTTGGGAAACCTTCAATAATAGATGATACTTTATAAACTTTAGATAATACTTCATCACTATTTATATATTCTCTAAACTTTTCATTTTCTTTATAAAAATCAATTAATTTTCTATGCGACATAACAGGAATAAAAGATGTTAGTCTATCTACTTTATATAAAGGCACATTAAAAATACGAGAAGTATCTCTTAATACTTGTTTAGCAGCAAGAGTACCGAAAGTAACGATACCAGATACTCTTTTTTTACCATATTTTTCAGTAACATAATTAATAATATCATCTCTATATATATCAGGTATATCTGTATCTATATCAGGCATAGTCTTACGTTCAGGATTTAAAAATCTTTCAAATAGTAAATTATATTTTAAAGGGTCTATTTCTGTAATACCAAGAGAGTATGCTACTAAACTTCCTGCTGCACTACCTCTACCAGGCCCTACTAATATTCCTTTCTTTTTAGCATATCTAATAAAGTCATAAACAACAAGAAAATAGTTAGAAAAGCCAAGTATTTTAATGATATTAAGTTCATAACTTAATCTATCAAGATACTCCTTAGAAACATTATTATTAAGTCTTTTAGTAAGTCCTGCCCTAGCAAGGGAAATTAAATAGATAGATGAATCTACTCCCTTAGGGCATTCATATATAGGTAGTAATAAACTAGGCTTAGGAAACTCTAAATTACATTCATCTACTATCTTCAAAGTATTAAGAAGTCCTATATTATCATAAGTATTAATAACATCAGTAACTTCTAACTCTTTATTTAAAATATCATAACTAATATTATCATTTATAGTCTTACCATCACGAATTAAATATAAATATTTTAAATAATTACTATATTCCCTACTCTTATATAAACAAGGCTTTAAATAAACTATATCTTTAGTAATAATTAAAGCCTCACTTTCTTCTTTCTTATTACTAAAGCCAAGATAAATATCCTTAATTTTATCTCTATATTCTAAGTAAAAGTCTAAACTAGAATAAGGAACTAAAAAGAAAAGATTATCTTTATAGTTAATAATATCTTCTAAAGTTATACTATTATCATTTACTCTTGTACATATTTTAATTAGATTAAGGTAACCTTGATAATTTTTTATATATAGTAAGATTTTATAATTATTAATAGAAACTTCTAAACCAACAACAGGTTTTATTTTCTTAAGATTACACTTCTTAATAAACTCCATTGTTCCATACATATTATCATCACAAATAACAGCACTAGTTCTATTATTTTTAATGTTGTAATCTATAATATCATCTATTGTTAAAAGACTAGATAAAAGAGAGTAATTACTCTTAACATAAAGCATATTGAACATAACAATCACTCTCCTTTCTTCTTTTATATCATACAGATGTATGTAGAGTCAATATTTTTATGCGATTTTATTTGACTTTATACCATAAATATGGTAAAGTTATAAAGCAGAAACGTTTAGTAAAGGAGGAATTATTATGGCAAAGAAAGTTACTAGCAAAAAGCCTTTAACTGGAAATAGTAGATCACATGCTTTAAATGCTACTAAAAGACAACAAAAACCAAATTTACAAGTAATAAGACTTGAAGATGGAACTAAAATTAGAATGAGTGCAAGAGAAATAAGAAGTTTAAGAAAACAAGATAAACAAGCTGCTTAATATAAAAAAGATAGTCGTCACAAACGATTATCTTTTTTTATTACCATAATGCATATTAACTTGTTCTCTCATATAATCTAAATTTCTAGATGCTTTTTGACTAGCAAGCATTTGAAAATATGCTAAATCAAAATTATTATTTCCTGATTTTGTAACTTCAGTATCATTTACAATAGTTGCAAATTGAGATGTCATATTAGGCATTGTTCTAATTATACTATTAGCTAAATTGCCTCCAACACGTGATGATGCTAAAGCTTCAGTATATGACTTTTCTCTTATTTGATATCTATTCATTAATTGCTCCTTTCTTACTGCGTGCTGATATATTATCATATTTTTCCCAGTTTGTCAAACATTTTTTTGTATGAGCAATTAATATATATTATCTTTCTAAATAATCTGCCCCTTTAAAAGGACCACCTTCTGGCTCTTCCTTAAGTAAATCATTAAAATTCTGTTGTCTTAAGGCTTCATATATAACTATAGCCACACTATTAGAAACATTTAAAGCTCTAATATTAGATGTCATTGGTATCCTAAGACAATGTGATAAGTCATCTTTTAATATTTCTTTAGGAATACCAGTAGATTCTTTACCAAAGATAAAATATAAATCTAAATTTTCTTTATTACTATAATCAAAACTAGTATGGGGCTTTCTTCCATATCTTGTTAGATAATAATATATGCCTTTATTTTTAGATGTAAAATCATCCCAATTCTCATAGACTTCATAATCTAGTTTTTCTATATAGTTAACTGCACTTCTTTTAAGATGCTTATCATCTAAAGAAAATCCTAATGGTTTAATTAAATGTAATTTTGTATTAGTCCCTACACAAGTTCTCATGATATTACCAGTATTTTGTGGTATTTCAGGTTCAAACAAAACTATATGATTCATAATAACACCTCCAAACTAAAACAAGACTTATTGTCCTGCTTTATCATTAATATCAAGAAAGTTTAAAGCTTCATCTCTAGTTAATAATGCTCCATTAAGCCCATCTTCAACCGCTGTAATCTTTCCTTCTGTAAACTTAATCAAACATGGTACTCTTCCAATACTAAAATCTGAGCCATATTTATCTAATAAATTTTGTATAAAAGAAGTCTTATCATCTACATCTTCTAAATTAACATATACTAAATCCTCATAGTTATTCTTCTCTAAAGGTGACTTTATTGTTTCCTCAAATTCTCTACATTCACTATCACTTGCAGCACACAAATATAATATTGGAGAAGGATTTTCTGTTAAATAATGTTCAACCTCATTTGGATTAATTTCGGAAATAACATTTTGTAAGACAGGTATTTCCTTTTGATAATTCTTATATGTATTATATAAACTGGCTAAATATAAAACTAGGATTATTACTACGATATATATAACTACTAAAATTACATAATTTTGTTTTTGTTTCTTTTTACTTTTCACTATCATCACCTCTAACTTAAATTAATTGTAACACAAACTTAACCTTTTGCAAATAATAGTTTACAATTTTTAGGCAGAAAAACTTTACTATTTGACTATTAGACATAAACTACAAATAAAGGAGGATTAATTATGTACAATAGACCAATTTACCAAAATAATAATAGAAATGGTTTTATTCCTTTAATTGTTGGGGGTGTTATAGGATATGGGCTAGGTAGTTATAATAGACCTAACTTTTATTATCCAATATACCCATTCTATCCAGTATATCCTATGTATCCACCATTTTATAGAAGATAAGGTCAATGCCTTATCTTAAAAAAAGCCCTATGGACTATTTTATTGCAGTTATTTCAACTTCATAACTTCCATTAGGACTTTCTACAGTAATAACATCTCCTACTTTATGATTAAGTAGAGCTTTAGCGATAGGACTTTCATTAGAGATTCTTCCTTCGAAAGGATCAGCTTCTTGACTACCTACTATTTGGTATTCATCAGTATCATCTTCATCATCTACATACTTAATAGAAACTGTACTACCAAGTCCTACTACATCTTTAGGAATATCTTTAATTATTTCTACATTTTCAAGCATCTTCTCTATAGTTTTAATTCTACCTTCAATTTGTGCTTGTTCATTTTTAGCAGCATCGTAGTCAGCATTTTCAGATAAATCGCCTAAACTACGTGCTTCCTTAATGGCCTGTATATTAGCAGGTCTTTTTTCATTTATTAATTCACTTAATTCATTTTTTAAATCATTAAGTCCTTCTTCTGTTAAATAAACTGTTTTTTTGTTTCCCATTGTAATCACCTCAAAATTTATAATAATAGGCTAGGTCTCCCTAACCATAATACGACTAAAATTTTAGCACAAATTTACAAAAATATCAAGCATTATTTTCATAAATTTCTTTAGTATATTATGCATTACACTTTAAAATGATACTAAGAATTAACAATCCATTCAACAATTGTCTTCTTAAGAGAAAAATATGTCTCTTTTTCATACTGCATATTACAAATACAATACTTTTTATTAGCAATATGAGAGCAGAACATACACTCATCAAGGTTAAAGCAGTCTTGAATAAATAAAGAGTTACTTATTTTATTAGAACAAATAACACTATAGGAGTTACTACAATTATTAGAGTCATCTATTCTAATAGAAAAGGTACAATTTCCACTACGTTGAGAAGCTAATAAGAATTCACTTCTCCCACATCCATCACAAAATACTATATTTTTACAGTTAGAACAGTTAGTAGAATTATAGACATAACTAGAATCATATATAGTATCACTTTTACTAACATATGTAGAATTATAACAACGCTCTGTAGTAATAGTATTAATCTCTTCCCAGGTATTAATTAATTCTTCTAATGAATTAAAATCTCTTTTTTCCATCATAAAGCCCTTACTACTATCTAAATTTTCCATATTATCTTTAGTAATAAATTTAGTAGCATTATCAAAATCAGTATATGTCTCTTCATGAGTTATACTATCATATACTTTTCGTGGCAGTTTAATATCAAAAGCATATTTTTTATAAATATCATCTAATGAACCTTTATTATCAACTAAAAAAACAGCTTTAAATATCTTATTTATAATCACTAAGGTATCTTCCCTACTCATACTTATTACTTCCTTTTTTTCTGCTATTAGATAAAGTAATTAAAATATCTTTTAGTCTTCTTGTTGTAAAATTAGAAAAGCTCGTCTTAATACTAGTAGATATATTCTTAACAATATTTTCTTTGTTTCTCTTATCTCTAATTAATGGAATTGCCACAAAATCAGTTGTTTTCGCTTTAACGACAGGAAGAATTTTACCATTCTTACTTATTCTTACTACCACTTCTCTATTATTTAAACCAGTTAATAAATTAATCTTATCATCATCAATTACACTTCTTGCAAATTTAATATTCAAAACATCTTTTAATATAACTGCATCACTTCTTGAAGTTCTAAAAACATAATAATTAATGACATTTGCAAATATAGCATCTTGTAACTTCTTACTAATCTGTCCAAAATACTGTTCTGTTAGAATAAGAGCGATATCAAATTTCCTTGCTTCTGATAAAATTCTCTCCATAATAGGATTTTCAAGTAATGATACTTCATCGACAACTAAAATTAGTTTTTTATTTATTCTATTTTCAATAGCAGATTCAAGTATTTCTTCCATTACTAAAGAAGATATAGTCTTAACTATATTATCACCTAAAATACTTCTATCTAAAGAAAATATTGTTAAGTCATTATCTTTTATAACATCACTTATGCCTATTTTTTTCTTCTCAAAAGTAGAAAATACTAACATCTCATCAATAAAACTAATTATAGGAGAAATACTCTCATTATAATAATTAGTTTTTAAGTCATTAAACTCTGTTAAAAAGAAAGAAACAACTGTATCATTTAGTTTAGGAGTTAACTCTTTTACTAGATTATTACGATATTCTAAATCTAATAAGACTTTTCTAATATTTAGAAATGAGAAATCTTCTTTTACAAGTAATAGATTAATTGTATATCTTAAGACTCTTTCTAATTTTAAATTATACCCATCTTTCATTAAGTTTTTAAACACTGATAATAACAGTTCATTTTTAATAACGATATCACTACTACTAGATAAGAATAAATCACAACTTTCATTAAAGAAATCTATTACTTTAGTCTTATCTAATCCTCCAATATCTTTTTCTATTGAAGCATGAGGGTCTATTACTACTACTTTATAATCATCACTATTTAACATTATATTCTTAATTAAAAGACTAATTAATTTAGATTTACCACTTCCACTACTACCAACTATTAGGGAATGTTTAAAAAAGTCATAATCTTTATAATCAAGATATAAATCACTATTTAGATATGGAAAAGCATCAACACTAAAAACACCAGTATTATTACTAGTTAAAAGAGGTAATATTTTTTCTAAGTTTAAATACTTGTTTTTCTTCTCATAAGAAAATCTTTTATTATTACTAAAATCAATACTAAGTAAATAAGTAGGTCTTGCTAGCATAAATCTTCTTCTAATATAGTTATTACTATTTTTAAAGAATAAATAAGTCTTAAATAGTCTCTTATTAAAAAAAGGAATGACATTAATAATAATATATTTAAGTTCCCTATTATGTTTTAATTTACTAATATCAAAAAGTTCAACAACATTTTTATCTACATCTAAAATAATAGGTTTATTTTTTATATAATCTATTTCTATATTTACATCTTCTTCTTTTATTAAAAAGTCATCTATGGAATTAATTGTTGGTGGAACTCTATATTTAGTAACTAAATAATATTTTAATTTATTATTAAATATTTCTATAACTATTTTAAATTTTCTAAAATAACCATTATATTTACATATATAATCTATTAATTCTTGCCAAGCATCTTTTGAAACATTATCTGTATTTAGATAAATAGATTGAACTACCATGTTAAAACTCCCCTTTAGTGAAGTTTAACATAGAACTAAAGGAAAAAACTGACATTTATATTCTATATTTTGTCAGTTTTTAGGTAAAAATTGGTCTATTAATTTATAGAAAAGTGTGATACAATACATATATGAAGAAATTCTTCATAAAATAGAAATGAATACATCTATTAGAATAGATGCTTTCAAAAAATGTGTTTTTTTAGATAACATCTAATTCCAAGAGAAATTAGATGTTATTATTATCTAAAGATTAAGGTGATAATAATGAATAACAAGATAATGATAATTATAAAGTATGATTTTTCATGTTTGTTCATATATCTTGCCCCTTTCTACAATTTTTAGATTATAGAAAGTCATCTAATTCCAAATAAACGTATTCGTATTTAGTACAACATAAAACTCGTATCTTTCATAGTACGAGTTTTCGTAAATTTATTTCTTGTTAATCTTCTATAGGTATTAAAAACTCTGTTATTCCATCATGATAATATTCAAGTTCTGGTAAGGGTCTAATATTATATTGCAAATTTAAAAACATTGTCTTATAAAACTTTTGACTAACTCTCCTAATATCTTTCGCTTCCTGGGAATCTATTATAAAGACAATCCATTTACTCTTAGGAATAACATATTTAGATAATCCAGATAATTTTTCTTTATATAAACACCAATATTCAAAGTTATCGCTAGTATATCTATCTTCATAAGTAACCATACCATAATTAGGATGCCTATTAAATTTATTGATACATTCATCAAAAAATCTTGGGGCATCACTCTTAATAGTATCACTTGTAGTCTTAGTTCCTACTCCATATAAAGTAAATTCATCTAAAGATATAATATTATATATTAAATCACTACTATCAGTTATTTCTTCTTTAAAGACAATTTTAGGAAAAGTTTTAATACCTTTCTTTAAGTCTTTTGCCTTACTAGGTTTAACACCATAAAACTTATAAAAAGCACGAGAAAAAGATGTTGGATTATCATAGTGATATTTAAATGCAACATCTATTACTTTCTCATTTTTTACAGTTAAATCATAAAAAGATAAAGTTAGTCTTCTTTTTCTAACATATTCTGTTATGGTATTATTACAAAGAAGACTAAAGAGTTTTTTAGCAGTATAGACATTAACTCCTAGAATTCTAGCGATTTTTTCATAGTCTATATCATTTTCTAAATTATCTTCTATATAATCTATTACTTTGTTTAATTCATGATAAATATTCATAATTATTTAATCTCAGTAAGCCAAAGACTATGTAAATTACAATAAGCATAGATTTTATTATATGATTTATCATAAGGAAAACTTGCTTCTGGTTTATCTCCTGCTTTTAACTTCTTAATCATATAATTATCATCACTTGCAAGAATTATAAAAGAAATATAATGTTCATCTGTCATTGGATGTTCTACTTCTCCTACTTTGATATTAATCATTCCATCTTTAATCTCATATACTGGTAAATGTTTTTCAGTAGCCGCTTCAGTTGTGTTCGCTTCAACTAATGTCATCTTTTCACCACAGCATACTAAAGCCTCACTTTTATCTTCTAACTTTAATATAACATTTCCACATTTTTTACATACATAAATTTTCATTAATCATACCTTCTTTCCATATTTATTATAATTTCTATTTTAACTTTTTACAAGATGTAACTAAATTTTCTAATAGAAAGGCAATAGATAAAGGACCTACTCCCTTAGTTTTAGGTGTATAACTAATATTATCACTATCTATTAAGACATCACCTAAACCTACATCTATAACAATACAGTCATCTTTTAAATCACTACTTCTAAAAAGATTGTTAACACCTGTTACACTTATCACAATATCACTGTTTTTTAACAAACTAACTAAATCTCTAGTCTTAGAGTGACATATACTAACTGTTGCATCACTATTTATTAAGTAACTTGCAAGAGGCCTAGAGATATTATAACTTCTACCAATGATAGTGACATTTTTCTCACTTAAAGAGATATTATAAGACTCTAATATCTTTATAACGGCAAGAACAGTAGAATTAACTATATTAGGTCTATTTATAGATAAATAATACTGATTAATGGGATTAACACCATCTATATCTTTATTTATATCTATCTCATCATAACAAGCATATTTATCTATATTTATAGGAAGAGGTTCTACTAATAAAATACCAGTTATTTCATCATCTTTATTCAATTCATCTATTAAAGAAGTAACACCCTTTGTATTAGTATTATCTAAGTTATAATGTTTAAAATGGATATCAAGTTCAAGACATTTATCTATTAATAACTCACTATATTTAGATTTATTGAAGCTAATGATAGCAAGAAAAGGGGTGCTTTTCTTAAGACCTTTCTTTACTTTAGTAAGTATAACATTAACTAAAGTACTACACTCTAACACTCTACTCATGATTTTTAATCTCTCTTATCAAAAAGTCATCAGTCATACCAGCGATATAATCTATCACCCATCTTTTAATATTAGTAGATTCTAAATATCTTTTATCTTGATGATTTAAAAATATTTTATAGATATCACTTTCTTTATTACTTGTCTTTATATCATCTAAGTAAATATTATATAGTTTATTGATACCAGCTTCATAATAATTTAATTCTTCTTTAGTCATAGAATACTTATAAATATTTTCATTATTAAATTTCTTTAAAGCGAATAGAGCATTATAGACTTTATCACTCATCTTAATATAAGGTTTATCTATACTTTCATTAATAATATCTAAGACAATAGTATTAACAATATCTCTATTATTATCACCTAATACATCTCTAATACTTTCTGGTATATCAATTCTTTTAAATCTATCTATCATAATAGCATCTTCTATGTCTCTACCAATATAGCCAATAATATCACTAATTCTAACTACACAACCTTCTAAAGTCATAGGACGATAAGTTTTAGATTTCTCTAAGTCTTTATAACTTTCATTATATTCTCTTAAAAACTCATTCTTATCCTTCTTCATAGGTTCATAGATAGGACTTAACATCTCCCCATTATGAGTCATAATACCATCTAAAGTTTGAAGTGTTAAATTAAGTCCTTCTCCATCTTTTGCAACATCCATATAGTATCTAACACCTTGAATATTATGAGCGAAATACTCTCCTAGTTCTTTTAAAGATAATCTATTTAATATTGCTTCCCCCGTATGTCCTAAAGGAGTATGACCAATATCATGACCTAAAGCAATCGCTTCTATTAAGTCCTCATTTAAGTTTAAGGCTCTACCAATTGTCCTTGCAATCTTACTAACTAACTGGACATGAGTAATTCTTCTACTGACATGGTCATTAGAGTTTAGTGTATAAACTTGGGTTTTATTTAAATATCTTGTATAAGATAAAGAATGAATTATTCTATCTATATCATGAAAAAATGGAGGACGAATATCTTCCTTTTCTTCTTTAAACCTAATAGCATCATTACTTTTAGTAGCATAAGGACTTAAATCTTTTTCTTTGCTTAAAAAGTTCTCTTTCGCTTTCTCAAAACTTCCCATTAAATCACTTCTTCCCTGTATAATACTTTTTAGTTTTCACATTTCCCCTTTTCATCTTAACAAAATTATCAAAATTATCTTTAACATAATTATCTCTGTTAAAGATGTGATTAATCATTACTCTATTCTCTTCAGTAATATCATCTTCATTTAAATATAGACAATCATCATAATTAACAATATTTAATTTCTTACTTTCATCTCTTTCTGATTTTAAGATAACAAAGTTATTAAAGCCATCTAACTCTTCATAACCTGTTTTAGTTTTAGATACGATTATCTTATCTAAAAACATAAAATCAACATCTCCACAAACAAAATCTTCGGCAAGCATAACATAAACTGGAACATAATAATATTCTTTACTACTCATAACTACTTCTCCTTATTAATTTATATTGAAAGTTTATTTACCCTTTCTAATTAATCTTATCATAGAATAAGGAATAAGTCTTGTATCAAATGGTAATTTTAATATTTCTTCAGGATGTCTTGCAACATCTATTTTTTCATTATCTTCATTATAGATAGTCTCTATTTTATAAGGATAAATCTCTCCTGTTGGTGTAAATATTTCTACTTCATCACCTACTTTAAAGTAGTTACGTTCTTTTAAGACAATAGATTTCATTTCTTCATCATAACCTATTATAAGTCCTAAATACTCTTGATTAGATACTTCTTGTCTACCTGTATAATATTGGTCAGTTACATCTGCTAGATGGTTAAAATATTGACTTGTTGTATCACGATTAGCGACAGAGTCAAGACGTTTCTCATACTCAAGTAATTTCTCATCAGTTAAAGTTCCATCATAAATATTATCTATTAAAAATCTATAACTACCTATTACGGTAGCAAGGTAATAAAGGCTACGCATTCTACCTTCTACTTTTAGGGAACTAACACCAATATCTATTAAGTCTTTAATGTAGCTTGCCATATTTAAGTCTTTTGTAGCAAGAGTAAATTTATCATTATCTTTATAATCAAAGGCAAAACGACATACTTGGGCACATCCACCTCTATTAGCATCTCTATTAGTAACATAATTAGATAAAGCACATCTACCACTAAAACAAGTACACATCGCTCCATGAATAAAGACTTCTGTTTCTAGATTAGGTATACTTGATATTTCTTTTATCTCATCTTTAGATAACTCCCTTGCAAGAACAACTCTACTTGCTCCCAAGTCTCTATAAAACATTGCAGCATCTTTATTAGTAATAGAGTCTTGTGTTGATATATGTACCTCTACATTTTTATAATTGTCTATAATATATTTGGCAAGATATAAATCACTAACAATAAAAGCATCAATACTTGCTTCTATAACTTCTTTAATATACTCTTCCATACCTAATCTATCTTTATCATGAAAGACAATATTAGCGGTTAGATATACTTTTTTACCTAAATTATGAGCGAAAGTACATCCTTCTTTTAATTCATCTAAACTAAAATTAGTAGCATTCGCTCTTAAACTTAACTTTTCTCCTCCTACATAAACAGCATCAGCACCGTATAATAAGACTACTTTAAGTCTTTCTAAATCACCTGCTGGTGCTAGTAACTCTATTTTTTTCATAACATCACTACTTTCTTATTTATATATGACTTGCAATAAAGTCTACTACATCATCTTCATTTACTTCTAGTAACTTCATATCTTCATCTGTAACATCCGTAAAATATTTATCAAGTTTTTTATATTTAGATATAGAATTTAAGGGGTATCCTGGATTAATCTTATCACTAGGCTTATCTACCATATAAAAATCATCTTTAGACCAACTATATGTAGCTTCCTCACCCTTTTCATTAATAACTGCTAAACCATATACCCATTTACAATTAATTTTCCCGTCTTTTCCATATTCTTTTACTAAATTCGTATAGTAATCAAGTGCCTCTTCATCAGTTAGGCTCTTACCATTAACACGTCTAACAAATAATCCAGGTTGTCTATCTTCAGGAACACCTTCCATATATAGTGTATCATCCATACCCATACAAAGCTTTTTTGTAAGTCTATAACACTCTCTTGCTTTTATTAAAGCATTTTCAATAGCAGTATCTCCATCTTCTTCTACATCTAATTTCATATCTATATCTTTTAAAGATAATACTTCTATTCCATGTTCTTTTAATCCTTTACTAAATCTCTTTGCTTTAGATTCATTTGAAGTTGCAAAAATAATTTGTTTCATAAATACTCACCTCTACTTTACTTTATAAATAGTTTCTCTATATAAGAACCCTCTATTATGTCCTGCTAACTCATCTATTTTTTTCTTGTCAAAATGAACAAAAGCTTTAATTAATTGTTTATACTCATCACTACTAAATTCTCCGTGTTCTATAATTCCATAATTTATGTCATTATCAACTAACTCCTTATAAACATTACTTAAATTAAGACGTTTATTATAAAAGAAGGTTGTCCCATTACTATCTTCTTTAACTAAGAACTCCTGTCCACTCTTAGGTTCTTTAATAGTAATTAAATCGCTTTTACTTTTATTTTTATTTGCAAAATAACTAGTAAGTAAACTTCTTCTAGACATGGCAACTACAGGATTACCAAGTAATAAAATAAATAAATCACTTTTAGTATTATGTCTTATATTAAGTACCTCATCTTTAGTTATTTCATTAGATAGATAGGCTCCTTTAACTCCTAAATCATAATATAAATTAATAGTATCACTATTCGTAACCATATGAGTTCCATTATAGATTAAGTCAATGTTTATTTTATTTTCTTTGACTAAATTGAGAACTGCTAAATCATAGAAGAAAACTCCATCTACTTTTAATGTTTCTAGTTCTTTTAATACATTAAGTAAATCTTCTAACTCATTATTAAATATCATCTTATTTATAACTACAAAACATAGTTTATCAGTACTTTTCTTATGTTCTTTTATATCATCAATACTATAATACTTAAAATAATCAACAGAAAACTTTTCTAATGGTAAAATCAACCCATCTAAACCATTATCTAAGTATTCTAAATAATTTTTATCTCTTATAACTCCTAAAAGTTTCATAACATCAGTCCTTTTCGTTACATATTTTATCATAAATAATTATAAAGAAAAAGAGACATCATTAAGAAATATCTCTTTAAGTATAATGATATCTAACTTATGATATAAGGATTTTCTGCATCTAAAACTAATTCATCAAATGGTATTAATCCTGCTTTTAACCTATAAGAACCTCCAATATAGTCCTTTTTGGTAAATAATAATTATTGTTATTTTTTTTAAGAAGATACCGCTTCATTTAACATCTCAAAGAAAGCATTCATTCCTTTATTAAAAACATCTCCTATTAATTCTGATAAGTCTAATCCTAGTTCTGATACTTTATTATCATAATTAATTTTATCTTTATTAAGATAGTCTTTGATAGTTACATCTTTCCCTTCTGCAATATCTTCTTCATACTCTTTTATTTGTTCTTCGGTTAACATATTTTCTCTATTTCTAGTATATTCATTATATCCTGAAGCTTGCATAAAATATAAAACAAAGAAAAGAAATACTAAAATAATAATAATTAGTCTGGCAAGATTAGTTTTGGTCACTTTTTATCACCTCTGTTAGGACATCACTTAAAACAAGAAGAGTCTCATAAACTTCATCAATTGTATTTTCAGGTCCCCCTACTTCTATTAAAATTGTTCTATTAGAAAAGTCTTGATTATAAATACCATTTACACCCTCTCCTTCTTTTTCATATATACCTTTAGAAAGTCCTGGTACTTTAGCATTTGTCATTTCACTTATCTTAGTACTAAAGTCTAAATTTCCCTGATAACTAGGATTTTCTAGTCCTACTAAAAACATTACTTTAGCATAGTTCTTATCATTATAAGTTAGAGTTGTTTTATCATGAGATAAGGAGTCTCTATGTAAATCTATAAAATAGATTAGGCTAGGATAATTAACTTTCGCTTGTTCCATTAAAACTCTGCTAGCATCATAACTTCCAGCATAGTTAAGTCCTAAACTACTTCTAATACTACTAATAGATTGTTCTTCTATTAAGACACTAAAGCCATTATCTTCCAACTTTTCTTTTAAAACATAATCAGATAGTTTAACTGTTGGCATAACACTATATTCTGCAAAGGATGAGGGTTTATATTCTTCAGTATCATGAGAATTATATAGATATATTGTTGGTTCTTCATTTACAACATCTTCATTACTTACTTTTCTAACCTTTTTATCATCTAAATCTGTTTTTTTAGTTAGCCCTTTAAAATTAGTGTCTAATATCGATAATGGATCTGTTAAATCTAAATCTATTAATTTAGTCATAAGTTGGTGAAAATAACTATAATTAGATTTACTATTAACAATAAAAGGATTATTATTTTCAATTAGAAAATTTACTAAGTCACTATTTTGATGAGGAAGATTATATTTAGATAAAGCTTTAATAGTTAAAAGGAATGAAGAAAAAATCATAATAAAGAATAGTATGATTTTAGGTTTTATTTTTTTAGTTTTTTTATTCTTTGATATAAACTTTTTCTTCATAAAAAAATCTCCTTTATTACATAGTAATAAAAGAGTTATTAAAATTATGTCGAATTAGTTTAATTCTAAGCTTTTATTTAAGGCTTTAGATAAAAGAAGGCTTAACTTTTCAATAACAAAGTCTATTTCTTTAGGTGTTACTAATAGATTATAACCTAGAGGTGTTAGTACTTCGGTAATTAAAGTTTTAATCTCATCTTCTTCTAAATTACCAATTAAGCCCATTACTTCTTCTCTTTCGCGCCTTTCTAAGGTCTTATCATGATTTTTATAATCTCTACTAAACTGAGGGACTAGTTTTAATTTATTATTATTAATATTTTCTTTTTCATAAGAGAAATGTCTGAAGATATAATTTATAGTGTTACTAACTATAGTCGTCGCATCTACTACTGTTGGTATACCTATGGCAATTACTGGAAGTCCAAGTGTTTCCTTACTGATTTCAAAGCGATTATTTAAAAGCCCACTTCCTGGATGTATACCCGTATCTGTTATTTGAATAGTTTTATTAATACGTTCAAGACTAGATGCGGCAAGGGCATCGATTACGATTAAAAAGTCTGGTTTCGTTTTTTCTATTACTCCTTCTATTATTTCTTTAGTCTCAATTCCTGTTGTTCCCATAACACCTGGGACAAGTGAAGATATTACTCTATATTTAGAATCTAAGGGTAGTCCTAACTCTACTATTTGTCTTGTTATTTTGATAGAGTCAATAGTTAGAGGTCCCAAAGCATCAGGAGTTGCTTTTCTATTACCAAGACCAACTATTAAAGCACTATAATTATCTTTAATATTTATACTCTTTAATAAGTCTTTTAAAGCAAGAGTAGTAGCATGTAATAAATTATTAAAGTTATTTTCATCTGTTACATCTTCAAAATATATAGTCTTATATATACCTTCTTTTTTAGAGATAAGCTTAGCATTATCTTTATCTAAGGTAATAGTTTCTATTTTAATATCTTTATATTGTTCCTCTTCTTTTTTATAACCTTTAAAGTTACTAAGATGCTCTACTATTAAGTCTGTTCTAAGTCTATATTTACTTAAATCCACTTCATGCATATAAATCACAACCCTCTTTCTATTTATATTATTAACAAAAAGTACAAAAATATTTGCAAAATATACTATTATTTGGTAAAATTAGATTGTTTACAAAAAGTGAGGTGAAAACATGCCAAATATTAGAAGTGCTAAGAAAAGAGTACGTAGTAATGCTAGAAAAGCAGATGTTAATACTTTAGTTAGATCTAGTATGAGAACTGCTGTTAAGAATTGCGAAAAAGCAGTAAACACAGGAAACAAAGAAGAAGCTGCTAATAAATTAAATATTGCATTACAAAGAGTTGATAAAGCTTGTACTAGTGGATTAGTTCATAAGAATAAAGCTGCTAGATTAAAATCAAGACTTACTAAAGCAGTTAATGCTATGGAATAATAAAAGAAATGTGGATAGTGTACACGCACATTTCTTTTTTTGTATTTTTTTAAAAAGTATGAATTTTGAAAATTCGAGCTAATTTTGGAGTGAATTTTCGTGAATTTGGCCATTTTTGACCAATTTTCAACCTGTTTTTGCTCCAGATTTTGAAAATTCACTTTTTGCAAAGATTAAATCTATTTGTTATAGTGATAGCGAAAGGAGAAAAGTTTATTATGAAGTACATGTATATATATTTCTATTTTGATAACCTAATTTCTTGTGTTTTTTATTATAATTATTACTCCTTTATTAAAGATATCATAATAAACAAAAATCCTTTCAAAGTTTATCTCACACAAAAAGACTAGAGGGTTCCATACTCTAGTCTTTTTCTATTCTATCTAAAGTTATTTCTTTAAAAGCATTATTTTTAATATCATTTAAAATAATACTAGATACTCTCTCATAATCAGTAATATTACCTTTAGTAACACAGCCTCTTTTTTTAGCAATAGATTCCATAATCTCTATATTAGTCATATTATCTACTTTAATATTATAACGGTCTTCTAATTTATCTTTGTATAGTTTTGTTAGGATATCTATAGCAAACAAAGCTAGATCTTCTTTATTAAGTATCTCTTCTTTAATAGATGAAAATATAGCAAGTATCCTCGCTTCGTATTGATTTTCTAATTTAGGCCATAAAATACCAGGTGAGTCTAATAAATCTATATCTTTATTAATTCTAATCCAAGATAGGCTCTTGGTAAAACCAGGTTTATTCCCTACTCCTGCAGCCTTTTTACCTACTAGTCTATTAATTAAAGTACTCTTTCCAACATTAGGTATACCTATAATTAAGGCTCTTAAGTTACGAGGTTTTAGACCTTTAGATTTTCTTTTATCATTTAATTCTTTACTAACACTTTCACTCAAGTTTAGGACTTCTTTAACATTCTTATTATTAGCAAGATCAACTGGTACTACTTTATAACCTAATTTCTCATAATAACTAATAAATTTATCAGTTTCTTTTTTATCACATAAATCATACTTAGTCATTATTAATATTCTAGGCTTATCTTTAATTAAATCATCAATATCTTTAATCTTAGATGAGATAGGCATTCTTGCATCTATTACTTCATAGATTATATCGATTAGATTAATCTTTTCTCTTATTTCTCTTTTAGTTTTAGCCATATGGCCTGGATACCAGTTGATTGGGGAATTGTCGAACTTTTTTTTATTCATTTTTTTTGCCTTCTTTCACAATATATACTTTTTTTAGTGTATAAAAAATTAATATATAAACATCAATATTATATCATACATTATTTAATTTAAGAAACTTTAAAGCATCCTCATACTCGTTATTATATTTAAAAACAATATTAATACTACCATCCTCGCGTATGAATATATTTTCTATAAATTCATCAACAATTGATTTACTAAGTATATCAATATTTTTAATTTTTTTAAATTGATTTATCCAATCAAGATTTATAGAAACTGCGCTCTTTTGGTTTTCTTCAAGTGCGATTCTATAAGAGTTTAAAACATATAAATATTCTTGACTATAGTCATCAAACTCATCCTTATTAATCTCTTTATTTTTAAAATCTTTCAGTAATTCATCCATTAGCATTTCATACTTTTTAATTTCTTCTGATATTTCAGCATTTCTTATCTTCTGTACTTCGAGATTATAATATAATTTAGAATCAAATACAACTTTATTAATATCTGATTCAATATCACACAAAATATTAATATACTTATTTAAAACTGATAAGACCAATTCAATTAAATCATCTTCAGTTATATAATGTTTAGAACACCCTTTTTTTCTTTTATATGTTCCACAATAATAAAAAGCATGCTTACCATTACTTTTAGTAGATCTATAAAGATTACTGCCACAATCATAACATTTTAAATGACCAGTAAATATATTATATTTACCTTGACTGTTTACCATATTGTTTCTACCATATAATACATTTTGTACTTGATTAAATATCTTTTCCTCTATAATTGCTTCATGGTGATTTTTTATTATAATCCAATCCTTTTCACTAACGGAAACACAATTATGAATTTTATGACTAATTCTAGTATTTTTTCCTTGAACCAAATAACCAATATACGTTTTATTATTAAGAATTTTATCTACCATTTTAACCGACCATATTTTACTAACATTACCACCCTTAAAATTATTTCGTATTTTCATGTATGAACTTGGTGTTAAAATGTGATAATCGTTTAAATATGCAACTATTTCTTGTCTACTTTTTCCACTCAAAGCTAAATTAAAAATTTTTTTAACAATATTACTAGCTTCTTTATCGACAATAATTTTATGTTTATCATATGGATTTTTAATATATCCATACGGAGCAACAACTCCTATAAAATCACCTTTTTGTTTTCTTATCCTCAAAGCACTTCTAACTTTTTTAGAAATATCCTTTGCGTAAGCTTCGTTAATTAAATTCTTAAATGGTATTTCTAAAGAGGTTAAAGATTGTGGATTTAAAACCGAATCAACGTTATCATTAATAGATATAAACCTTAATTTATAAAGAGGAACAATTTCTTCGACAAAATTTCCTACTTCTATATAATTTCTACCTATTCTAGATAAATCTTTGACAATAACTGAATTTATTTTAGCATCTTTTATGTCAGCCATTAATTCTTGAAATCCAGGTCTATTAAAATCAGTACCAGTATATCCGTCATCAACGTAAAATTTATATAATTTCATATCAGACTGATTTTTTAAAAATTGGTTAAGTATATCCCTTTGATTAACTATACTATTAGATTCCTCTAGTAGGTTGTCATCATTAGATAATCGTAAGTATCCTCCAACAATCCATTTAGTCATTTTCATCCTCCTTACATTCTTCTAAAAATTTTAAAGCTTCTTCATATTCATCTTCATATTTAAACTTTATATGTATACTACCATTTTCATAAACATAAATACTATCTATTAACTCTACTAATATATTTCTTGTGACCTTTTTAATTTTTTTGTATTTGCTAAAATGTTCAACCCAATAATCCTGTTGATCTAGCTTTTTTAAATTGATTTGGTAGTTTTGATTGATTCGTTGTAATTCATCATTTATTCGTAAAATTTGAGCATTATACTTTTCTGTTAAAATTGTATATTTATCCTTATTAATCTTATCAAGTTTCCATTCTATATAAGCATCTCTTTTTTGAGATTTAAATTTTTCTAAATCTCTTAAACATTTATTTTTAGAATAACTATATTCACACGATAATTCCTTTTTTGATTCGTAAGTTTGAATTTTTTTCATTTTTTTATCCAACTCCAACACTAAGTCCACTTGTAAATTAATAGTTTTTAAAACAATGCTATTTAATGAAGATGAACTTATTTTATGAGAAGAACAATCGGTATCTGTTCTTAAAAATGAAGAACAATAAAAATTTTCAGCTTTTCTATTCCCTCTAGTATCTGATTGTTTGGTCATAGCTCTTTTACAATCGCCACACTTTAAAATCCCACTATATATAGAATATTTTCTTGTTTTACCTTTTTTTCCCCTTCGTTCACCAATACCTTTTTGTACTTCATCAAAAAACTCTTTGGTTATAATAGCTGGATGCGTATTTTCTACCTTTATCCATTTATCTTTTGGGTTTGATACTAATTTATGGTTTTTATAACTTATTGAAGAAGTTTTATTTTGTACCAAATTTCCAATATAAACCTCATTTTCTAACATTCTTCCAATAGTTGTCGTAGTCCATTTATATTTTCTTTCAATAGTTCTATCATCACAATCAATATTTCTTTTTTTTCTTCTTTGTAACTCTTTACGGCATAATATAAAATTACTATTTAAATATTTACATATTTTAATCCTTCCTGCACCCTCTTTTGCCATATTAAAAATAAGAAGTACATTTTTTTCCTCTTCTGGATTAATGATTAACTTATGTTTATCATCAGGATCTAACATATAACCATAAGGAGTTGTCCCAGAAGCAAATTTTCCACTTCTAGCCATAGTTTGATAGGCTGTTCTCACTTTTTTAGAAATATCCTTTGCATATTCATCATTAATTAAATTCTTAATTGGAACTACAATACTATTTATAGATGATGGATCTTTGTAAGAATCTATATTATCATTTATTGAAATAATTCTAACATTATACAGTGGAAAAATATTTTCAATATATTTACCAACTTCTATATAATTTCTGCCTAACCTCGATAAATCCTTGACTGCAATTAAATTAATATTCCCATTTATAATATCATTCAACATCTTTTTAAAGCCAGGTCTATTAAACGATGTTCCAGAATAACCATCATCAGTATAGAAATCTACAATTTGTATATTATTATCTAACGAAAGAAATGATGCAACCAAATCTTTTTGATTAGATATTGTATCAGATTCTGTTTCATCCATATCATCAAAAGAACGTCTAGTATATATAGCTGCTTTCCAAATTATATTTGAACTTAATAAACTTTCTTTTTTTCTATTTCTGCCTGCCATAAACCACTTCACCACCACTTCATGCAACATTTTATTTCTATTTAAATTAAGTTTCCATGATACAAAAAGATAATTCACAAACTTGACAAATATCACTGCATTTTCTTTATAACATTAATTAAACAATCATCAGCTTTAATCCCAGAATCTGAAAATGATATTAATACAACTCTATTCTTTACTTTAAATAAATAAGGATTCTCAACTTTATTTAAAAAATCAAGAATCCTTTCGCTACTTGATTTCTTTTTACTTATTTTTATGGTTTCAAAATTTGTAATATTAAAATTATCAAGTGAATCAAATTTATAATTTTTACATTTATCAATTTTATTTTTTAATTTTACATAATCATACTTCATTATTTTTTATCCTTTCCTAAAAGTTTTAACATTGTTTTAATAAATTCTTCCCTAGTTACTTTCATCCTCATTTTCATCATTAATCTCCTTTGCACTAACCGAATCACATTCAATATTCTTTCCTACAGAAATAAAAAAAGTAATTACATTTGCAATTACCTCTTTTTCACTATGTCCATATAGCACAATTTCTTGTTTTTGATTATCGCTTACATACGTAATCAAATATCTTTTTAAATTTTTTAATATCATCTTTATCCTCCTCCATTTTTCAATCTATTAAAAAACTTGATTAATAATTTTATCGAACCCTAAATATAATGAGAATTTAATCACTGCACTTTTTCTTATTTTATTTAGCTCTTTGCTACATAAATTGAATTTTGAAATAATAAACTCATCTTTACTCTTGTCAATAAAGGTATTATAAAATATTTTCTTTTCCATATCATTTAATTTATTAAAAGCAATTGTAAATTTTTTTATACACGCTTTAGCTTTGCATTCATTATTATAGTCTCTTATTATAAAAGACTCTATTTTGGAATTTGGTAGTTTACCAGAATAACTACTATAATTAAGTTCATAATTTGGTGTTATACTAATTCCAGTTTCATAATCACCAATAGTTATTTGTAATGTCTCAATCAAGTTAATAAAAATCTCTACCAGTTTTTTATAACTTATATAATCAAATTGTTCAACAATATACTGTTTTAAATAATCATTGTTTTTCAATTTAATTCCTCCTTCCATACAAAAAAAGAGCAAAAAGCACATAATGCAATTTACTCTTTTAAAAGACAAATATTTTGGGAAGAAAAGGATATACTTTTAATACAGACTTTTAAATCCAACCACTTAGTCAAATACCACATACCATCACATCCCAAAAATAAATATATTGCTGACTATGATAGCATTTAGTATTTACAAATGCAATTACAAATTTATGTAATAAGTCTTGTATATCTTTTCCTTGCTCCTTTCTGTATAGCTACTGCTATTATAATCATTATAACGCCTATCAATATATTTTCAATACCCAAAATTATCTATGCTTTTTTTCCCATTTTTTTCTCTTTTTTTCCAATTCATTCTTGTATTTAAAGGCTTTTTTCATTTTAAGTCAAAAAAAATAATGCCGATTATTACTAAATTTTAGTAAAAACCGGCATACTGAAAAGTATAATTAACCATGAATTTTTGAGTTTTGTAGTGTTTGAGATGGTTCATAGATTAACAACTGATTAATATCACATTCTAAAACATAACAAAATTTAGCAAGTGTTACTCCATCATACCAGTAACAATCATTGTTATAATATTTTCTGACAGTTTCATATCTAACCTTTGCAAATCTACTCATCTCATTGATTGTTATCATTTTATCATCCATTAACTTCTTAAGATTAATACCTATACTACCATATTCATTTTTAATTATTCTTTTCGTGCTAGTACCTCCTTCTAATCATTGGTACTAACAAAAAAAGTAGTACCAATCTCAAATAGACTAATACTACCATCTATTATTAAATAATTATACTTATCAGTAATCTTCAACACTACAATAAAAGTATATCATACATATCGATTTAAAAAAAGTACATTTTTCTATTAAAAACATCTTATAAGTTTTTCAGAAATTTTTGACAAATCATTATCTTTAATACTATTCTCTAGAAAATGATAATATTCCAATGCTTTATTATGATCACTAAAATGTTTTCTAAGAATGTTAGAATATAGATATTCATTATCCGTTAAGTTTATAAAAACATCATAATTGTTATCATAAACACAGCAATAAACATAAAATGTAAATTCATTTATTATTCTGTTGTTCTTATATAATATTTTCATAGAAATATCATTTTCATCAATAAACAAGTCTAGTAAATCATTTAAATCATTTGAAGGCATAGATTCGTTACTATTATATAAATATTTTTTTTCGATTTTCTTATCGTTAAGAATCTTTAGCAAATTATTCATTAATATCACCTTAAATATATCAATTAAAAAATATTATATAGCCATTAGATTAGTATTGCAACTGTTAAAAAATGGAAGAAAAACTATCTGACATAAGCTTAATTAACTTAAATCGTTTTAATTTATTGAATAACCAAATAACAACACTAATTTCTATAACGCTTAAAACGATTGCAACTTCTATAGCAAAACCAGGACTCATAACAGTTAAAGCAAAATCATAAGGTATATTCATAAAATCACAATATGAACATCCAAGTTTATAAAATTGTAAAGTTAAGAGAAATTGTATCACAGCTAAAGTCGTCACAAAAGCAGCTTTAAGAAAACTTATGGCAGCATTTTCAAAAGTAATATACATAAATATTCACCTTCTTTCTAATCGTAAAATATTGTCTATTTTAGCTTGATATTATTATTATATCATCATTTTACCAAATAACCCAGCATTTTAGCAATACGCCACAATTAAATGGGAAAATTAATATTGGTGATAACAATGTTAATAAATAATAATTTAAAAAGTTGTAGAGAGGAACTTGAAATTACTCAAGAGGAATTAGGAAAAGTATTAGGTGTTTCAAGAAAAACAGTTACAGGTTGGGAAAACAACTATGATTCAATGCCACTGACAAAATTAGTTAATTTTTCAAACTTATATAAATATTCCATTGATTATATCTTAGGTTTATCTAATGAAAATAATTTTCAAAAAATAGATAAAATAGATAAAAAGAACATTGGTAAGAATTTAAGGATACTAAGGACTAATCTTAAAATGACTCAACAACAACTTTCTGATGAATGTATGATTTCTCAAACGACTTATAGTAATTATGAAACCGGACAATATTTAATAACAACACTTACATTATATACGATTTGCTATAAACATAACATATCCATATATAAAATAATAAAATAAAAAAAGCATTCTTCAATGCTCATTAAAATCTGGAAATTTTTCCAGTTTTTTTCTTAATCTTAGATAGTAATTGGTAAATATCCTCTTTTAATTTAAATTGTATAACATATTCCCCTTTTTTATAAGTTATTTTATGTGAAAGATTATATGGATCTACATCAGTTAAACTTTTTTCATTTATTTTATATTGTCTTGAATCAAATAAACTATCCATATAAACCGTTCCATGTAATTCTGAGTATGTCACAATTGGACAATTTCCATTCGTAACAAAATAATCGATTAAATCAAACTCTTCAGGAGTTAATGTATCCAAAACGTTATATATGTATTCAATATTCTTTTTTTCTATTTTATGATTATACTTATTTTGTTCTATTATTATATTTACTTTATTCATTAATTTTTTCAAAATATATATAATTATTTCAACAATAAATAGAGTCAAACAAAATAGCGTAAATAGGTAAAAATTTTTACCCAGTTTTACAAAAATAGCTAAATTATATGGCGTTATATAATAAACCAATGCAGTTATAGTTACAGACAAAAGCGATGGAAAAAAATGTTTTTCTATAAATTCTTTTATTACATCAATTATTTTTTCAAACATTTTAATTACCTTTTATTAGTTTTTCAATTTCATCACAAAGAGGTAAAATTTTTTCTAATCTTTCTACTATTTTTTTTTGCTGTTCAAAAGGCGGTAACGGTACATAATTATTATTTATTTTTGATATAGTAATTTGTGGAATCGCTGAACCCGTATATTTAAACCATACATTTTTAAATGCATAACAACAATAATATAAATATTTGTTATAAATATTTTTTTTTGGCTTGCACGCAATAGTTGTTTGCGTACATGTAGCTACTTCATCATTAATGAAAGTTGCATAACCAATTGAATTCCCGCGAGCCGGTATCACTATATCTCCTTTATTTAAAATAAGCTCAGCGTCTGGTACAAAACCAAAAACTTCATTTGTATTTGTCGCACTATATACTGGTATACCACAATTCGTTAATTCTTTACCTAAAATTGTTTTACCCATTCTACAATCTGCAATTTCTGAAAATTTAACCCACTTCCAGCCTTCTTTTAACTTAGTATCCATATAATTTTCTAAAGCGATTTTTTTATCAATTGAGATTATCTCATCTAATAATATATTTCTCTTAATTTGAATTACAAAATTATTCTTTAAATTATATATTTCTTCCTCTATAGGTTTTATTTCATCTATTTTTGTAAATAATTCTTCAATTTTATCTACAATACGTTGCTGTTCTTCTATAGGAGGTAAAGGTAAAATCATATTTGATAATTTCTGCCCATTACAATTAGGTTGAGCACTCCCAATAGTTTTTTCTCTTAATTGGTTCCAATATAAAGGACTTTCCATAAAAAATTTTAAAAATTTACAATTAATTCTTTTGTTATAATTAGAACGAATTAAATACCCAGCAAAAACATAAGGAACATCCTGTGGCATATCTTTAACAATTACAGACTTTCCAACTGTTCCTCCAGTTCTAGCAAATAAAATATCATTTTCATTTAGAACATACTTAGATAAAAGATTATCACTTATATCGCAATATGGTACATCTTCCCATATTATAGAGTTATCTTGTATATCGCTAATTCTAACCATTTTAATTTTTCCTTGATTTTTTGCACCAGCATTCACTCCATATTGAATAGAGTATGACAAATTTCCCCATCTAACCCATCTCCAATTTTGTGGTATACAAAAAGGTATTTCTTTATCGGATATTGTTTGACTAATTTTATCAATCTTCTTTTCAATTATAATTGCCTGTTTTTCTTCTTCAATAGTTTTCAATAATTCATCAACACTTGAATCATCCTTATTTCTTTCCGTTAGATTTCCCTTAAAAGCCTCTATTAAAATACTATTTTTCAAAACTTCCGTAATCATTTTGATTCCCCTATTAGTTTAATAATTTCCTTAAGTTTTTCATCTAACTGTTTTTCTAGTTTCTCTCTTTTATTGATAAAATTATTCATTGTTTCTTGTGGGGATAGTATTATTTCTTCTTTTTGAGGGAAACTACATTGATCTAAATTATAGTTTAATTCAATAATATCTTCAATTGAATATCTTTTAGCCTTCCATGTTTCAGTTATTGATTCATCTTCTTTTTTGTCCTTTATTTCTATTCTATTATTCCACCAATTAATTACATTATTAAAATGTTCTAATTCAACAGGTTTTGTTTTACTAAAGGCTTTATATCCTTCAGGTAAATCCATTCTATAAAACCATATTTCTTTAGTAGGTCCTGTTTTGTCAAAAAATAATAGATTAGTTGCTATCGAAGTATATGGTGCAAAAATTGAACCAGGCAATCTTATAATAGTATGCAAATTACATTCCTCTAATAATTTCTTCTTAATTGCTACTTTTGTATTATCTACTCCAAATAAAAATCCATCTGGTAAAACTATCCCTACTCGCCCACTGTCCTTCAATCGATAAAGAATCTCAACCATAAATAAATCAGCAGTTTCCGAATCTCTCAACTCAGTGGGGAAATTTTGCTGTATAGACTTTTTTTCTGTTCCACCATAAGGAGGATTCATTAATATAACATCAAACTTGTCTTTTTCTTCATAATCTCTAACATTTTTTTCTAAGGAGTTTCCTCTAACGATTTGAGGCTCATTTATGTCATGCAACAACATATTTGTTGTGCACAATAAATAAGGAAGTGATTTTTTTTCAACACCATAAAAGGACTGTTGCAATATTTCATTGCTTGCAGTATTATTAACTGTTTCTTTCATATGATTAAGTGCAGAAACTAAAAAACCACCAGTACCACATGCAAAATCGGCAACACTTTCTCCTATTTTAGGATCAACCATTTTAACAACAAAATCTGTAACAGCCCTAGGTGTATAAAACTCTCCAGATTTTCCTGCTGATTGCAAATCTTTCAAAATAGTTTCATATATCTCATTAAACGCATGTCTTATTTTAAAGTCTGTCAAATCGATTTCATTTAATACATTTACAACCTGTCTAATTAAAACTCCATCTTTCATGTAGTTATTCAAATCAGTAAACACTTCTTTAACTAATCTACCTCTAACATCAGTATTTTCATCTACCTCAAGTTCTTTTAAGGTAGCAAATAATTGAATTATAAACGAAGACATTTCTTCTCCAGTTATAGCTTTACCATCTTTGCTATCTGGTGCCCAATTTCTCCATCTATATTCCTCTGGTATAATAGATTTATAATTATCTTCAAGAATTTCCCATTCCATTTCTTTAGCGTCATATAATTTAAGAAATAACATCCATACAATCTGTTCAATTCTTTGAGCATCGCCATTAACGCCAGCGTCTTGTCGCATAATATCTTGAAGTCTTTTTATCATTGTTCCTATATTCATTTTAACCTCCTAGCTATACAAAGCTTTCTCAATGTTAGAGATAACATTAAGGTATTTATCTTTTCCACCAAATAAATTAACGATAGGAACTAGTCCTCCGAATTTATTAAAATTTTTCACTTCTAAAGTCCTTATATTTTCTAATTCTAAAACATCCTGATTTTTATATGTCTCTAACAATTCATTAATTACACTCTTTTGTGAATCATTGTATTCATTTATAAGATTACTGTTTTTCACTTTCTCAATTCTATCTTCTTTGGATACAACTTCTACACCATAAGCCATATTAGACAAAATATCAAATATATCTATATTGTCATTTGCTTTATCATATAAAGCATCAATCATTACGCCTTCATTAAACAAATGATTTAAAAAATCTTTCTTAGAATCTGCTCTATACCATTCTTGTTCAAAATCCTCATATCTTTCATAAACTCTTTTTAAATTTCTACCAGAATATTCTACTATAGATTCAGTTATTAATCTTCCATCAGCATCATAGTATTTTACAGTTTCATTTATGATAGATACAGGGACATTATTTATATAAACTTTTTTAGATTGTCCATCTTCAACATCTCCACTTATAGGAGGCTTAATTGTTGTATCAGTTATCCCAAAATCTTTTCCTGTCTTTGGTTCTTGACCATTTCCTCCATCTACATCTAAAACCACTTCGGCAGGTCCATTAAAATTAGGATCAGCAAACTTTTCTGAATTATTTCTAAAGTCCATTATTGTAAAATATTCTTTGCCTTTATTTGGAAGAAGTCTTGTCCCTCTACCTATAATTTGTTTAAATTCAGTCATACTTTGAATTTCTACATCCAATACTATCAATTTTACTGTCTTAGTATCAACACCTGTAGATAATAATTTTGAAGTCGTTGCAATTACAGGATATATTGTATTTGAATCAATAAAGTCATCAAGTTTTGCTTTACCAACAACGTCATTACTAGTAATTCTAACGACATAGTTTGGATTTAATTGCATTAAGTCTCTATTTTCTTCAGCTAAAGCGTTTCTCATTCTTAAAGCATGTTCTGTGTCGATACAGAAAACAATAGTTCTTGCCATTCTATCTGTTGATTTCATATATTCAGCAATTCTTTTGGCAACTACTTTTGTTCTTTCATCAATAACGATTGTTCTGTCAAAGTCGTGCATTGTATATTCTTTATCTTCAACTTCATAACCATCCTCATCTAGCTTTCCTCTTTCAGGCCTATAACCCTCCAAGTCTCTATCCAAACTAACTCTAACAACTTTATAAGGTGCAAGGAATCCATCCTCTATACCTTGTTTTAAAGAATATGTATAAATAGGTTCCCCAAAATAAGTTATATTTGAAACATCTACTGTTTCCTTTGGTGTAGCTGTCATACCAATTTGAGTCGCGCCACTAAAATATGTTAATATCTCATGCCAATTAGAATCATCTTTAGCACTGCTTCTATGACACTCATCAACAATAATCAAATCAAAAAAGTCGGGTTTAAATTGTTTATATACTTCTTCTTCATTACTTCTTAATTGATGATACAATGACATATAAATTTCGTAAGAAGAATCCATATTTCTATGTTCAATTTTAGTCATAACCTTTTGAAACGGTTTAAAATCATTCTGCATTGTTTGATCTATCAAAACATTTCTATCAGCTAAATACAAAATTTTTTTCATCTTCCCAGATTTATGTAGTCTATGTATTATTTGAAATGCGGTAAATGTCTTACCTGTTCCAGTAGCCATAACCAGCAATATTCTCTTTTGCCCTTTAGAAATGGCTTCTATTGTTTTGTTAATTGCTATTCTTTGATAATATCTTGGGGTTTTATTTATATCCATAAAATAATATGGTTCTGTGATTAATGACTCCTGCTCCGGATTAATTTCTTTTTCTTTTAAATATCTTTCCCATAGTTGTTTAGGAGTCGGAAATTCTTCCAACTTAAGTTCTCTTTCTTCACCAGTAATCATATCATGTTCAAAAAATCCATCACCATTTGATGAATAAGCAAATGGAATATCTAAATCGTAAGCATAATCTATTCCTTGCTGTATTCCATGAGCTATTGGTACTTTATTATCTTTTGCTTCAACTATTGCAATAGGCAAATTAGATTTATAAGATAAAAGATAATCTACTTTTTTTCCTTTACCTCTTTGAGCAACATTTTCCCTTACATTTATTTTTCCAGCAGTATAATAATATTCGCATCGAATTTGGTTTTTTATATCCCAATCTGCTGATTGTAATGCCGGCGTAATATATTTTAATTTTATATCTTCTTCTGTTAATTCTTTTTTATTTAACATAAAACAACACCACTCTTTAAGAACACATTTTTAATAATTATACCATAAATAAACGCTTTTCACTATAGCACATAAACAAAAAAAGAAGTTTTAAACCTCTTATATTGCAATTAATTATAAACTTCTTTTTCAGATTCTAATTTTATTAAATCAAAATCAAAATATTTTTTCATCATATCTATAAATTTATTTGTATCATTTTTTAAACAAATTGTCCTTACATACACTGATAAATAATCACAATCTAATTTTGTATAAGTATATTCTTCATTATTTTCATTTTTAATTAATTCATGTGAATACATTTTAAAATCTCTTATTTCCTTTGGAATAGAATAATAATCTTTTATATTATTGGCATTTATATAATCCTTCAAAATACTTAAAACTAGACCTTTGTTTGTTAAATATTCATTATTATATTGCCATTTATGTAATGAATTAGCTTTTTGTTCTTCTTCTATAATTTTATCTATATCATCTTCAGATATATCTAACATATTTTCTATTAATCCAATTAAATATTTTTGTCTATCAACTATATGAGAAACATCCCAATTAACATCACCTTTATTATAATTATCAATTATTGTTTTTGTTGTATCAAAAGCTGTTACACCTGACTCATTTTTATCTTTTCCTTGATAAATATTCATCTTTACATTCATACCATGATTCAATGCCTCTTCATTTTTACTTCCAAGAAGTAAAGCCAAATTTCCTAATTTATGAATGTATGTTTTAGCTAACGCAACATCATCTATATTCTTCCATTCATCTAATCTTTTATCAAATTGTTGTGGTAATATATGGTCGATATGGATTGAATTATTAATCTTATAAAATCCAACATTGGTTTTTTCTCTGATTTCATACTCAATAGACAACATTAAAGCTTTCAAAAAATTTTGGCCATAAACATCATCATTCAAATTTTGATAAACATCTCTTATTAATCTTTTTCCATAAATAAACTTATCAAGCATCTCATTTATTTCATCAATAGTTTTTTTATCGACTATCGCATCGATTAAATTGAAAGACGTTTGTTTTATTCCATTTAACGTTTTGCCAGAAATCCATGAAATATAGAAAAATCTTCTCATAGATTGAAACAATTCTTCTTTATCTGGATAATCAACTTGATATGCACTAGCTAAAGCAGTCATAACATATGCTTGCCATGGGATATATCTCAAACTATATATTACAGGCAATGTAGATTTATATACTTTTTCTAAATTATCAGCAAAAGACTTCATCTCATCAACTAAAGATACCACTTCAGATGATTGAATAATCTTTTTCAATTCGTCTGTAACTTGTCTTTTAGGATTACTTTTAAGTTTATAATATTCAAAATAAACCATGAAATCATCAATTGTAAATTCATAATCATTACTTATTTTTTCAATAGATTTCCAGTTATAATTAAATGTTGCTTTATCATTTTCATTATATCTATCATTTGAATCATATTTATCAAGTATATATGATTTAATAATATCAGAAATAGAAAGTTCTAAACCTCTATCATTTAAAACTAAAAATAATTTAATAGCAAACGATTGATTTGTACATATCGTTTTTATAATATTAGTTTTAAATAAAATGAAATTGACAAAACCATCTAAAACGGTTTGACCTTCGGATTTTAACAACTCATTAAATTTATCATAGAAAAATTTTGCAGTATTTACAAACTTATACTCAGGATCATCTTTTTTCAAATTAGCTTGAGTAGGATATTTAAAATTTTCATAATTATCTTGATTTATTATTGCTTTTTTAAATGAGGTATTGTAATTAGGATCTATCTGCAATTGCAATCTATTAATTCCTTCATCAAAATAAATTAATTGCTTAATTTTTTGCAAATTACCTTTTAATAAAATATCAGAGTTTTTATTAATATCAGGGAATGTTTTAGATAATACATTTAACATTATCATCAATGTTGTTATTCTCTGCTGACCATCAACTAATTCATGGTGTCCTTTACCATCATCAACTACTACTATCGATCCCAAAAAATAACATTCCTCAGGAGTATTAATGTATGATTCGTATAAATCGCTCCACAATTCTTCTAATTGTTCATTCACCCAACTATACTGTCTTTGATAATTTGGAATAACATATATTGCTTGGCAAGAAAATAAATCACTTATAGTTTGATTCTCTGGTTTAAATGTTTGATTGTTGTTCATATTACTAATCCATCCTTTCAATTAATATTTTAATTTGTTCTTTTGTTACTTCAAAATTTTCTAAAGTATATTGTAAACAAATAAGTTTTTCTGATAAACACAAATCATCTAATTCTTTATTTTTTACAAAATTGGCATATTTCTTTTTTATGTCATTTTCAATTAGATTATTTTCATTTAAGTATATAAGTATTTCTTTTGGTTCCAAGTTCATTAAATCCTTTTTTAAATATAGAGCATTTATTTCTAAAAATGGTTTTAAATATATATCTTTATAAATTGGATACAAATTATTGAAATATAAGTTTACATCATTAATTTTACAAAAATTATTTAAAAGTGATATAAGTGGTTTGGCAATATCTTCATGTTTATATCCATGAACCCCCGTACCCAAACTACAAACAAGTACATTTTTGTAACCTTTTTCTATTATAACTTCTAACATTTTTTTGTATGTAAATAACAATTCATCAATTGGATTCCTTGCTTCATAATATTTCGGAGCTAATACATGGATAATATCCATATTTAAATTAAAACCTGGTGTAACTCTTACCTCTCCTGGTTTCATATCTGTTTTATATATTTGTTTACAGTATTCTAACAATTTGTTTCCTGCATTTCTATAAATAACTCCACAAATTCCACTACCATTTATCATATATTTATTAGTGGCATTAACAATAGCATCTTTATCTTTAGAATTTAATATGTAATCTCCACTTAGAAGATATAACTTTCCCATAATTACCACCTACAATTTTACTATTTATTATCCAAAAAATATTTTATCTGTTTTGTTAATTTCTCATCTTCAGAATCCTCTAATATTTCCCAATTATATTTATCATTTTTATCTAATATAGGGATTAATTCGATTTCACCATAATTATTGATTATTTCAAAATTCTGTTCAATGATTCCTAAACATAACAAATATTCAAGATCCATAATTCTCTCAAGTAAATTCTTATTAGGATTTTTATACATTATTTTATAAAATCTATTACCTTTATTATTCCTAATAGCGAGAATAACAGCGTAAATGTGTTTACAATAAAACTCACATGGACAAGTACAATACACTTGCATTTTTTTATCTTTTTCAATGTACTTTATTATTACAACATATTTTTCAGAACCATTTACAATGGCAAAATATCTGTCATCTATTTTCTCTAAAAATTCAACTCTATCTTCCTCGTAATATTTTTTTCCTCTTTCAGCAATTTGAAAACGAAACAATTTATCAATATCATCATTAAACAAATCAAAATCAAACTCTTCTTTATATTCATACATTTCTGTACTTCCAGTTAGCTTTGCTAAAATTTTATATAGAAAAACTTCATATGTTCTTGGCATGTTTCTAAAAATAAATATAAATAAATCTGTTAAATTAGCTAAACATTTAGGCATATATTTTTTAAAAGATATACTAATATTATCAGAATCATTTGTTTTAATATTAGCATTAAAAATAACAACATCTTTATCAGTCAAAAACTCATCAATGTAATGAGCATCAACTTTATAATTTGAATAAGTATTCTCAATAAGATGTATAACTTTACTGTCGATGTATTGGCATGATAGATATTTTTCAATACTTTTATCTTTTATATCATCTAAATCAAACCAACTAAGTTTATAAGTTCCATATTTTTTTGATCTGGTTATAATTATATATAAATTATATCCTGAATAATTTAATAACTCTAATTCTAAAAACACTTCATCTTTTTTGTAGAATTTTTTTATTAGAGATACTTTTTCATTATCTTTAATAGAATTCATTGCTCCATCTCCATATATACAAATTATACCATGAAAAAAGCGAATCTAAAACAATCTGATTCGCTTTATATAATTATAATTTATGTTAAGTACAACAATCATAAAATTCATTCACTATTTTTCTCATTATCTAATAAAACTTTATTAAAATCACTTTGCCAGGTGATACTAATAATATCATCAAAGTAAACGTTTGTATTGTCAGCAAAAATAAGACATTTATTAAAATCGTCAACCTTTTTAATTATACTCGTTAACGACTTATATATACCACCACTCTTTTTATTATCTCGAACAAAATATTTAATTGTAATTTCTGGATGGACTTTTATATTATTCTTTATAAAATTTATTTTTTGATTTAAATCATTTTTTAATTCATCACTCAGTTCTACCTTTGTTTCGGTTAACCTTGCAGTTTCCTCTATTGCATCATCATAACCTGTTAATGCTGCAAAAGGTGCAAACTGTGCTGCTCTATTATATAAACTCATCGGCTTTCTTGTTTTAGAAACATGATGTGGCAAATCAATAATATCGTCATATTTATTCATGATGTCCTCCTATCTGCTTATTCCTTTCAATCGCAGTTGCACCTTCTGTCAAATTCATTCCCTTTAAGATAGCATTTTTTCCATATTTGTTTTTTATTTGCAAAATGACTTTTTGTATTTCTTTTTCTTTATTCTCATCATCTTTTTGTTTTGCTTCTTCTATCTCCTTTTTTTTATAATCAGTGAACAAATTAATTTGTTCCACTTTTTTATTAGTCTGAACTTTATCTTCACAAATCAATTTACTTACCGTTAGATTTAGCTTTCTAATTAACAGAATAGGATTAGAAATTTTATCAAACAAATTCACAAAGCTTTCCATAATAATGCTAGACGAAGAAGTATAATGCTCTAAATTAACTGTTCCATGAGAATGCTTTGGTATTTTTCTTCCATACGAATCTAAAGTTATTTCTCCAAAATATTTATTAAAAATATCGGGATTAGTTAAATTTTCAATATCATAATTTATGGTTAAAACCAATTGTTTTGTTAGAAATTTCTTATTTACTAGATTAAGAGCCAAATTATCCGCCATCTCTTGTACAATAATTTTTGCTTTTTTATTATCATATGGCTCATGCAAAACTTGTCCAGAACTAAGTGATGTTTCAGTCGGTTTATAACTTTTAGCAATTTCAATTGTACAAGGTTCCCATCCCCAAGCATGATCAATCAATAATTCCGCATTAACACCAAATAATTTGTATAATAAATCTTCATTATAATGAGAACATCTTGCAACATCCCCCATAGTGTTCATATTATTTTTAGCAAGTTTATTAGCTATTCCTTTACCAACACGCCAAAAATCAGTTATTGGCTTATGGTCCCACAATTTCTTTCTAAAAGTCATCTCATCTAGACCAGCAATTCTAACTCCAAATTCATTCGGTTTACATTTTTTAGCCACAATATCCATTGCCACCTTTGCTAAAAACATATTCGTCCCTATTCCCGCAGTAGCAGTGATACCAGTTGTTTCATATACGTCTTTAATCATTTTCGTAACTAATTGTCTCGGTGTACATTTGTAAAGTGAAATATAATCAGTTATATCAATAAATACCTCATCTATTGAATAAACAAGAATATCCTCTGGTGCAATATATTTCAAATAAATATTATAAATATTTGTGCTGTATTTCATATAATAAGCCATTCTAGGTGGAGCTACAATAAAATCTAATTCCAAATTTTTATTTTTCTTTAATTCTTCATCCAAATATGATTTTCCACTAAACTTTCTATAGTTATTTAATTTTCTCCTTTGAAGGTTTATCTCCTTTACTTTTTGTTTAACTTCAAAAAGTCTAGCTCTTCCTCCCAAACCATATTGTTTTAATGATGGACTAATTGCTAAACATACAGTTTTATCTGTTCTTGATTCATCAGCAACAACTAAATTTGTTTTTAATGGATCTAACTTCCTTTCAACGCACTCAACAGAAGCATAAAAACTTTTTAAATCAATACACATAAAAATTCTTCCCATCTGTATCACCAAAATAATTATATCACGAACATTTGTTCATTTAAAGATATTTTTTAAAACAAAAAAATGGCTAGTCAACTTAATTAACTAGCCAAGTTAGCTTGAAAATACACAAATTGCGAACTATTTTTCCAATTATATGTATTCCAAACATCTATATTATCCGTACTAGGATCAACCATTTTAATTTCATTACCAACAACATTCATCACTGCAACCCAATGCTGACCTGTATCTCCTAACACTTCCATAGCTATATAATATCCCTGTTCTTGATATGTTTTTATTAGTTTTAATTTTTCATTTTTACTTTTTCCAGCTAAAGTTACTCTACCTTTATATTGAAAATTAGGAATTATTTTCGTAATGGCAGCATATTGTAAATTACCATTATTATCAAATCCATTATTGTTATTTAAATTTTCAACAAAAATACCAGGATTAAAAGGGAGTATTGTATTATTAACATTAGATTTTTGTATTAAAATTGCCACAGATGTAACTAGACAACCAATATCACTAATTGTTTTCCCTGAATTACCAATTTGTATATTTGACCAACTTGCATTTTTCTGCCTCCAGTAAATATAATCTCCTGTTTCAGAGCCATACAATAGATGACTCCACATATCATCATATTCTGAACTAGTTAATTCTTTAACTTGTTCTTTTTGGTCATCACTAAAACTATAATTATTCATGATTTCTTCTAAAGATTTTGATGTGACTTTTACATATAATATAGTTTTTCCCTGCCCATTAACTGGATTATTATTAAATTCTGGTGGACTACTTTCATTTGCATTTTCTTCATTTCTAACTTCAGTAATGATTGTATTAAAATCATAAAAAACAGTCTTTAATCTTCTAACGTTTTTATCGTCTAAATACATTACAATCTCAGCATCTTCCGAATTATCATTAGCATATTTTACAGAATAAACCGCAATTACTTCTTTCCAATTAGAATAGGTTGATTCAAAAACTATTTCATCTGCTTGTGATAAAAGCCTTTGTGATTCTACATTTCTATAAACCTCTTGATTAATCTCACTAATAACACTAGTCATAGTTCTACTATTTGAATCATTGGAAAAAAAGATACCAAAAATTGAACCTAATAAGGCGGCAATTAGACATATAACAATAATTACTATCATCACAATTGCTCCACCGCTTGCCAATAAGCCAATTAATGAGCTTAAAGCACTTATTAATGCTTTAACTCCTAAAATAACACCTTTGGATATAGCCATTACTGCTCTTCGTGTAGTTCTTGCCATACTTATGGCTAGTCTTTTAGCTTGAATAGCCATTTGTTTACTTCGTTGTGCTGCCTTTTTTGTATTATTCATTATATTTTTAGCATTAGCTACCTTTGTTTTAATTTTACTTGTACCAGCAGTATTCTTTATATTTCGTCTTTTAATTTTATTTATTAAACTAGTTTTTCCTTTGTTTACTAGTTTACCAGCTCCATGGATTGTCTCATCTTTAATTCTGTTACTATAATATTTTATTTTGTCTGATCCATATTCATTTATATTATTATTGTTTGAATTTATTTCGTTTGATTTATCATTTAGATAAACAATAGGATCTTTAATTCTCTCAGTCCACGCACTAGCTTTATTAAGCGTTTTAATTCCCTTACGAGAACTATCTTTTGTTTTTATGTCTTTCACTATTCTTCCCCTGGTTTAGTAGTCATCAATTTATATAATTCTAAATCATGAGGGAAATGATTTTCAAATGGTACTAGATTACGTCCTACTTTTAAAAGTCCTTCACCTGCTCCAACATTAGTTATATAACTTAATTGTAACTCTGAAATATTTAATAATTTCGCTAATTCAAGACGATCAGTTGAGGCTTGATTTAACATAACAATAAATTCAGAGTTTGCAAGCATAGTTTTTGCAGTATGAGACTGTAATAAATCTTCCACATTTTGTGTAATCCCTGTAGCATAAGCTCCATATTTTCTAACACGTTTCCATAAAGTAAATAAGAAATTAGCAGAATATTCATGTTGAAATAATAAATATATTTCATCTATGAAAATATATGTACTTCTTCCTTTATTTCTATTAGCTGTAATTCTATTTAAAATACTATCTAAAACAACAAGCATACCTATAGGAAGTAATTGTTTTCCTAAATCTAAGATATCATAACATATAATACGATTATTTGTATCAACATTAGTATTTTTAGCAAATGTATTTAAAGATCCATCTGTAAACAATTCGATAGCAAGGGCAATTTGCTTTGCCTCTTCCTCTGGTTGTTTTAATAATTCTTCTCTAAAGTCTTGTAAAGTTGGTGGGACACCTTGATAATTTCCCTGTTGATACACTCTATAAACTTTGGCAGTACATCTATCTATAATTGATTTTTCTTTTGGGCCTAAAGACTTTTCACCCATTAAATGTTCACACAAAGATAAAATAAATTCAGACTTTAATATTACAGGATTCGCACCATCACCATATTCACTATTTAAATCCATTGCATTTATATGATTTTCACTTGTAGCAGATATATGAATTACTTCTCCACCTAATGCTTTTACCAACCTGCTTTCTTCTCGCTCTGGATCAACAATAATGATATCTGCTGTAGGATCACGTAATGCAATAGAAACTATTTCATTTTTTGCAGTAAAAGACTTACCACTTCCACTAACACCTAATATAAAAGAATTACCATTTAGTAGTTGCCTTCTATCTGCAATTATCATATTTTTAGATATAACATTTAAACCATAATATATTCCATTTTCATGATTAATTTCTTGTACTCTAAATGGTGTAAAAACAGCTAATGATTCAGTTGTTAATGTTCTTAATGTATTTATTTTTCTTACTCCATAAGGTAAAACCGTATTTAATCCATCCATTTGTTGATACTTTAATACCGCTAACTGACACAAATGTTTTCTAGCAGTAGATAATAAAGATTCTGTATCTAGATTTAATTGTTCTAAAGTCTTAGCAGTATGAACCATAGTAATAACGCATACAAACATTCTTTGGTCTCTCGTAGTAAGATCATCTAGAAATTCTTTCGATTCTTTTCTTTGTTGCTCCAAATCATAAGGAATAACAGCACTAAAATTGTTATTGTTATTTTGTCTGCGTTGCCAATTAGTAATATTAGTTTCTACACCTAATCTTCTGTTTTCCACCTCACGTATCGCTTCATCCATGGGGATTGGTATTATATCAATAGATAGAAGCATACTTCTATCCATATCTGTCAATTCTGCAACCATATCATCTTTTATATAATTAGCATACTCTTTCAAGTATAATACACGTCCATATCTATTTCCATATTCGAAATAATCTTTTTCAAAAGATAAAGAATCTGAACATATATAATCTTTAAAGGAATGCCCTTTTCTCATATTGTCTATCATATCAAAATTAAAAATAGATTCCTCTCCCACTCTATAAAAATCGTGTATTACTCTTAATCTTTCATTTGCACTTAATGATTCGACTTTTGAACCGAGTTCACGAAAACGATTATTTAATTCAGCAGAAATCCGAGTAAAATATTGTCTAGCCTCATCTAGACTATTTTTATTTATAGATATAGTAAGAAATTTCTCTTGAACCATTGAATTAGAATTTGTTGCCTGCTCAATTAACATCCTATTATATTCATCACGGTACTTGTCTAAATTATCATTCGCTTTTGGCAATAATATATTCTTCTCAAAATCTACTTTATTTAATCTTCTATTTAGAATTGTTATTTTTGACGTCGCACTAGAATCAAGTGAATTTAATAATTCAGAATAATTTAAAAACATTGCTTCTTTATCATTTCTAGAAGCAACTGCATAATTAATATCAGTAAATCTATAAGTTTTACTATATTTATCTTTACCTAATAAAAAAATACCATCTTTCCATATTCTATTTACTGGTATGGTATCTTGAATACTTTTAGGTATATTAAATTCTTCTTTATCTCTTTTAAATAGATTCCTTATCGTTTTCATCTTTTACTCCTTTCTTCTTTTCTTTTGGCTTATTATAAATTAACTCATAATAAAAATTCTTTGCATTAAATTCTAAATGTCTAGGCACTAAAATTTCTGACTTGATCCACGCTAATACAAACTGTTCTGCTGGCATACCATTATATTTTAAAAATCCAATAGCAGCAAAAGGCACAACTCCAAGCATACAAACCCAGGATAAAGTTTCAATTCCTAAATATGGCTTTAATAGAAAATATAGAACAACAGCTACAACACATCCTAAAATACTAAAAACAAATTGTCTTAAATTAAGTCCAAAATAAATACTTTCAGTATAATTTCTTATTTCCTTATTTATCTTAACTTCCATAAACTTTCACCTCCAACAAAAAAAGATAATTACTCATTATCTTCTTCATATTCATATTCTCTTACAAATTCAACAAATTCAGCATCATCATTTAGATATTTTCCTTTTTTAACAACGCATTGTAAGGTCTCTTGTGTTAATTTATTGATTAGTTCTTCTATTGGTTTCGGATAACATCCACGCTTATCGCCAAAATAAGATTCCATTAAATCATTTAACAAGAAACAATCCCAATCTATCTCTACTGTATTTGTTTTACCATCCTCGGTACATTCAATTTCATAAGTTTTAAAATCTACTAAGTCTCTACTAAGACTAGTTTTTTCTTCCTTATTAATTTCTTCTAAAACAATCTTATACAAATTTTGTAAAGCTGTTTTAACATTTGGAGAATACCCATTCTTGCCAATTAAATAATAAGCTATAATATCATATAATTCATGATTGGATTCATTAATAGCATTACGTATTTTCATTTTTTACTCCTTCCTATAATAGGATAATACAAAAAATGATAAAAATAAAATGTGCGATTTATCTTTCCATATCTTTATTACTTTTATTAAGTCCTTCTAATTTATTAGATTCTTTAACAGCATGGCTTTGAATATCAGGATTTTCCTTTGTATCATTATAAAAATCAATAATACTTTGATCCAAAATATGATTATCCTTTTTCAACACTTGTTTTCTTTCATTTAAGAACTCGTTCGTATATTCCAAAGCAATTTGTTCATCAATTCTTAAATCTTTGGGATTCAAGCCTAAATCAATGCAAATTAATGCTTGTTGAAAATATTTCTCATCTTCCTTTTTTAAACCATTAAGTTGATTATACATAATAGTAAGAAATTGTCTTGAAGTTATATCTGCCATATACTTTTCTGTTACTTGATCTAATATTTTTTCATAATGAGCTGGTGGCACTTTAGTTGGTTTATCAGTTTCTGGATTAATATATTTATAAGTCATATCACTAATACTCTTACTCATATCTTTCAACTTCAATTGAGTAAAATCATCATATTGTTTCCTCATTATCTTTCCTCCTCTCTTTGTTTATTAAATAATGTCATAATATTAGGAACATTAGAATCTGTAAATTTATCTATTTTTTCTTTTGTAATATTATTCTTCTTACAGTAATCAATATACTTTTTTAAACCTATTTTGCAGTTTATTTCATTAGGATATAATTCATTAATTGAATTCCACATTCCATTATGAGTATTCCAACTTATATATGTGATTTTTAAATTATTTTCTAAGTGATTCAGAAAATAATAATCAAAATTATAATCATACTCAGGAACGTAAGAATAACCATTTGGCAAAGATTTTGTATATGGGGTAAATTCTATAGCTTCATCACCATCAGCACACAATATATAAACATCTTTATTTTTGGGATTGACAAGAATATATTCAATTTCTTTACCATAATGTTCCTCGGAATTTTTTAAGAAAAATTTTATTTCATTTATCTTTTTATCTAGATCCATTTTACATCCTTTCCTTTTCTTTATTTTTCACTTTAGAATCAAGATAATCGCAAATTTTATTTGCTTCACCAACAGCTTTAAATAATTCATTAGGTTTATCTTCTAATAACTGTATCCAACTTTGGATATAACTCTTATGATTGTTATAATCATCTTCTTTAACTTTGACATTTAATTTTTGCATCAAAAAAGAAGAACTAATTTCTGCAATAAGTTCTTCTCTAGCATAATCTCTTTTATTTTGAATATTTAAATTTCTATTAAGTCTATCAGAATGTCCTGTAGCATGGCTCAATTCATGAAGTTGTGTAGCATAATAGGAATATTTATCAAAAAATTTTGATGAAGGTGGTAATACAATAGTATCCTTTGATGGAATATAATATGCTTTATCACCTTCTTCTATATATTCGATATGTAATTTGGAAATTAATCTTTTGAAATATATATTAGTAGGTATAGTATTCTTGTTATTTTTTTCATTCGGTTTTATTCCCTCAATTAAACTTGCATTAAATACATACGTTGTATTACAAAAGACTTTGAAATCTTTTTGTTTTTCTGGAGTTTTTTCAATTATTTTTTCATAAGCTGGAAAATCTAAACGTATTTTGTTTTTAATATCATAAACACTCCAAAATTCTATTGGAACTCCCTTTCCTTTGGCATTGGTTATTTTATAATTATTTTCTTTTATTTGTTTATATGTAAGCCAGCGATTATCTTTATATTTTTCTTTATATGCTACATAAGATAAAATTAATTGATTAACACCTTTATATTCAGTATTAGTAACACCATTCTTATTTAAATCACTATACCATCTTTCACGCCAAGGAATTTTATTTTCTTTTAAAGCTTCTAAATACATTTTGACCAATTGCTCTCTTGTTTTACTTTGCATTTCTCACCTCCAATAAAAAAAAGATTATCAATGATAATCAATTTAATTTGTTTTCAAACTTTATTGCCAAATCTATTAAATAATCTTTCCTTTGCAATTTATTTAACCAATTTTCAGGAATACTGTCAATACCGTAAATAATACCAGCCATAGATCCAGCAATAGCACCAATAGTATCTGTATCATTTCCAATATTTGTAGTAGCAATTATTGTCTCTTTAAAACTATTAGCATTCAACAATATCCATAATGCACATTCCAAAGTATCAACTACATAACCAGTTGATTTTATTTCAGCAACATTTAATTCCTTGATATTTTCCTTTAAGATCCTTTTATATTGCTCAATTGCATGTTCAGAATATAATGAATAATCAAGTCCTTTTATCTTGTTATATGCTTCTTCTTTAGTATTTTCTTCTAAAAGAAAGCAAACATATTTGATATAAATATAGCAACCTAACTTACTAATATCATTAGCATGAGTTAATGAAGATAATTCATTTGTTAATTTTATTATTTCATATTCTGTGATACCTTTAACATGAGCAAATAACGCTACAGGTAAAATTCTCATAAGAGATCCATTCCCATTGGAATATTCTCCATCTTCACCACACTTTAATGGAATTATCCCAGTAGAATATTTTCTAATAGCTGATAAACAAGTCCTTCCGACATCAAATGTTTCACCTGTTGCTGTATATTTTCC
>CALVIV010000002.1 GCA_944331935.1 uncultured Bacilli bacterium | reverse complement strand
ATAAGGTATATAAAGAGGTTTCTAAAGGCTGGGATTATAGAAAATAATAATTACTATGATACAGAAAAAGGAACACCACAAGGAGGACTTATATCACCAATACTTGCAAATATTTATCTACATTATGTATTAGACTTATGGTTTGAACTATATGTTAAAACTAAATGCAAAGGTGAAGCTCATTTAGTAAGATATGCCGATGATTTTGTCGCTTGTTTTGAAAAAGAAGAGGAAGCTAAGTGGTTTTACAAAGAGTTAATAGAACGTCTTGCAAAGTTTGATTTAGAAATAGAAACTAGTAAAACTAGAATATTTCCTTTTGGCAGGAATTCTAAAACAAAAGACAGTTTTGACTTCCTAGGTTTTAATATCTACAATAGCGAATCCAGAAATGGTTATTATATGGTTGGATACAAAACAAGTGAAAAGAAATCAAAACAAAAGAAACAAAAGATAAAAGAACATCTAAAACTAAACATAGATACTAAACCTAAGGATTTAGTAAAACAATTAAATAGAATATTAACTGGATACTATAATTATTATGGAATAAGCTTTAACTTCAATTGGTTAGTAGAAATATATAATTATACATTACTACAATTGAAAAAATGGCTTAGTAGGAGAAGTCAGAGGGGTAAAATGACATGGGAGAAGTACATGGCGATAATAAAATATAACCCTTTGGTTAAACCTAGAATAACTTATAAGTTATGGTAAACTTCAAAGATTATGTGAAGAGCCGTATGCGGGAAAGCCGCACGTACGGTTCCGTGAGGGGCGATAGTTTTACTTTCAACCTCACAAATAAATAAAAGAAAAGAGGTAAAGAAATGAAAGAAAATGGAGGTCGTCTACTCGACAAAAAAATAGGACAATTTTTTAAGAAACATTGGAAGAAGTTTTTACTAGCTATCATTATTATAGCCATAATAGCAGGAATTATTTATCTAAGTTTTAGAGTCTATGATAGATATCAAAAAAATCTATTAACAGACCCAGCTTGGATAAGAGAAAATGTGGAGTTAGTAAAAAATGATGAAGGAGTGTATGAAGTAAAGAAAGATGAAGATATTTCTATTTTTAGTGAAGATTATCAAAATATAATCGAAGAGAAAATTGATGCTTTAAAGGACTCTGCAGATTATACTTTAGAAAATCCCTTACTAATTCATAATCCATACGGTACTGGCTCACTATCTTACTATTTATATTATACTGATAGTGATAAGACTCTTGACTATAAAATTGAAACAGAAGGATATAGTGATTTTGAAAAGAAAATATCTCATAAAGATAGTAATGAATATCAATTAATTGGTTTTGTCCCAGGAGAAGTCAATACTTTAACATTAAAAAGTGGTGACGAGGAACATGAATTTACTATTACAACACCAAAATCTATCGCTGAAATAGATAATCAACTAGAAATAGTAGATGGAGATAGTGAAGAAGAATTAACAGATGGTCTATATGCAGTCTTAGGTCATGATAAAAACTATAACTCTAATATTTATCTATATGATAATGAAGGAGTACTAAGAGAAGAGTTTGTTTTAGATAGTTATAGAGCAGACCGTATTATCTTTAATGATGACTATATGTATTATGCTTATAATAAGAAAGGTATAGTTAAAGTAAATGACTTAGGTAAAATAGAAAAATTCTATGACTTAGGTAACTATACAATGCATCATGATATGGTTTATGATGAAGATAATAACCGTTTTGTAATATTAGTTAATGAAGATGGTACTGATACTATTGAAGATATCGTTATTACCCTTGACCTTGATACAGGTAAAGTTAAGAAGATACTTGATATGAAAGACTTATTACCAGAGTTTTACTTAAATGCAGTTAAACCAGAAGGTAAAAATACTTATGGTGGCTATGAGTTAGACTGGATTCATATGAATAGTTTATCTTTAATAGGTGATAATGATATTGTCTTAAGTTCAAGAGAGTTAAGTACTATAATCTATATTAGTAATGCTTATACTGACCCTAGTGTTAAATACTTATTAACAGATGAATCTGTTACAGAAGATACTTCGTATGGTGATTTATTATATGAAAAAGTAGGTGACTTTGTTTCTCAAGCAGGACAACATAGTATTACTTACTATACAGATGACGACTTAGAAGATGGAGAATATTACTTATATATGTTTAACAACAATTACCAAGGTGCTAGAACAAGACCTAACTTTGATTGGTCTAATTATCCTGGTACTGGTACTTATAATGAAGGAGAAACATCATACTTCTATCAATATAAAGTTAATGAAAATGATAAGACTTATGAATTAGTTAAGAGTTTTGAAATACCTTACTCAAGCATAGTAAGTGATGTTGAAATATTAGATGATGATGGTAATATCGTTGTAGGTAGTGGTAAAGATAACTCATTTGGTGAATATGATAATGATGGCAATTTAATAAGACAGTTTAATTACAACTCTAAGAAATATGCTTATCGTGTCTTTAAATATAAATTCAATAACTTATTTGATTAAAGTCTAGTGATAGACTTTTTTCTTTTTATCTGATAAAATAAAACCGTATTTTGAAGGGAAGTGTGGTATTAATGAAAGGCACTGTTAAAGAAAAAGGAGAACTATTAGATACATTATTTATTTTATTTAAGGACTTAAGTAAGAAAAAGATAAAGAATTATCTAAAAGATGGGGGAGTTCTAGTTAATGGTAAAGTTGTAACCAAGTATAATACAATTGTTAAGAAAAATGATGTTATTGAACTTAGTAAGACTAATAAAACTCATAAGAAAAGTAATCTTGATATCATTTATGAAGATGAATATTTCTTTGTAATAAATAAACCTGCCGGACTTTTATCAATAAGTACTACTAAAGAAAAAGAAAAGACCGCCTATCACTATGTTAGAGAATTTATTAAAAATAGAAAGAAGTCTGATAAAATCTTTGTCTTACATCGTCTTGATAAAGATACATCAGGAGTATTAGTCTTTGTAAAAGATAATACTTTAAAAAATCTTCTACAAAATAATTGGGATAAATATGTAAAAACAAGGGAATATATCGCTTTAGTAACAGGTAATGTAAAAGATATAGATGACTATACTTGTTATCTAAAAGAAGTAGGACCAGACAAAGTTATTGTTACTAACAAAAAAGAAGGTAAGCTTGCTATTACTTCCATCAAGACAATTAATAAGAACAATAAAGATTCTCTTGTTAAAGTTAATATCAAAACAGGAAGACGTAATCAGATAAGAGTAGTCTTAAATCATTTAGGAAGTCCTATAGTAGGAGATAAAAAGTATGGCGGCAATAAATCTAATAGACTATATTTACATGCTAGTAAATTAATTATAACTAATCCTCTTAATAATAAAACTTATACTTTTGAAAGTAGTGTCCCTACATCATTTAAGAAGGTGTTTAAAAATGAAAAGTAAAGACCAAGTAGAACATAGTCTTATAACGAAATATCGTAAAGATATCTGGCGTAAGTTTATGAAAGCGATTAGAGATTATTCTCTTGTAAATGAAAATGACCATATCGCTGTTTGTATCTCTGGAGGGAAAGACTCCGTCTTACTTGCCAAATGTCTAGAAGAGTTACAGAAGCATGGCAAGACTAACTTTAAACTATCATATATCGTTATGAACCCCGGATACAAAGAAGAAACTTTAAAAGTAATAAAAGATAATTTAGAAGCCTTAGAAATTGACTATAAAATATTTAACTCTGATATCTTTGAAGTTGCTAACAAGCTAGATAAAGACCATCCTTGTTATATGTGTGCAAGAATGCGAAGAGGTTTTCTTTATAAGACTGCTAAAGACTTAGGATGTAATAAAATTGCCTTAGGACATCATTTTGACGATGTAATTGAAACTATTCTTCTATCAATGTTTTATGGAGGAGAATTTAAAACTATGTTACCTAAATTACATAGCACCAACTTTCCTGGTATGGAACTTATTAGACCTCTTTATCTAGTAAGAGAAGAATCTATTAAGAAATTCTGGCAATATAATGAGTACACCTTTATAAACTGTGCTTGTAAATTTACAGAAAATAAAGGCGCTGAAAGTAATTCAAAACGTCTAGAAATTAAAAAACTACTTAAGGAGCTTAGAGAAAAAAGTGATGTTATTGATAATAATATCTTCAAAAGCACTGAGAAAGTTAATCTAGAAACCCTTATAAGTTATCAAGATGATGGTAAAGTTACTTCCTTTTTAGACCGTTACTAGGTCTTTTTCTTTACACATTTTATAAACCTAAAAAGTTTAGAAAAATATTGACTTTATCATTATTATCAAGTATATTTTATATGAAGGGTAGGCTTGTTTAAAATTAGGGCTTATCTTGAGGAAAGGAGGGATAAGAGGTGAGAAGTGTTAAAAAAGTATTAGGAATGGCTATGGTTGGACTATTTGCTTTCGTTCCATTTTTAAATGTTTCTGCTCAAACAGAGTGGACTTTAAAAGATTGGGAAACAGAAAATGGTGATTATGGTAGTGTAACTGCAGTTGATGATAATATTACTAATATAAAGGGTAGTGATACTGCAACAGAAGGTATGTTTTTAGGACCATATAGTATGAAAAGTGAAGCTAAATTAGCAGATGGTATTACAGAAGATGTATATATCGAGTTAAATAAAGATAGTATGGCTAATGGAGAATTATTTGGCTTAACTATGTCATTAAATGATGCAAGTGATAGTTATGTTACAGAATTACTTGTAGACACTCAAAAGGTTAATGATGGTTATCTTGTAACTGTTGGTCTAGACCCTGATTTTAGTTATACTATCTCAGAAGATGGAGTATATACTTACAGATATACTGCTACTTTAGAAGATGGTAAAACTTATCTTCAATTTTCTATATTAAAATGGGATGAAGTAATCGCTTCAACTACAAAAATTGATATGGGAGAAACAACTGCTGTAAGTGCAGGTTATATGTGGTTTTGTAGTATAACTGCTGCAAATGGTATAAATGTTTATACAACTCTACCAGAAAAGCCATCTGAAGAAATTCCTGTAGAGCCAGTAGAACCAACTGAACCTAGTGAAGAAGTTACAACACCTGATAGTGAAAATACTGTAGAAGAACAAAATCCAGAAACTTCTGATAGTATTATTTTAACTGTTGGTATGTTAGTAACATCACTAACACTAGTAGGCTTTGGTATAAAAGCATTAAAAAAAAGAGCTTAGGGTAAGTAAGCTCAAGTAACCTTTAGGCGATTAGATTAACTCTAATTGCCTTTTTTCTTCATATCAACACGTAGAGGCAACTCTGTATCTTTAGATTTTAAGAAAAACTTATATGGTTCAACATCTAATATTTTAGATAACTCTTCAATAACATCAAAACTAGCCGAATGCTGCCCTCGTTCCATTCTACTGACATAATTAGTAGAAACATCCAAAAGTTCAGCTAACTTTGCCTGTGTATATTTTTTCTTAAACCTATAATACCTAACATTTTTACCAAAAGTTTTCTTAAGTTCTATCAATATCATCACCCACATCTACACTTAATATGATACTTTTTTTCTTTTTCATACTAAACAACCTCTTAGGTCTACAAAAAAATATTGCATAAAAAATTAAACATTTAATCATTACTAATTTAGGAGATGATTAAATGGCAAATAATAAAGTCGTAATAAGTGGAGTAAAAACTTCGGAATTAAAAGTATTAACAACAGAAGAGATGACAGAACTATTTAAAAAAATGCATGAAGGTGATAAATTCGCTAGAAATGACCTTATTAGTGGCAATTTAAAACTAGTTTTAAGTATTTTAAGGAAAGTAAACACCCGAAATGAAAATTTAGATGATTTATTTCAAGTAGGATGTATTGGTCTTGTTAAAGCGATAGATAACTTTGACCTAGCTCATGAAGTAAAGTTTTCAACTTATGCTGTACCTATGATTCTAGGCGAAGTAAAAAGATACTTAAGAGATAACAATAGTATCAGAGTAAGCCGTTCAACAAGAGATTTAGCTTACAAAGCCTTAAAACTAAAAGAAGAATATTTTATGGAAAAAGGCGAAGAAATATCTATAGAAGACCTAGCTTCATCTTTAAACACAACTATCTATGATATTGTCTTTGCTCTAGAGTCCCTAAAAGACCCAGTATCGATGTTTGAACCTATCTATAATGATGGCGGTGACACTATTTATGTCTATGACCAAATAGAAGATAAAAAGAAAACTGGCTCTGTTATTGAAGAAAAACTAGCCACAAGCGATGCCGTCTCATCACTAAGCGATAGAGAACAGATAATATTAAATGAACGTTATATAATAGGTAAAACTCAAATGGAAATAGCAAGAGATATGGATATTAGCCAAGCTCAAGTATCAAGACTAGAAAAAAATGCTATAAAGCAGTTAAAGAAAACTCTAAGATAAGAATAATTAGTAAAAAAAGACATATTTTTAAGTAGTAGGGCAGTGATATTATGAGACTTTCTGATTTACAAAGTAAAGATATTGTTAATGTTATAGATGGAAGAAACATAGGTAATATTATAGATGTTAAAGTAGATGAGAGAAATGGTGCTATTATTAGTTTAATAGTAGAACCTAAAGGTAAATTTATCTCTTTTGGTAAAGGTGAAGATACTGAGATTAAGTGGCAAAGTATTGAGAGAATTGGTGAAGATGTAATACTAGTAAGATTAGGTAATTAACTATGAACAAAAAGAAAATATATATCTTTATTAGTCTCTTAATACTATCTTTTTTTACCGCTTTATATCTTACATCCCTTGCAGGCAAAGGTTTAGAACAAGTTATTGTTAAATATGCTACTAGTGAAACAGAAAGAATCGCTAATGTAATATTAAATGATGTTGTTAATATTGATGATGATTATTTTAATGAAGACTTATTTGAAATAAGTAGAGATAACGATGGTAATATTGAACTAATTAACTTTGATACAAAAGTAACTAATCGCTTGTTAAAAGATATTAATGATAAAGCCATGAAACGATTAAGTGCTATTGAAAAAGGAGATACGACTGATATAGAATTATCAGACTCCTTAAAAGGAACAAGACTAACTTTTCTAGATGATGGTGTAGTTTGTGATATTCCAATAGGTTCCTTATTTCATAATGGCTTAATTGTTAATCTAACAACCAGTATTCCTATTAGATTTTCATTTATTGGAACCGTATCAAGTAACATTGTAACTGATGTTAAAGAGTATGGCTTTAATAATGCTTTAATCGAAGTAGGAATAGAAGTAACTATCAAAGAAAAAATAACCATGCCTCATTCTACAGAAAGTATACCTATTACTACCAAAGTAAATCTTACAACCCAACTAATTCAAGGAAGTGTCCCTAACTACTACAATGGAGCATTTTCTGCATCATCCCAAGTTTTTGCCACCAAAATTAAATAATGTGTTACAATTATATAGGTGGTAGGAATGTATAAATTATTATCTAATAATTATAAAGTAACAAAAGGAAAAGAAAACTTTGATTATGAAGAAGTAAATTCTCTTTTTACAGATTATTTTCAAGATTATGATTATGTTTTAGGAGACTATTCTTATGGAAAAATAAGACTTAAAGGCTTCTATGATAGTAGTAATAAAAAGGCAAAAAAGCTAAATGACATTAAATATTTAGAGGATTACATCAAAGAATATTGTTCCCCTGGAGCGAAAACTTTTCTCTTAAAAAAAGAAAAAAATCCTAAAAATAGTAAAAATATGTAAAAAAGGGGCTTTTTATTTCTTTTTTTTTATGTTAAAATGGTTTATAGAATAGAAAAGGGAGGAAAAAAGGATGAACGAAAAGAAGAAAATGACCTTATCAATCATAGGTGAAGACGGTTCTATCGATGAAGTAGAAGTTGTTATTGCCTTTGAATTCAAAGATACAAAGAAAGAATATGTTGTTTATACAAAAAATGAAAAAGATGAAAATGGTAATGTAACAGTTTATGTATCTCAAGTAGATAGAAGTGGAGATACTCCTAAATTATATGGTATTGATGATGAGGATGAATGGAATAGAGTAAAAGACGTATTAAGAAAACTATCAAAAAAAGACTAATAGATAGTAATAATTAGTTGGAGGCGAATGACATGAGTGAAGAAAAACTACATAATGAAGAATTTGATATTAAACGAGTTGACGGTAATGTTTTAAGTGGTGATTCTAATAAGATTAAATTAAAAATAACTTCTTATGCTGTTATCCTGGAAGTACAAGAAGCTTTTATGCAAGAAGAGATAAAAGCTCAAGAAGATAAACAAGCCAAATTAGAACAAAAACTAGAAAATAATAATTTAAGCTTTAAAGAAAAAATAGAAACAAAGAAGAAATTAGTTGAACTTAGTAAGCAAATAAATAATCTTAAGGATGTATTTGAACAGTTTTCAGATTCACGAACAAGATTCATGGAAATAGCAAAGAAAGCTTTAAAATTACCAGAAGAAAACTTAAAACAATTAGCAGAAAATGGTTCTATAAAAATAGAAGGAGAAAAAATAGATATTGATAAAGAATTTGAAAAGGCTCAAAATGTATTAATGGATGCTCAAGATACCGATAATGTGTTTACAAATGTAGATAGTGAAGCTATTAAAGAAGAAGTAAATCGTGCGATGATGGAAAGAGAAGATACTAATGATATCAACGTTGAAAATATTGATAGTAAAATTAATAATATTGCAAAAGAAACTAAAGAAAAAGTTGATAACGTGATTACTAACCGTATTGGTGTAGATGATGCACTAGACCTTTTAAATAACGAAGAACAGAAAATATTAATACCAGACGTTGAAAAACCAGTTGAATCAAGAAAAGATAATCCATCTATTAGTCCTACAATCGATTTTGATGTTCCACCTATTAGTGGGGAAATGGGTGAGTGGACTACTCAACCAACTACTGATGATAAAGATGAAGAAGTTAGAACACCAGCTGAAAACAATGAATCTATCTTTGGTCAAGACCAACCAACAACATCAGAATATAATATACCAAATCTTACTCAAAATCAAAATGATAGTGAAACAGAAAGAAAATATACAACTTTAGGAAAAGTACATAATAACCAAGGTGTAGATTTTGGTGGTGATACTTCTTTCAAACAAATTTTAACTAGCCGTCAAGAAGGACTAAATGAAAGAAGTAGAAAAGTTAGTAATCTAAGAACTGAAGTAGGTACATTAGAGCAAACTGCTAAAGATAAGAAAGAAAGATTAGCTGAAGCAACTAGAAAAAGTGAACAAGATGCTGCAGATATGGCAAGTATGGCTAAACAGTTAGAAGAATTAAAACGTCTTGATGAAGAAGAAGCTAAATTAAGTTCAGAAGAAACTACACTTAATGATAGAAAATCAGAACTAAATAGTGAAATTAGTGGATATGATGAAAAAATAGATGAAATTGAAAAACAAAATGCTGCAAATCTAGAAAAATATAGAGCAATGCAAGAAGAAATTAACAAATATATAAAAGGCAAAACTCCTGATGATGATGGTCAATATGGTGGTGCTGGAGGACGTAGAATGTAATACGTTCTTTTTTTTGTTTTTTTTCATATACTTTACTGAGGTTTTAGATATGAAGAATACTCTTTTTTATTACTATGGACTTACCCCAGAAAAAATAATTAAAAAAGATAATTATTATTACTTTTATCTTGATAATTACATCTATTATCTATATAAAGTAAATAGGCCATTAGAATATATAAATGAATTAATCATACTTCTTAGAAATGTTTATAATAATAGTTTTATGATGATTATCTTTAATGTAAATAAAGAAGCTTTAAGTATAATAAATAATCACTATTATATTCTTTTAAGAGCACCTAAAAATAACAGATTTAATATTAATGACATCTATAATCCAACATATTGTCCAAAAGAGGCATCTAATCTAAAACTATTAAATCATAGTAGTTGGAATAATCTTTGGAGTAGTAAGATAGATTATTTTGAATATCAAAAAGACTATATAAAAATAAAATATAAAATCCTCTATCAGACTCTAGATTATTTTATAGGTCTAGGAGAAAATGCTATAAGCTATTTTAATGCTACTAACAGCTATCTAACCAAAGAATTTAATGACACTTTAGTCTTATCAAGAAGAAGAGTAAATCTCTCTAATTTAAGCTTCTATAACCCTTTAAACATCGTTATAGATAATAAAGCAAGAGATAGTGCCGAATATCTTAAATATCTCTTTATAACAGATGATTATACATATGATTTTCTAGATGAGTTTTTAACTAATCTAAATTATAGTACTTATCAATATGGCTTATTAATAGCAAGACTTCTTTTTCCAAGTCAATACTTTGATATCTATGAGAAGATAATAAATGAGACTCTAAAAGAAAAAGAGATTATCAATGTATTAAAGAGAACAGATGAATATGAAAAGTTTTTAAGATATATTTATAATTTTATAAATAAAAAAAAGCCTATTCTAAAAATAGACTGGTTAGAAGCTAATTAACATTTCTTACTTCTTTAACTTCAGGTACTTCATTCATAATCATCTGTTCAATACCATCTTTTAAAGTAACGTCTAAGAAAGCACAATCTTGACAGGCTCCACCTAATTTAACATAGACAATACCATCTTCAAATTTAATATATTCTAAAGCCCCACCATCACTAATTAAAAAAGGCTTTAATTCATCAATAATACTCTTAATTTTATCTTCTACATTTTCCATTTAAATCACTTGTTCCTTTCAATATCATAATTATAGACATTTTTATAAATATTGTAAAGGTTGTAACGAAAGCCTTTTTTTGCTATAATACACCTAGAGGTTAAGTGTATGGTAAAAGAATATAAAGAAGGTTCCATAGTTGTTGGAACTGTTACAGGTATAAAAGATTATGGTATTTTTGTAAAATTAGATAATAATAACAGTGGACTTATTCATATATCAGAAATTGGTAATCACTATATAGAAGATTTAAATAAATATGCTACTGCTAATGAACTGATAAGAGTAAGAATCGTCAGTAAGAGTAGTGATAATATGTATAAGTTAAGCATTAAAAATGTTGATTATAGAATAACTAAAAAGCATGGCAGCAGAATAAAAGAAACAGAAAGTGGTTTTAAAAATTTGGCCTTACATCTTGACTATTGGGTAAGAAAAGAACTAGAAAGTTTAAAAAAATGAAAAAATCTGCAAAAATTATTGACAATCTCATAATTAACTGGTATATTTAATCATGTCAAACGGTTTTTGGGCGATTAGCTCAGTTGGTTAGAGCACTTGCCTTACAAGCAAGGGGTCATAGGTTCGAGTCCTATATCGCCCACCATTTATTATATGTTGCCGAAATAGCTCAATTGGTAGAGCAACTGATTTGTAATCAGTAGGTTACGGGTTCGATTCCTGTTTTCGGCACCATTTTATTATGTCGGAGAGATAGCGAAGTGGCTAAACGCGACAGACTGTAAATCTGTTCCTTCGGGTTCGATGGTTCGAATCCATCTCTCTCCACCATAGTTTATACTCATTTGTTATTGCCTCGTAGCCAAGTGGTAAGGCATCAGACTTTGACTCTGACATGCGTTAGTTCGAATCTAACCGAGGCAACCATCTAATTAGTAGTATGATCCGCTAGCTCAGTCGGTAGAGCATTTGACTTTTAATCAAAGGGTCATGAGTTCGAATCTCATGCGGGTCACCATTTATATGTGCCTGAGTGGCGAAATTGGTAGACGCACAGGACTTAAAATCCTGGGAGGTTCACCCCTCGTGTCGGTTCAAGTCCGACCTTAGGCACCATCTATTTTGGAGGAATACCCAAGTCTGGTTGAAGGGACCGGTCTTGAAAACCGGGAGGTCGCGCAAGCGGCGCAGGGGTTCGAATCCCTTTTCCTCCGCCATTTAGAATTTTATATCGCGGGGTGGAGCAGTTGGTAGCTCGTCGGGCTCATAACCCGAAGGTCGAAGGTTCAAGTCCTTTCCCCGCAACCATGGTTCCGTGGTGCAGCTGGTTAACACGTCTGCCTGTCACGCAGAAGATCGCGGGTTCGAGCCCCGTCGGAACCGCCATTTTTTATTTTTGGCTTCATAGCTCAGTCGGTAGAGCAAAGGACTGAAAATCCTTGTGTCGCTGGTTCGATTCCCGCTGGAGCCACCAGTTAGATTTTAACCCTTATTTTATAAGGGTTTTATTATTATATTTTTTATTTACCCCTCATTTACCTCTTTTTTTAAAGTTATTTAATACATCTATGGTATGTTTTTTCTTATCAGGAAACATATGATAATATGTACTTTCTATAACTTCAACAGTATCTCCTAATCTCGCAGCAACTTCACGACTATCACATCCTAAATTAATTAATAGCGATGCATGCGAATGTCTAAAACCATGAGGTGTTATTCGTTTAAAATTAGTATGTTCTTTTTTTGCCTGTTCAATATATTTATCAAGATGGTTTGCAAATGTGGTAGGTGCTACATATTTAACATTACCAAAAACAAACCACTCATTTGAAAAATTATATAATTTTTTTTCGTGTTCATAATGTTTAGATAACATTGCAACAGTGTCATCGTCTAAATCAACAATACGAATTGAATTATCGGATTTAGGATCCACTATTGCAAACACCTGTCCTTCTACTTTGTTTGTAAAATTGTCTTTTATATATATTTCTTTTCTTTCTAAATTTACGTTATTCCAAGTTAAAGCAATTAGCTCTCCCATTCTAAGACCTGTATAATAAAGAAAATTAAAAATTATGTAATAGAAAGGGTCATCAACACACTTTATGAATATATCAAATTCTTTATCTGTCCAAAAATTCCATAGAGCATCATTAACTTTTGTAACATCCTTTGAAATACGCTTTTTTTGTATTCTAGAAACGATTTTTATATCAAAGTCATAATTGTCCTTAGCATATGTCAAAACTTCTTTTAAATAGCCAATTAATGAGTTCTGATACTTTTCACCGATATTAGCATTTTCTAAATATGAGTACCAACTATTAATTGTATCCATTTTTATTGAGTGTAATTTATATTTACTGAAAAAATTTAATATATGTTTTGTTAAATTTTGTTTTAAACGATAATAAGTAGTACATTTAACGGCTCTTTCTTTTATAGATAGCCACTCATAAAAAACTGACTCAAATGATATATTAGTATCTGTTATATCTTTCTTTTCAACATTATTTAAAAATTCTCTTTCAGCTTCTTTCGCTTCACTACTTAATTTATATAATTTACTTTCTTTTTGTTTTCTATTACCATACATATCTGTATAGTAGCATCTAAAGTAATATGATCTTCCATCTTTAGTCCATTTCTTTTTATTTTTTTCTCTATAAACTGGCATTATATCATCTCTTTCTATTGATTTTTAATATCAGAATTGATATAATGTAATAGAAAAATCCAAAAGCATTATATCAATTCTATTGGTATTTTGTTTCTTAGTCTTGACCGACTTTTTTGTGATTTTTCACTGTCTCGTGTTCCCGCACGAGGCTTTTTTATTTTATTCTAAATATTGGCTTGTATCTATAAAATTAGCTTCATTATTTTCATCATAGAATTTAATTGAAGAAATAATTTGTTCATCACTTAAATTTACTTCATTTAACCATTTCTTATAAGCTGAATATTGTATTTGTTCTTCACTATCATTCTCATCAATATTTAAAATATCAGCATGTGAGTCGTTGTAAGCCTCATTTTTAAATGTATATCTAGTTCCTGTATAATTATCTTCTATTTTTTGTATTCTAATATCTGGGCTTTCACTTGTTATTGAAACATAAGTTGTTCTAAAAAGAGTAGAATACATTGTTTTATCGTATTTATATCCTAATGATTCTAGATATTCTATTACTTCTTCATCTGTCAAACTTGAATTATCTATCTTACTATTGGAATTGTTAAGTAAAACAATACAAGTAGTAATTACAGATGCTAATATAATTATACTTATAGCAACTATTATAATAAATTTCTTCTTATTAATAACAACATTATCATTTTTCATAATTCCTCCTAATCAATTTTAGTCCTCTTTTCACGAGCAATACCTACAATTTTAATAGGCTTATTTATAACGTCTTCTTTAGAAAACATTTTAATTCCATAAGCCATATTATAGGCTTGTAATACAATTCCTTGGTCGTTAATTAAAACTTTTTTAAATGTTGATTCAGTTCCATTTATCATAACGGCACAATCTTTGCCATTATATAATGTAGTATCATCAGTTTTTTCAAAAATAACTATATCTTTATCTTGATACTTAGGAAACATAGAATCTCCACTAATTTTAAGACCATAAAACTTTTTATCACCTTTAGTCCAACTTTTAGGTATATCTACATAATCAATAATATCAGTTTGGCTTTCTATAGGTATTCCAGCTTTAATAGTGCCATATACAGGTATTTTGACTATGTCAGAATTCACGTCTATTATATTGGCATTGTCAAATCTTAAATCTTTACCTAAAAATTCTGGTATAGATACATTTAGTACTTCGGCAACCTTAATTGCATTATCTACTGTAGTATCCATTCCTTTTTCCCAAAGAGAAATAGTTGATTGATCTACACCTATTTTTTCAGCTAACTCGGTTTGAGAAATCCCTTTTTTCTTTCTTATGAAGGGAAGATTACTATTAAAATAACTCATATTTTTCTCCTTTTCTTAATTAAAGTATAACCCAAACTAATGTAAAATACAATAAAAAAATGAAAATACTCATATTTGCTATTGACATTATGAGAATACTCATATAAAATGAAATTAGATAGGAGGGAAAAATATATGTATTCAAATTTCATAGGTAATGAATTAAGAGCTATTAGAAGTAGAAATAATTTGAGCTTGAAAGAAGTTGAAGAAAAAACTGGTATATATGCTCAAACCTTATCAGAATACGAAAACAATAAAATAAAAATTAAAGTATGTACATTAGAGAAAATCTTAAAAGATGCGTATAATACAGATTTATATATTTTTTTTAAATCAATATATGAGAATACTCATATAAAGGAGTAAAAAAGTCGGTCAAGGAGAAGAAAGGAGGAGTTATAAATGGAAGAATTAAAAGAAGTATTGATTAAAGATTTAATTGATAAGATGAAAGTATTAACTGGAAAAGATAAAGTAGAGTTACTAAAAATTATTCTTGAATATGAAAAAGAGAATAAATAGGAGTTCAAATGATAACTAATTATTTAAAAAAATATTTTGAAAATAAAAGTATATCTCAGTATGAGATAGAGAAAAAAACAGGTATAAGTCAGAGTAAGATAAGCTTAGTTCTAAACAATAAGAGAAAATTAACAGCAGATGAATTAGTAAAAATAGCAATAGTATTTGATTTGGATTTAAACAAATTAAAAGAAATCAAAATCGCCAGCCAGCAATAATGATTTCAAGCAATACGAGAATAGAAAAGCACTGGTAATACTTAGCTATTCAAGAGTTTAATACTAGATTAATAGCAGTATTTATCATTGGTCTCACACTTCTGATAGATACCCCAGACATTACCAGCATCTAGTTGCTATTACTTAACATTTACGAGTTATCTTTCTCTATTAGAACTTAACTTGCCCCATAGCTGTTAAGACCTACAGGTATGGTAGCCCTTATAACTATTATTGGACATGGTAATCCTTAATAGTTAGGCATCTAGGCAGGGCAAGGACAAAAATGTTTCTAACATTAGAAACACCTCTTTTTCCGCCCATAAGGGCAACTAAAGTATATCAGTAAATGATTAGGAAATCAAATATAAAAAAATATAAAGAGTCGGTCAAGACTAAGAAGGGATTTGATATTATGAAAAAATTAAGATTAAGAAAGTGGGTTAAGATTTTGATAGTAGTAATTGTTTTAATTTCTATTGTCTTTATTTTAACTCATTTATTATTTAATAAAAGTGATGACTTTATTAAGTATGCAAATATGTGTGATCAAGATAAAGGTTCTATCTGTAGTTATTATGAAGTTAGAAACTATATGCTAAGAGGTGGTAAGTAGTATGTCTAAATTTAAACAACTTAATGCCTCTGAACTTTTAGAAGTAATAAATAAACAATGGGCTACAAGAAGTGATATGCAAAAGATTAGTGGTAAATGTATGGAATATGCAAGGAATGATTTTAATGAACTGAGGAAGCAAATAAAAGAAGAAGGTTTTGAACTACCTAGTAACTTAGTTCCAATGGAAAGGGTAGTTGATTACTATCGTATAAATATTTCTTATTTAAAAAAGATAAGTAAGATAAATGCAAATTAATCGAGCAGGGAGGACTTATGGTACAAAATAGTTTTGTTTTTTATGACAGTTTCAGGGATTCGGTTGAAGATATGGATGATAAAGATAGATTAGCTTTCTATGAGGCGATTATTAACTATTCATTAGATGGTAAACCACCTAATGAATTATCTAAAGAATTAACAAGAATGTTCAAGCTAGTTAAGCCTCAATTAGATGCTAATACTAAGAGAAAAAAGGATGGTAAAAAGGGTGGAAGACCATCTAAAAAGGATGATGAAAACGTATCTAATAACTATGAAGAAACTATAGTTTCAGAAGAAGAAAACTATAAAAAAACCAGTGGTTTTGAAAATAAAAACCATAGGTTAAAAAATAAAAAACCTAATGTAAATGTAAATGATAATGTAAATGTAAATGCTAATGTTAATGTTAATGTTAATGTATTAGAATTTGCAGAAAAAGAATTTGGAAGAACATTATCTTCATCTGAAGTTGAATTTATTAATTCATGGGAATATAATCCTGAAATCATAAAACTGGCTATTAAAGAAACAGTTCTTAATCAAGTTTATAATGTTAAATATACTGATAAAATTCTTTATGAGTGGGAGAAAGCTAATTTAAAAGATGTTAATTCTATTAAAAAGCACTTAAAGAAACGTAAAGAACAACAAAGTGAAGATAATAAAGGATATCATTATCGGAGGCTAGAATAATGCTAGATTTAGAAGATGAAGTAATAGGTTGCTTAATATTGCATCCTGAAAATATTGGTAAATTAGTTATTCCAGATGACTGTTTTAAAAACCAAGATAATCGTTTTATAGTTAAACTTCTAAAACAGCAATATCAAGATATCAGAAACATAGATTTAATCGCTTTAGGAGAGAAATATAAGCATTTATTTGATCAACGATTTAATCAAGAAGTAATAATTACAAAAATGGTTAATATTATGACAAATTCATTTGGTAATAGGTTTGATTACTATCAGGAATTACTATTTGAAAGATATGTAAACGATTTAATTTTAAGTGCTATTGATAAGTTTAAAAATAATCAAATATCACAAGAAGAGCTATTAACATCTATTCATAAGTATGAAGCTTTAAGTATTAAAACGTCTGCTAATAAATTAACTGGAGAAGAAGTATTTAAGATAATAAATTCTAAAAATAAAGGGATTAATTTTAGATTTGAAAAGTTATCTAAATATGCAAATATACAAGAGCATGATCTAGTTGTGGTTGCAGCTAGACCGGGTATAGGTAAGACAGGTTTTGTTTTGAACTTAATGGAAGATTTAGCAGATAGATATAATTGTATTTTATTCAACATGGAAATGAGCGATAAGCAAGTATATCAACGATTAGTAGGAATAAATACCAAAATTCGTATCAGTTATCATGGTAATCCTGCAACTGAGTATCAGAGAGAACAGTTGATTAAAGGTAGTAAAGCCATTGCTAATAAAAATATCAAGGTCATTAGTAGAAGTCAAACTATTTCTAGCATTAGAAAGAGAATTATTGAAGAAAGTAAACAAGGGCATACATTGGCTTTTATTGACTATGTAGGATTAATAGGAAGTAACGATAAGACTAAATCTCTATATGAGAAGACAACTGCTATTGTTAAAGAATTAAGACAAATATCATTAGATTATGACTGTACTATCTTTCTAGTCGCTCAGATTAATAGAAATTCTGAAAACACAAAAGATAAGAGACCTAAAATTAGTGATCTTAAAGAAACTGGAGAATTAGAGCAATCTGCTACAACAGTTTTAATGCTACATAATGAAAATTATTACAAAGGAATTGAAATGAAAGTAGAAGAAATAGAGGTAATAATTGGTAAAAATAGAAATGGTCAAACTGGGATTCTAACTCTTGAGTATAATCAACAAACTCAAAGATTTGATGTTAAAGGAACCAATAAAATTTATAATGAACCAAATAATTGGAGAAAGGAATAAGAAGTGGAAAAAGAATTGAAAGAATTAGAAAAAAGGGTTAGTAGGTTAGAAGAAATAACAGGTAATACTTATAACGTTTATATGACTAAAAATTCTGTAAGATTACCTATAGAATTAGTTAAATTAGTATTTTCAAATACGGATACTGCTTTAGAAAATATAAAATTACATGAAGAATTAAAAAAAGAAAAACTTAAGAATAAACAATTGGAAGAACTAGCAACTAATTTGCTCTTAAAACTAAATAATAAGGAGGTTGAAATTATATGAAGTTATTGAGTAGAAAAAGGTATGAAGCAATTATGGATGAATTGGAGACATATGAACGTAGAGTCTTTGATTTAAGCAAAAGATTAGATAAAAAACAACAAGAGCTGATGAATGAAAGAAGAGTAAAAGAAACAATGCAAGAGGCATCTGAAACTATTTCTAATGAAAAATTAAAATTATTAAATAAAGTAAAACAACTTAAAGATAATTTAAGAAAAGCAAACGGTTCTGTTGGAGGCTTAACAAAAGAGAACGAAAAGTTAAAAAATAAAATAAAAGCTTTAGAAAATGAAAATAAATTATTAACTGAAACTAAAGATAAATTAGTTAAAAATTGTAAAAACTCAATTGATGAAAACATTAAATTAAAACAAGATTTAGAAAAAATTAATCAAGAGAAAAGCAAATTACAAGCATCAGTGATTCAGCTTAATGAAAAAACTAAAGTATTATCAAGTAAAAAGAAAGTTAAAGATTATTTAAGAAGAGAAGAAAGGAAGAATAAATAATGAAAGTAACAAATGTAAATTTAAAGAAAGTAGAAGAAAACGGAGCTGTTAAAGCATATGCAACTATTATTTTGGATGATAGTTTAGCAATTCATAATATTAGATTAATTGAAGGGAAAGAAAGACTATTTATTGCTTTTCCAAGTTATAAAGATAAGAATGAAGCTTATCACGATTATGTGCATCCGATAGTATCTGAATTAAGAAAAGCTATTGAAAAAGCAATTTTAGATAAATATAACAATTAGAATATACGTAAAAAGTAAGACTACAGTACCATCCCTTTCTGTTATTTATCTTTCATAAAACTCCTTAAAACTTTTATTGCTAGTAGTAATAGTAATGCGAGTTTGTTCTTACTGGGTTTGGCATTGCTATACTGAAAGGAGAATAATAATGAATTTAGAAACTAAATTAGAAGAGTTTATTATAAGTTTAAAAGAAGATGAGAAAGCTGATAAAACAATAAAAAAATATAAAACTAACATAAGAGCTTTTATAGAATTTTCTAAAGATAAAGAATTAAATAAAGAAACAGTAATTGAATTTAAAAATAAACTAGATGTTGTTGATGAATATATGCCTAATACAACTAACAACTATTTAGTTGTCCTTAATAAATTTTTTAAATTTATTGGCAATGAAAATTTATGTGTAAAAATAATAAAACAACAAACTAAATTTTCAGTTGAATATTCTTTGAGTAAAACAGATTATCATAGACTACTAAGAACAGCTAGAAAGTATGAAGAATATGATAATTACATTATTTTAAGAATATTAGCAGAAACAGGTATTCGTATCTCAGAGTTAGTTTTTTTTAAAATAGAAGATTTAGATAAAACTATGAAAATAAAAAAGAAAGGTAAAGTAAGAGAAATACCTGTAAAATTAGATTTATTAAGAGAAATAAGAAAATATTGTAGAGATAGAAAAATTAAAAAGGGATTAATTATATTTAATCCTAAGACTGGTAAAGCTTATGCTAATTCCACTATTTGGAGAAGATTAAAGAAAATGGCAGGAAGAGCAAGAATAAGCAAAAATGCAGTGCATCCACATGCTTTTAGACATTATTTTGCAAAGTGTTACTTAGAGACTTATCCAAATGATATAGCTGGACTAGCAGACATATTAGGGCATAATTCATTAGAAACAACAAGAATATATACAAAGTTAACTAATAAAGAAAAAGAACTAAAAATAAGAAATATTAAGTTTTAGAAGGAGGAAGAAAAATGACTTGTATTTTAAAAATAGGAAGTTTATTTGTGACTGGATATGAATTAGCAGAAGAAGAAGGCAAAAAATCAGAGGTGACTAGAATATCAATGTCAAAGAAATATGCTATGAGATTATCTTATGATATAGCAACAATTATATCAGATGCAATTGATGCGGAAGTGATGATTTTAGAAGACAGCCCTTCGATAGAAAAATTAAATGAGTTTTTAACTAAACGAGAAAATAAGTTACAAAGAATAGAGCAATTATTTAAAAGTGGAGTAGTTGATCTAGAAGAATTAGCAAAATTAGTAAAGGAGGATAAGTAGTATGAAATATTTTTTAAGTATTATGAAGTATATAGCATTAGCAATTTTAATGGCTAATACTTGTATGGTAATTTACTATTTATTTTTTGGAGATGTTTTAGATATTATTATATCTATTGTTCTAGAAATATGTTTATTCATAGAAACATACATATTTAATTCTTATGCAGGGGATGCATGGGTTGATGAGTAAAATATATATACATTATGGACATAAATACTTTGATCCTGATATTTTTGTTGAAATTGAAAATGTATGTTGGAATAAACCAATTGGAGGGCTTTGGGCATCTGATATTAATGCAAAATATGGTTGGAAGAATTGGTGTAAGGATGAAGATTATTGTGAGTGTAAAGAAGAAAATAGTTTTCGCTTTAAATTAAAAGCTAATAGCAAATTGATTACGATAAAATCTCATAATGATTTATATTCATTACCTATTGAGTCTGATGTTCCTAAAGAGTTTTGTAATAAATTCTTATGTATTGATTTTGAAAAAATAAAGAAGAAATATGATGCCATTGAAGTTCTAATGAGCGAAGATCATAGGTTATATCATGATTTATATGGTTGGGACTGTGACTCAATACTGGTCTTAAATAAAGAGTGTATAGATGAAATATAGACATAATCATTTAAAGAAACTAGATAATCCATTAATTCTATTAAAAGAAGAGTTAGAGCTTATAGGCTTAGATTCTAATGAAATAAATGATATTTTAGAAAGATATAAAAGTACATATGATTATGCTTTTTACGAATTAAGAATAGCTTCTTATAACTTTGTAAGGACTATGAAAAAATCATTAAAAAAATATCAAAAGTATTTTAAGAAGAAAATGTAGATTTAAGACTTATAGAATAAAGGAAAAATAGCAATTAGATTTATGCAATATAATAATAGGTTATATTGCACAGAATAAGGAGGTTAAAAATGGAGAATTGGAGAGTAGCAATACTTAGTTCTGCTATTACTGTAGCAGTGATATTAATAATAGTACTAATTAATATTTTTATACAGTCAGGGGTTATAGAGGTTATTAAAGAAGACTTAATAGATGATTATTGTAGTAGTATTCCTTTAAGTGAAGCTAGAGATTTGGAGATTTGCAATGGGTGAAATAATAAAGCCAAAAGAAATAACTAATACAGTTAACACTCATATTTTTTTCTGTGATAAATGTAATAAAAGAATATTTGAAAGTAGAGAAGATATTTATGATGGCTATTATAGTGAACCATATGAAGAAATAGAATTAAACATTTTAGATGAGTGGTATAGTGTAACCTTGTGTTTATGTGATGAGTGCTTGAAAAAATATCAAGTTGAGTTAATTAATTGTTTGGAAACTTTTGGTTTTAAAAAAGAAAAGATTTAATTTGGAGGTTTGTAATGAAAACAATTGATGAAATTAGAAAAACTAGGAATTTATTTATAGAAGCTGAAACAGATAATGCTGGAATGGGTGGCTATTACTATGATGTTATTAGTGGTAAGAATTTAAATTTTATTTTCAGCTATCAAATGGGTTGGGAACACTTATCAGTAAGTATGCCTAGCAAAACACCTAGTTGGGACCAAATGTGTCGTATGAAAGATATATTTTGGAATAAAGACGAAGCTTGTGTTGAATATCATCCTAAAGAAGAAGATTATGTAAATATGCATCAACATTGTTTGCACATATGGAAACCTACAGAAGAGTATTTACCTACACCTCCACACTTTTTAGTTGGCTTTAAAGATGACAAAGAAAAAGAAATGTTCTTGAAAGCTTGTGAGATTTATGGAGTAGGTGTTAATAAATGGAAATATAACAAGAGGGAGAAGTAGATATGAATAATGATGCTAAAGAAAGGTTAAGAGAATATGTAGAAAATGATGATATATACACCGAATATAAAAACGGCAAGTGTGATATGAGTGATTTTGATAAATTTTGTATAGAACATTGCAAAGATATAGAGTGTTTGTTAAATGAAGTTGAAGAACAAAAAGAAGCAATTGATAAAGCAATAAAAATTCTAGAAAAAGGAATAACTTTTTGCAAAAATGATAGTCAAGGAATATTCGATATTTGTAACGTTTCAATAGCAAGAGAAGAGAGAGTTTTAAATATATTAAAAGAGGTGGAATAAATGTTAGACGATAATGAATTACTATTTGATGAACTTTACGAAAAGACTAAAGATTGTGGCAGAGTTCAATTTATTAATTTGCTAATGGAAAAAGAAAGAGAAAATAGAGAGTTAAAGATGCAACTTGAAAAAAAATACGAAAAAGTTGGTACTTTGACTGGAGAATTATTATATGAAGAAAATACAAAATTAATTAATCAACAAAAAGAGTTTATAAATTACTTAGAAAGTGAAAGTAAGGAATTAATAAGGGATGCCGGCTATCATCAAAGAATATGCCTAGAAATATTAGAAAAATATAAAGAAATAATAGGAGTTAAAGATGAATAGAGAAATAAAGTATAGAGATTGTATAGTATCACAAGCTAGTAATAATCATGTAATGGTATGTAAGGATGGCGAAATGGTATTTCATGCAGAAGTTGATAAAAAGTTGACAGATGAAGAGTTAAAAGGAAATGTTGATTTCTATTTAGATATATTATTACCAAGTATTGATGAAAGCGAGGCAGAAAATGTTAAAGATTAAAGATAATGTAGATTTAAAAGAGTTAGAAAAGTTTGGATTTAGGTATTCAATAGGAGAAGGTTATCATTATTATTTCGATAACATTGGTATATTTATAGGAGATAACCTAGAAATTGTCATCAGTTTTAACGATGATGACTATTGCGAACTTGAAATAGTTTTAAGTTTACTAAACCTATTATACGACTTAATAAAAGCCGATTTAGTAGAGAAAGTAGAGGATAAGTAATGGAATATTATATAGGCGATATTTTAGATAAGATTGTAGGAGATACGTCAGTTGCTTGTGAAACTAACCATGATAATCAAAGTATGGAAAATTTAACTGAAGTTGATGCTGTAGCTAATTGGCTTGTTAAAAGGTTGAAAAATAATGCCAATTGGTACGGAGATTATAGATGTAGTGCTAATGACATAGCAATTAGAACTTATGAAATAATAGAAAAAGTCAATTGTGTTACAAGCGAATTAATAGAAATAAAAAAAGATAAAGATAGGGGGTGTAAGTAGTGGAATTAAAAAAAGGTATGTATGTTAGATATACAAGAGGTGCAATTAATGGATATGTACCCCCAAGAATTGCTAAAATAGTAGACTGTTCAGATAATGAATTAGTAAGGATTGACAATTGGCAAGTTATATTGCGAAATGATGTTATTAAAGCAAGTATAATTTTATCGACTTAATAGAAGTCGGAGATTATGTTAATGGTAAAGAAGTCTTGAATATATCAGAGTTCAAAGATGGTAGTAGATATATAGAATTTGATGAGGGAAGATATTTGTGTAAAAATTATCAAATTGAATCAATAGTAACAAAAGAGCAGTTCAATTCTGTAAAGTATGAGGTGAAATAATGGATAAAGAAAAAGTTAATCCTAATTTTGATATAAGTGCTAAATGTAAAGATATGATAACAACGTCAGAAATGATAGTAGATAGGTATCAATCTATCATAGATAGAGGTTATGAACCATCTATTTATGCATCTCTAGCTTATGATGTTAAAAATTATTTGCCAAAATTATTAAAAGAAAATCATAGATTAAAATCAGAAATAGAAAATTTAAAAGAGTTTAAAGAAGAACATGATATTATGAAACATTTTATTATCGAGAATAATTTATGGGAAAGTTTTCTAAATTATGATGAATTTGTAGAATGGTTGGAGAAATAATAAATGAAATATAGAATTTGTGTATTTGGAACTGGAGGTTATACCAATTTAGGTACTTACGAGCCAGATGAAACAATATTCTGCTTAGACTGGCTCTTATTAGAGCAAAAGACTAAAGAAAAAGTAATGGCTATAGAAGTCAATGAAGAAGATAATATAGAATTTCCTGCATTTTTATATTTAGGCAATTTAGCAGATTATGAAGATTTTAAGAGATATTTAAATAATCAAGATGAAGTAAGAATTACTAAACAATTTAGGAAGAGGAGATAGTTATGATAGAACTTAAATTAGACTATGTATTAAGAGATATGATTATATCAGCATTAAGATATGCACTAGGTAGAAGAACTTATATAACAGCTGAAACATCAGAGCTTATTGTAGAAAATAGAACTATTATAGATAAACGTATGCAACAAGTAATGTTATCAGATTTACAACAATATTTAAAAAGAAGAAATGAAGGGTTTGTAACCGATGATAAATGTGACTATGATATTTGGCAAAATTTATATAATTGGCTAATTGATTTGGAGGTAGAAGAATGACAGGAATAGAACTATTACAAATGATTAAAAATAATGAAGTAGAAGAAGGAACAGAGATTGATGTCTTAAGAGTTAATGAGGAAAGTTGTTGTTTTGATGTAGTCGCAAAACTTAAATATAACAATAACGATTTATTTTGGTCTCCGGGAACATTTAGAAGCTCAATGTTATGGGATAATGATTATTTATTTGAAATAGTAGAGAGTAAAGAAGTACCTAATAAAATTACTGGTGTATTTCAATATAGTCGGCTTCCTAGTTATTTTAGAGATGAAGAAACAATAAATTCAGTTAATTGTAATTTTGAGCAACACCAAAAAGCAATAAATGAATTAATATATGCAGTTAACTATTTACTAGATACACAGAATAAAGGTTGATAGTAGTCATAATAACTGGAGAAATACTCAAGGAGGTACTATGAAGAAAAAGAAAATAATTCTATATCACACTAATCCTTTGAAGTTTGGCGGTGTTGATACGTTTGACTATAACTTTTGTAAGAAGTTACAAAATCAATATGAAATATTGTTCCTTTATAAAGAAGGTAATCAAGATACTATAAATAGGCTAAAAAAATTAAATATCTCTGTAGAGAAATACAAAGAATGCAAGAAGTATATATGTGATATTTGTCTTTTAGCAAGTGCTTGGGGAGGTTATCCTGAAACCGTTCTAGCAAGAACTGGAAGATATATACAGATGATTCATGCTGATTATATAAGAGCTAAAGAAACAGGCTTTGTTTATGAAAAATGGCATAAAACAACTGAATACGTAGCAGTAGGAAAACACGTTACATCGGTTTTTAAAAAACTTTATCCTAAAGAAAAGGTAACAACTATTCATAATATATTAGATGATAGGCAAGAAACACATCACATATTAAAACTAATATCAGCGACTAGAGTCTCAAAAGAAAAAGGTTATAATAGAATGCTAAAATTAGCTCAAGCTTTAAAAGAACATAATATAAAATTTAGGTGGATTATCTTTACTGATTTAAAACTATATCAACAAAAACCTTTTGATATGGAAGAGATAGTATACATGAATCCATCACATGATATATTTGATTATATAGTTGAAGCAGATTATGGGGTGCAATTATCAGACACAGAAGGTTACTGTTACTTTGTTAACGAGTGTTTACAGTATGGCACACCTGTTATTTCTACTAATTATCCGAGCAGTTATGAATCTATTGAAGATGGTGTTAACGGCTATTTATTAGATATGGATTTATCTAATTTAGATATAGAAAAAATTGTAAATAATATTCCTAATAAATTTAATTATATTGAAAAAGGTAATACTATTGATTGGACTAAGTTATTCAATAAGAGAGTATATATACCTAAAATAAAATATAAAGTTATAGCTTTAAAAGATTATATAGATAAAAGGCCAGAACTTATAATTGATGATGTATTTGAACATAATGGTGCAGGAAATGCTATAATAAGAAAAAATAATGTTTATTATTTATATGACCAAGATAGAGCTAAAGAATTGTTAAATACAGGATATGTAAAGGTGGAAAAGATTAAGGAGGGTAAATGAAATATAGTGTTATAAGAAAATTAAAAAATGATCGTACATTATATGAAAAGACTTATAAACTTCTAAACGAAAGAATACAACAAAAAATAGATGAAAAGTTAGGATTACATGGATTTACATTTGATGAGGTTAAAGTACAAAACCAAAAGAATCCTGATAGGTTTACAGCAACTTTTGCAGAATTAGAAGAACTTGATAAAGAAAGAACTCTAGTAAAGAAAGAATTAGATATGATAAATGATTACTTTAATGAAATAGATAGAAGTATAGAGGAAATGGACGAAACAGAAAAGAAAGTCTTTAAAGCAAAATATATATATGGTTTATCTCATGCTGATATTGCTGCTAAACTTGACTGTTCAGAAAAAACAATACAAAGAATAATAAAAGATATTAATGAAGACAAATCAGTAGAAGAAGAAATTAAAGAAAATATTTAAAATGTCCAGACAATGTCCAGTAAAATGTGTTATAGTGCAGTTGGATGATTAGCTAAAAAACTAATTAATTGCACACAAAGAATATAGAAATATATTCTTTTATTTTTGTAATAATAGTTTTAAAACTAGGAGGGAATCAATATGAAAGTTATAGCTACAATAAAGTTTAACGACTTAGAGTCTAATAAGATTAGAGAAATAAATGATGTGTTTAATGTTTCTAAAGAAAGAGCTAAAGTTCTTCTTGAAAAGAATTATGTAAAAGAAGTAGTAGAAACTGCCACGTTAGATAACAATGTAGAAAAGTCTACTATTAAATCAGCTAGAGATAAAAGAAATGCAAAGAAGTAATCCTAAAGTTGATAAGTTCTATCATAGTAAGGCTTGGAAAGATACAAGTAAAGCCTATATGACTAGTAAATTTTATATATGCGAAAGATGTGATAACTCAGCAACTATTTGTCATCATAAAGAATATATAACTATAGATAACATAGATAACCCCGATATTACTTTAAACTGGGATAACTTAGAGGCTTTATGTATTGATTGTCATAACAAAGAACATTTCAAACAAGAAGATGAATATTATTTTGATGAAGAAGGTAATGTGGTTTTAAAAGTATGATACTACAAGATACAATAAGATATGAATTTATTTAGATAAGCATTAGCTTTTTATATTGCTTTATTGCATTTTTTATTAAAAAAGAGGCTTAAAATGATAAAAAAACTATCAAAAAACATCATTTTTTAATCATAATCAATTAAAATAGTCCCCCCCCATATTAGCCTTAAAACCCTTGTATAGGAACAACGGGTGCTGGGCCTTCAAAAATTGCATGGGTCATTTCGTGCGAGGGGTGTAGAGATAGGAGGTGTAATAGTGCAAGATGAGGATTTAATGAACGAACAAAAAGAAGAGGAATTAAGAGAAGAAATTTCTAAAAAAAGAACTAAGGAAGTAACTAAACAAAGAAATAAACTAAGAAAATTATTTCCAACTGCAGATTTTAAAAAAGCTGATAATACACTTCTATCAAATTTAATAGATGAAGCAAGCTTTATGTTTGTAACTCTAAAGCACCTAAAGGATTTTATTAATAAAAATGGTGTTAAAGAAAAGTATGTAAATGGTAATAACCAATATGGTTATAAAGATTCAGTGGAAGCTAAAACTTACAATGCGATGATTAAGAACTATATCGCTGTAATAAAACAATTAAATGAGGAATTGCCTAAAAATAAAAAGATTAATCCTGAAGATGAGTTTGACCAATTTAATAATTTATCATGACATATATTGAAGAATATAATAATTGGATAAAAGCTAATCCTAATAAAGTTAACAAGAAAATTAAAATAATATATAACAAGCTTGTAGATGATATTGTAAATCCTAAAACAATATCATTTTTTAATGAATTAACAGAGGAGGAAGAAACTCATACTTATATCTTTGATGAAAAGAAAGCCAATAGACCAATAGAGTTTATTGAAAAATTTTGCAAACACTCTAAAGGTAAATGGGCTGGGAAACCTGTAATCTTAGAATTATGGCAAAAGGCTTTTATTCAGGCATTATACGGCTTTGTTGATAATGAAACTGGATTAAGAAAGTATCAAAAGTCAACACTCTTCGTTGCAAGAAAAAATGGTAAATCAACTCTTGCAGCGGGGCTAGGTTTATATATGCTAACAAGTGCTGGAGAGGGTGGAGCAGAAGTTTATTCTGTTGCTACTAAAAAAGAGCAAGCTAAAATAGTTTGGGAAGAAGCTAGACGTATGGTTAAGAAGTCCCCTGCATTATTTAAGAGAATACGTACTCTTATTAATGGACTTTTTTATGATAATACAGAAAGTTTTTTTAAAGCCTTAGCTAGCGATAGTAATTCATTAGATGGACTTAATTCATTTTTTGTAATTGCTGATGAGATACATGCATGGAAAGATAAAAACTTGATGGATGTTATGTATGACTCTATGAGTGGTAGAGAAGAACCAATATTTTCAGAGTTTTCTACAATGGGCACAGTTAGAGAAAATGTTTTTGATAATGAGTATGAGTATGGCTCAGACTTAATAGAAACATTTGAAAAAACTGGAATAATGAAAGATGAGAGAATATTAGTTATTATCTATGAACTAGATAGCCCTAAAGAACTAGAAAAAGAAGAATGTTGGTATAAAGCTAACCCCGGATTAGGAACAATAAAAAACGTCAATATATTAAGAGATAAGGTAAAAACTGCTAGTAATAATCCTAGTGAATTACCTAACTTACTATGTAAAGATTTTAATATAAGACAAAATGATCAAGATAAATGGTTAACTTATGAAGTTATACATAATAATGAACTATTTAGTGATGATGAAATCTATGACACTTATGCAATAGGTGGAGTAGATTTATCAAGTACTACTGATCTAACTTGTGCAACATTAATAGTTGTAAAAAATGGAATAAGGTATGTAAAACAACAATATTTTATTCCTACACAAAAATTAGAGTATAAAATCAATGATGATAAAATTCCTTATGATAAATGGGAAAAAAGAGGATTAGTTACTCTATGTGAAGGTGCGAAAATAGACTACTGTGATGTAACACAGTGGTTTTTAAAAATGCAAGATGATTTAAAAATAAATACTTTATGGGTAGGATATGATCCTTGGAATACTCAATACTGGGTAGAAGAAATGAAAAACTATGGATTCGAAATGTATGAGGTAAGACAAGGTGCTAAAACTATGAGTAATCCAATGAAACAACTTGAAGCAGATTTAATGGATAAAATAGTTAATTATAATAACAATCCTATTCTTGAGTGGTGCTTATTAAATACATCAGTAAAAAGAGATGATAATGATAACATTAGACCAGTAAAAGGTCAGAAGCAAAGAGCAAGAATTGATGGAGCAGTTAGTTTAATAATTGCTTACTGTGTAATGTATGAAAAATACAATGATTATATGGCAATAGTGGAGGGATAGTATGGCAAAAGAAAAAAGAAGTTTTTTTGATAAACTTTTAAATGGCAAAGATAATACATTGGTACAGAAAACACTTTTAAAATTAGTTAGTGGTTTTAATGCAAGTTTTAGTACAGTAAATAAAAATTTAACATTAAATGATTCAGTTGTAATATGTGTTGACACTATTGCTAAACACTGTGCTAAGTTTGAACCTAGACATTATAAAATAGTTAATGGTCAAAGAGTTTATGTTAATGGAGATATAAATTACTTATTAGCAAATCAACCTAATCCTATTATGACTACATATGATTTTATTTATAGAACTATTTCCCTGCTATATTTGCACAATAATGTTTTTGTATATATAGACAAGGACGATAAAGGTTTTATTACAGGATTTTATCCAATTAATTATAGTACAGCAGAATGGTTAAAAGATTCTAGTAATAATTTATACTTAAAATTTTGGCTATCTAATGGCAAATGCTATATATTACCTTATGGCGATTTGATACATCTAAGAAGATTTTATAATGATGATGATTTAATAGGAAGTAGTAATAGAGCTTTAATGCCTGCTTTACAAAATCAAGTAACAGCAGAGGAAGGTATTAGCAATGCTATAAAGGTTTCTAATTCTTTAAGAGGTGTATTAAAATTTACGCAAAATTTAAAGAAAGAAGATATAGAAAAAAATAAAAAAGAGTTTGTTGATTCATTTATTAATGCAACAGATAATGATGGTATTGCAGCAATAGATAATAAAACAGAATTTAATGAATTAAATATAAAACCAATAACCTTAGATAAAGACCAATCAGAACACGTTGACCAACGAGTTCTTAATTATTTTAATTTAAATAAATCTATAATTTCTGGAGACTTTACTCCACAACAATGGAATGCATTTTATGAGACTGTTTTAGAGCCTTTGGCTATTTATTTGGAACAGTCTTTTAAAATGAAAATATTTTCTAGGAAAGCTATTAAAGAGGGAAATAGTATTTCTTTCTCAGTTAATAGAGTTCAATATGCTTCTTTAGATGAAAAAGTAAAACTAGTTAAAGAAGTCGGAGCAATGGGACTATTAACAGTAGATCAAGCATTAATGATTTTAGATTTAGCACCTATTGGAGGCGAAGAAGGAAAGAAAAGAATGCAATCTCTTAACTATATTAATGCAGAAATTGCAGATGTATATCAGTTAGGTCAAAAATTAAAGGAAGGAGATGGAAGTGATGATTAAGAAAGAAAAAGAAGTTAGATTATTTAATACTAATTTAGAATGTAGGAGTATAGATGATAGGATGATAGTTGAAGGCTATGCAGTAGTTTTTGAAAGTCCAGCTACTCATTATGGTTTTACAGAGATAATAGATAAAAATGCTTTTAATGGAGCAGATATGAAAGATGTTATTTTAAGGTACAACCATGATGATAGTCATCTGTTATTAGCAAGGACACGTAATAATTCTTTACAGTTAACAATAGATGATAAAGGGTTATTTATTCATGCTGAATTAATTGACACAACAAGTAATAGAGATATTTATAAATCAATTCAAGCTAAACTCTTAGATAAAATGAGTTTTGCTTTTACAGTAGAAGCAGAAGAAAATGATTATGAAACTGATACGAGAAGAATATTACAGTTTGATAAGATTTTTGATGTTTCTATTGTAGATGTACCATTTTATGATAGTACTGAAGTATTCGCTAGAAATTTAGAAAAAAGTGAATCTAGATTTTTAGAAGGTAAGAAGAAGTATGATGAGCTAAAGCTTGAAAAAGAAAAGTTATCTACAATACTTAAATGTATATAATCCTGACAAGGACATTTCTGCGAGAGAGTGTCTTTTTTTCTGTGAGAGAAAAATAGGGCTAGTTATAGAACTGCGAGAGGCAGTATAAATCAAATAAAAAATTAGGAGGAAAAAATAATGAACAAGGAAGAATTAATGAAAAAAATTAAAGAAGCTAAAACAATGAAAGAAGTAGAAGAACTTCGTTCACAAGTAGAAGCTTTAGAAGTTGAAAAAAAGAAAGAAGAGTTAGAAAAAGAGTTATCTGATGATAGTTCTATTTCTAAAGAAGAAGAAAGAAAACTTATTAGAGAAACAGACTCAAATGAGAAAGAAGAAAGAAAATTTGTAAAAGTAAAAAAGAAAGGAAAAGATGAAATGAAAGAAGAAAAAAGAAGTCTTAAAGAAGTGTTAAAATCAGAAGAATATCGTTCAGCTTGGGCTAAAAAGTTAATGAATAGAACTGATTTTACTGAAGAGGAAGAGAGAGCTTTAGGAGATGCTATTACTACTACATCTACTACATTTGTAGAAAGTGGTTCATCTACTCAAGGTATTAACAATGGAGGTTTGTTTATTCCAACACAAGTTAGGCTAGATATGTTAGAAACTATAAATAAAACTTCTCCATTTTTAAGAGATGTTAAGAAAATTGCTGTCGCTGGAAATGTTGATTTTCCATATTTAAATGCATCTGACGATGCTAATTGGTATGCAGAACTTACTAATACTAAAAATGAAGGTCAAGAGTATAAAGCTTTAAAACTAACTGGTCATGAACTTGCTAAACAAGTTGAAATTACTTGGAAGTTAGAGAGAATGGCAGTAGATGATTTTATTAGTTTTATTACTGATGAACTTGCTAATAAAATGGGTAGAGCTTTAGCAACAGCAGTATTATATGGTACTGGAGAAGACCAACCTACAGGAGCTTTAAATGGTTTAAGTGCTATTGAAGGAGATAATGTTATTGATACTGTATTAAATACATATGAGTCTTTAGGAGAGGACTTTAGAATAGGTGCAAAAGCATATATTTCAAGTTCTTATGCTATTGATTTAGTTGGTTATAAAGATGCAAATGGTAATTATCCATTTTTACAAGGTTTAAAATCAACTGATGTTATTTCTATTGAAGAAGATCCATATCTAAAAGCAGAAGATCTTATGGTTGGTAATCCTAAAAACTATATTTTAAATACAGTAGAAGGAATTAGTGTTAACAGAGATGTTAGATCTACAGAAAGAAGAAGTATTTACTCAACTTATGCTATTTATGATGGCAAGCCAAGACCAAATGCTTTCGCTAAAGGTAAGGTAAGTTCAATTCCATCAGTATAGTAAGTTAGAAGGAGGTAAGCTATGGATAATTTGTTAAAACAAGCGAAACAGTTCTTGAGTATAGTAGAAACATCTACATTAAAAGATGAAGAGATAAAACTTCTAATACGTTCAGGTATTTTAGAACTTGAACGAAGTGGTATTGATACTAAATATAATTATTCCACTGATGAGAAGAAATACGATGATTTAATTACTACTGCTATTATGTTTTATATTAAATCAACATTTGGGAATGTAGATATTAAAGAAAAAGAATATGCTTTAAGAACTTTTAACACTTTAGAACAAAGTCTATCTTTATCAGGTGGATATAGAAAGAAGAGTGATAATCTATGATAGCTGTAGAATTAACTCTTCTTTCTTTTTCTATTTCAAAAGATGAAATAGGGCAAGAGATAAAAAAAGAAAATAGAAAAGTTGTTCCAATAATAAAACAAACTTCTATTATGCTTGAGGAGTTCTATGAAGCTAATGAACAAGGTATTAGACCAGAAGTTAGATTTGTTATTTCATCATTAAACTACAATAGCGAACAAGAACTAGAATACATGGGAGAAAGGTACAAAATTGTAAGAGCTACATCTAATAATCCTGATGAAGTTTCTTTAATTTGTGAACATAGAGTTGGCAACGTCAAAGAAAGTAACAGTCAATAGTCTCGCTAATGAAATAACAGATATTCTTACTGAATATAAAGATGACGTTGATGATTTAGTTGTAGAGATAACTGATGAGGTAACTAAAGAAGCGAAGAATGAGTTAAAAACTATAAGTCCAGTTGGAGAAACTGGAGAGTATAGAGATGGCTGGACTATAACAGTAAAGCAAAAAGGTATAAGTTTTTTTTCAAAAGCAGTATGGAATAAAAAGCATTATAGATTAACTCACTTACTAGAATTTGGTCATGCTACTAAAAATGGTGGCCATACTACTGCTCAACCTCATATACGACCTACAGAACAAAAATATAAAGAGAAATTTGTTGATGAGTTTGAAAGGAGAGCGAAAAGATGAAGTTAAGTGAATTAGATGATTTATGCAAAAAGATTAATATTCCTTATGCTTATGGAAAGTTTACAGAACCTATAAGTCCACCACACTTAATAGGAACTGTTATAGATACAGATAATTTCGGTGCTGATAATAAGGTCTGGTATAAGAATTGTAATTTTAGATTAGAGCTTACAACCATAAAAAAGGATTTAAGTCTTGAAAGTAAAGTTGAAAATAAATTGCTTAAAGACGTTTATTGGGATAAAACTGAAAATCAAATAGAAGATGAGGGTGTTTATAACATCTCTTATTTTTTTAATATAGAGGAGGAATAAAAAATGAATAAAGTAAAATTTGGATTAAGTAATGTATATTATGCTGTTAAAACAACATCAGAAGGTGGAGAAGTATCTTATGCAACACCTGTAAGAATTCCAGGTGCTGTTAATCTTTCATTAGATCAAGAGGGAGAAATAACACCATTTTATGCAGATAATATTGTTTATTACTCTGCAAGTAATAATAATGGTTATAGTGGAGATTTAGAAATAGCAGATATTCCTGAATCATTTCAAAAGGATGTATTAGGTTATACTGTTGATAGCAATGGAGCTTTAATTGAAAATGCAGATGCTACAATTAAACCATTTGCATTATTGTTTGAAGTAACAGGAGATGAGAAACCTAGAAGGTCTGTACTTTACAATTGTATGGTAACAAGACCATCTACAGAAGCTGCTACAACAGAAGATACTAGAACACCACAAACTGATACATTAAGTATTACAGCAACACCAAGAGAAGACAACAAGAATGTTAAAGCAGTAATGACTTTATCTGATACTAATACAACAGCATTTAACAGTTTCTTTTCAGATGTTTATGAGCCATCTACTATTCCATCAGTATAGGTTTTAAATGAAGACAATTAAAATAGGTTCACAAGAGTTTAATATTTCTTGTCATGCATCTACATATAGAGATTATGCAGATATTTTTGATAGAAATATCATGAAAGATTTAAATACTACACAAAATTTCTTAAGAAAAGAAATAAAGTCTTTAGAAAAGCATAAAGAAGATATGCCTAATGCTTCAAATGAAGAAATTCAAGAAATGATTTTTAAAGATACTGTAGATGATTTGAATGATTTCATTGACTGTATAACTAGAATGTGTTGGATATGCATTTATGATAATAATAAAGATATCTCTTGCTATGAAGAGTGGTATAGCTCATTAGAAAGATTATCTTTATTAGATGACTGGATTATGGAGGTAATGGCACTTTGTGCCAATTGCTTTCGTTGACAAGAAATTAATAGAAGCATTAAAAACAATTGAAGGTAATGGTTCAAATGAACCTGTATATTTTCCTGCTCATACATTTGAAGCTTCATGCTTAAGAGCCGGAATATCATTAAGTGATTTAGAGAAGAGGACTTATGTTTCAATCATGAAAGTTCTCTTCTCTTTTTTAAAATCTAATAAAAAAGAGGAAACAAAGATGGCAACTCAAAAAGATATTGATAAATTTATGAGTTAGGAGGGTTATAAATGGCAAGTAGTAAAAAAGTAAGAGGTTTATTGGTTGAAATTGGAGGAGATACTACTAAACTTCAAACTGCTTTAAAAGATGTAGATAAAACTACTAATAGTCTTAGCAAAGAATTAAGAGGTATTAATACTTTACTAAAATTTGACCCATCTAATACAACATTATTAAATCAAAAGACAGAGGTCTTATCAGAAACATTAAAAGAAACAGAAAATAGGTTAAATGCTTTACAACAAGCTCAACAGAAATTGGATGATGCAGGGGTTAATAAACATAGTGCAGAATATAGAGATTTACAAAGGGAGATAGAATCTACTACTCAAAAAATCACTAACTTAAAAAATGAAACAAGTAACTTCACTAAAGCAGGTAAAGAGATAGAAAAAGTAGGTACAACAATTTATAATTTGGGTAATACAGTTGATAATGTAGGAAATAAGGTAACAACTGGTCTAACGTTACCTATAGTTGCTTTGGGAGCTTATTCAGTCAAATCTTCAATGGATTTTGAAAGTGCTTTTGCAGGTGTAAGAAAAACAGTTGATGCAACAGAAGAAGAGTATAGTGAATTTAGAGAAGGTATTCTTGAAATGTCTAAGGTTCTTCCTGCAAGTGCAGAAGAAATTGCAGCAGTAGCGGAAGCGGCAGGACAATTAGGTATTCAAAAAAGCTCTATTCTTAGTTTTACACGTACTATGATAGATTTAGGTGAAGCTTCAAATATGACTTCTGATGAAGCTGCTACAGCTTTAGCGAGATTTGCAAATATTACTCAGATGGATCAAAGTCAATTTTCTAATTTAGGTGCTGTTGTTACTGATTTAGGTAATAAATTAGCTTCTACTGAATCTGAAATAGTAGAAATGGGATTAAGACTAGCAGGTGCTGGTGCTCAAGTAGGAATGACAGAAGACCAAATTTTATCATTTGCAGGTGCTTTATCATCAGTAGGAATTGAAGCCGAGGCTGGAGGTTCTGCATTTTCTAGAGTTATGGTTCAGATGCAATTGGCTGTAGAAAAGGGCAATGACCAATTAGAACAATTTGCTCAAGTCTCAGGTATGTCTGCAGAGCAGTTTAAGACCGCATTTAAAGAAGATGCAGCAGGTGCTATTATAGCATTTATAAATGGGTTATCTAACCTAGATGGAACTGGTAAGTCTGCGATTGGTGTGCTTGATGAAATGGGCTTAAGTGAAATAAGAGTTAGAGATACATTATTACGTGCTAGTGGAGCTGCGAATTTATTTAATGAGTCATTAGAAATAGGTGCTAAAGCTTGGCAAGAAAACACGGCTTTAACTAAGGAAGCTAATGAAAGATATAAAACATCAGAATCACAATTAAATATGGCTCAAAATAAAGCTAAAGCCTTAGCGATTACTATGGGTGATGAATTATTACCTCATATTAACGATTTATTAGACTTCTTAGGTGATTTAGCAGAAAGCTTTGCCGATATGACGGATGAAGAACAACAGACAATATTAAAAACTGCTGCATTAGTTGCAGGTATAGGTCCGACTATAAAAATAGTTGGTAACTTAGGTAAAGTATTAGGAACTGCGACTAAAGGAGTAGGAACATTTACTCAAGCTATAGTGTTAATGCATAATGGTATAGGAGATGCTAAAGGTTCTGCTGCAAATCTAGCAAAAGTATTAAGCGCAGCAACAAGCCCAGTAGGAATATTGTCAATAGCATTAGCTGGACTAGCAGCTACGACTTTAGTTCTTTCTACAAGACAAACAGAAGAAGAAAAAAGAATTGAAGCTTTGAATAACAAAATTAAGGAGCAAACATCTGCTAGAAAAGAATTATACAACGAAAGACAAAAAGAAGTAGAATCATCTTTAAGAGAAATAGATAATGTTGAAAACCTTATTAATGAACTTAACATGTTAGTCGATTCTAATGGCAAAGTGAAAGATGGTTATGAAGAAAGAGTAAACTTTATTTTAAATGAATTTAATTCTGCAATGGGAACTGAATATTCTTTAGTAGATGGTGTAATTCAAAAGTATAATGAGTTAAATGATACTTTAGAATTGGTTCTTGCTAAGAAAAGAGCAGAAGTTATTTTAGGTTCACAAGAACAAGATTATAAAGATGCTAAAGAAAACATAGATGAATATACTAAAAGCTTAACGGAAGCAGAAAAAGCTCAAGAAAATGCACAAAAAGAATATAATAATGCCGTCGAAGAACTTAAAGAATATCAAGAAAATGTAGCTCCTAATAATGCTAAGTTAGAGGGACAAGTTGAAGGATTACGGAAGGAGTTAGATGAAGCTAATAAAAGTTTAAAAGATGCTCAATCTAATTACGATTCTGCTATGGGAGCAATAACCACATATGAAACTAATTCATTAAGAATGCAGACAAATGATATTAATGAGCTTAATAAGATAATTTCTACTAATACAAGGGTTCTTGATGAAAATGGAAAAATAAAAAAAGAAGTGTTTTCTGACGAATTGGAAAGTCAAATAAGACAAACAAAATCAATTAATGAAGAATATAGTAAAAGAATAAAAAATGCAGATGATTATGAGAAACAAGTTTTAGAATCAAATCGTAGAATGTATCAACAAACTTTAAACGATACAATAACAACTTTAGTATCACAAACATCTGCTATAAATGAAAACTCTCCTGCAGTAGAGCAAGCTTGGAAGACTTTAGCAGAATCATCTATAGGGCAATATCAAGCAACTTTAGCAACACTACCAGAAGACGTAAGAAATGCAGTTGTAAATATGACTGGAGTAGCTTATAACGAAACAGAAGCAGTTGCTCTTGCCTGGGCTAATATGGCTATTACGTCAGAACAAGAATTTAAGAATAATATCTCTATGTTAAGTCCTGATATGCAAGAGCAAATTTTAAATTTAGTATCTATTATTAATGAAAATGGTGGTGAGGTTACAGATGAAGCAAGAACTTTAGCAGATAATGTTATTAATGAATTAAATCGTCAAGGTGAAGCAGAAGTAGCAGGTGTTAACCTAACTAGAGGTTTTGCAAAAGGAATAAATAGCGAAGAAGTTATGAAAGAATTAAGAAATTCTGCATCTGTTGTAGCAGGAACCGCTTTAGGAACATTACAAAAAATTTTAGATGAACATAGTCCTTCAAGAAAAACTAGAAAATTTGGTAACTTCTTTACTGAAGGTCTTACTTTAGGTATTTTAGACGAAGAAAAAAATGCCATTAAGGCAGCAAAAGATTTGGGTAATAAAGTTCTAAATGAGTTAGACAACACAAATAAATTTGCTACTGGTTCTATGGATGCTAACATTAATCGACAAATAACAGATGCTACAAAAACTATTTTTACAACTCCTAATATTCAATTTAATGTTCAGACTTTAAATAAGGAAAATTTAGATTTAGCTTTCAACTATATTAATAAAAAGTTTGGAAGTCAGTATTAGAGGTGGTTATATGGCAAATAAGGTAAGAGAATTTAAACTTATAAACGAAAAGGGGCAAACCTATTCATTGATGGATATAGAAAACTATGCTTTATTAACTGAACCTGATGGATTAGGATACTCATATTCAACATCTTATACAAAAGTAGGAGAAGTTTTCATTAATAATATAAAAGAACAAGAGCAAGTACAAATAACTGGTATATGTAACTTTTTATATTATGAAAACTATACTAATCTTGTCAATTTTATTGAAAGTTCAGAAAGCCTTAGATTAAGTTATAAAATTCCTTTGAAAGATGGTTCACAAATAGAATATTTTAAAAACATTGAAATACAATCTTTAGGAAAAACAGAAAAAGAAGAAAATGGAATATTAAGTTGCCCTATTTCTTTTGATATGACATCTCTTTGGTATGAACAGAAAGAATATACTTATGATATGTCTGCAGGAGATAATGAGGTTCGTTGGGATTTTAGATGGGGTAGTAGATTTGCTAATTATAACTCAAGAAAGTTGGAATTTAATAATACTGGTCATACATTAGCACCTATTTATCTAGAAATAGATGGTGCTGTAACTAATCCTGAAATAATTGTTACTGATTCTAATGGAACAACATTATTTAATTTACTAATCAATATCACTATAGCTCAATATGAAAAATTTATATATAGTTCTGTAGATGGAGATATAAAGATACTTAAACAAAATGTAGATGGTACTTATGAAAATCTTTTCAAACAAGCATATATAGACATAGCGAATAATAATATTTTCAAGCTACCATTAGGAACATCTAATATTATAATACAAGCTGATAATGAAATAGTATCTGCTAAGTTAAATATTTATCCATATTATAAATCAATTTAGAGGTGGTTTATGGAAGATAATGTAAAAATAATATTAGACAATGAAGAGTATGAATTAGTTTATAATGAACAGACAGACTTGTATGAGTTATCTTTAGAAGCTCCACTTGAAACTGGAGTCCATAACATAGAAGTATCTTATACATCAGGCGATGATACTGCTATAGATGATATTGACTTGATAGTTTTAAAATTAGAAGAGAAAGAAATACCTTCAGAAGAAACTATCGCTTATTTCCTTGATAAAATGACTCTTGAAATATTAGAAGTTGTTCAATTAAGTATTGAAGAGATAAATAGAGATTTAGAAACAAATGGTAATTCTTTATTTACAAGCATTAAAAAGTTAAATATTGAAGAAGGAGACTTTATATATTTAAAGAAAAATGATAAAACTAACTTTCTTGGTATTGTAGTAAGTCAAGAAAAGTCCTCAGATAGTGTTTTATATACAATAACCTGTAAAGATATTTTATCGTTATTTGATATTTCTATGTTTGTAGAAAATGAAGAATTAATATCATCTACAGGAATAGAAGACTTTATTAAACAGACAATAGAAAGCGAGTTTATAAATAATACAGATACATTTGTTAATAGAGAATTTCTTTCAGTAGAAGCTTTAACACATAGCAAGAAGAATATTAGTATAAGTAGTATTGTAACAGTCTCTAATAATATGTATAATTTATTAACTTTTATTAACAATGCTATAAAAAACTATGATCTTGATTTTAGTTTTATCTTAAATAAAGATACAATTAAACTTCAAATTGCTTCTAAAACAGAAGACAAAATGTTAATTGATGCTACTACCTCAGATATTTCAAATTATACTGAGGTTTTTTCGTTAAATTATACTGCAAAAGTAGAATGCTACATTAATACTACTAAAACAAAATATTATAGATATCTTTTAAATGATAGAAAAACGACAACTAATAAAGATGACCCTAATAGAATAAGTGGAAAAACACAAAAGATAACTGTAGAAAATGAAGAAGATGCAGAACAAGCTTCTATTGATGTGTTTAAAGGAAATTCATATGAGCATAATATAACATTTGAAATTCTAAAAAAATCTAAATTGTATGATGTTTCAAAAATTAATTTAGGAACACCTATTTTAATAAAAACTCAAAACAATATTATTCAAGATACTTATATTTCTAAAATTGTGGATAATAATCACAATTATTTAACATTAAGTTGTGGAAATATAAGAATTGATTATATTGACAAAGTTTTACAAGAAAGGAGAAATTAAGATGTTAAAAGGACATTCTTATGATAAACAAATATATTATTCAGTTGCTGATAGAATAATTAATAATACGTTTTTAAATGGTTCAAATGGAATATTTGAAAATGAGGGTGCTGGATGTGCTTTATCTTACACAAATAATACTGTTACTGTTAGTAATGGATTTTTTATTGTACAAGGAGGACTTACTGAAGTTGTTAATTCAGAAACATTATCAGTGATTTTAGATGGTTCTTATTGTGTTTTAGTATATGAATTAGATATGTCAAAAGATAACACTGATACGAGTTTTACTCAAGGACAGTTTAGAGTTTTAACTGGTCAAAGTTCATATCCAGCTTTAACACAACAAAAGTTAACAGAAAATGCAGGTATTTATCAATATGAATTTGCAAGATTTAGAGCATTATCAACTGGAATAACAGACTTTGTGGATAACAGAACTTTCTTAGATTATAATTCAATTTTTGAATATATAGAAAGCCAAATAGAGCTGATAGAAGATAATGGTCTATATGTTACTAAAAACGAATTTAATCCAGTTAAAGAAACAGTAGAAGAACTTGATAGTAATCCTATTTTAGTTGTTTCCAATACTCAACCTACACCAGTTGAAAATAAAACGATAGTCTGGATAAAGCCAAAGGAGTAGTGATATATGAATGAGTTTGCAAGAGTCGGATTTAATTATGGCTCTTTTTATTATGCTTACATTTTAAGATGGCAATTACTTAGTCAAGACCAAATAAACAATAGGTCAACAATTAGAGTTCAAGCTAGTATTTATGTAGGTGCTAATAATATTAGTTGGTCTAGTGGCTCTGCTTCACTTTATAATACTTCATTTGGCTTATCCAATACCTATTATCGTGGTGAAACAGTTGTTAATACACAAGATATAACAGTATATCATGACTCTAATGGAAATGCTTCTATATATGTTGGAGGTTCAATTAATACTACTTTTGTTATGAGTGGTAGTTGTGGTGGAACAATTACTTTACCACAAATTGATAGAAATGCACCATCAATTAGTCTTTCTAGTAAAACTATTCTAGAAGAATCTGCAACCTTTAATTACTCAACAAATAGTACTTTAGACAGTTTACAAGGTAGATTAAATAATGGTAGTTGGCAAAATATATCTATGTCTAATCCTATTACTTTATCTAATTTAACTGATGATACAGACTATACATATCAAATTCGTGGAAAGAAAGCTAGTAATCAGATATGGGGTAATAGTAATACTATATCTTTTAAAACAATAGCAGGCACTTTCACTATGGTTTCTATTAATGGATCAACATTTAAAGATGCAGAGGTTTATATAGTAACTGAAAATAATGTAGAAAAGATATCTAAAGGTCAATATGAAATTATAGAAGGTGATGATAGTTGATAAGAATAGACGAAGTAAGGTTAAATCCACAGAAAGTTTATCAAGGCAATACATTTTCTATACAAGTAAAAGTATCAAAAGATGAAAAAGTTTTAAATAAATTAGCATTTAAATTATCTAGTAAATTGGGAGGAGGAATTAAAGATGGACGAACAACAAAATCTAAAAACTGATTATCAAGATTATACCTATGTGGGCAATAAAAAATTCAATTTGATTAACAATCCTGATGGAACTGTATCTCTTGAAGATGTAACAGATTATGAGATAGAAGGAGATGACTTTGGTTCAAATGATATAAATGCAACAAATCAAAGAGTTAACGAAATGAATGCAATAGGTGTCTATCAAGGTACTTGTACAGATGAAGAACTTGAAGCTGCGATAGCAGAAAGCGATTAAAGAAAGGAAAGTGATAATAATGAATATAAGTTTACAATATGTTACATGGGGGGGGGGGAGCTTATTTGGCTTAACTCCTCTATTGAAAGGAGGGAGAGGCTAGTAATTAATTCTCTCTCTCAAAAAGAGGTGGACTATGAGTAATAGTGTACTTAAAGATAAAGATGAAAACATTTTAAATCCTAAAATACCTAGGTATGAATTATTAAAATGCAATTTAGTAACAAATGGAAACCCAGTAAAAACTGGGCAGAAAGTAAATGGCAAAGATGAATATGTTGTATTTATTAGTTGTGGTAACTTGCCAAATAATAGTGCGAAAAAAGTAGATTGCGATTTAGATTTTAATAGTATATCAATAACTAGACAAATAGCAGGTTACAGAAAAGACTTGAATAACCAAGTTACAAATATTCCAGACAATTCAAATAGTGGTATTATAAGATTTTATATTAATAGTGAAGGACTATTCGTTTCTACAAATTATAATGCTTCTTCATGGACTGGATATTTTTATGTCTATTTTACCTATAACTCATAGTTAAGCTAAAAAAGCAAAATATGTGAATGAAGTATTAAAAGATAAAGATGATAAAATACTAAATCCTAAAATTCCGAGATATGAGAAAAGAGGGTCTACAAAATTAAATACATCTTCACTAACATTATCTCAAACATATACATTGAATGATGACATTGAAAAGTATGATTATCTATATGTTATTGGCGGTGCTGATTCAAGCTATTTTAAAACTTCGATACTTATTAAAGTTAGTGATATAGTATATAACAAAACAAATAATAATCACTCTTATATGTTATCTAATTATACAACAGCAGGACACTTTGCTATTAATTTTGTATTTCCTAGCAAAACACAAATAAAAATACTTGATAGAAACGTTAGTGGTTGGGGTAATCCTGCAATTACTGAAGTTTATGGCATAAATTTATGAGAGAGAATTAAATAGCCGTTTATATGGCAGTAAATAATGTTTTAAAAGATAAATTAGGAAATATTTTAAATCCTAAAATTCCACGATACGAAAATCTTAAAAATTATTCAGAGGAAGAGCAACTTGTTGGTTTTTATCTTGACAGACCATATTATAAAAAAGTTGTTGAATTTGGTGCATTTCCGAGCAATGGCCAAAGAACAGTAAATCATAATATATCAGATTTAGATGACATAATATGCTATTTTTACAGTTGGTACGATACTACTGACGCCAAATGGTTTAGCGGGGTAAGAATAGATAGCTCCTCTATTATGTGCAAACTCTCAGTTGATTCAACAAATTTAGTCATTGAAGGATTAGGAGAAGTAGCTTGGGCTGATAGAACAACTAAAGGAAAATGTACAATTTATTATCATAAAACGACAGATTAAAAAGGAGGAACAATGAATGAAATAATTAATTTAGCAAAAGAGATAGGGCAGTTTATAGCTTTTATCATAGTAAGCTTATTCTTTTGTAAACAATATCTAAATCAATATTTTAAAAAAACTAATGTAGGTAAGATGTTGCCTAGGCAGAATAAGTTGGATTTAGAGGTTTTAAACAAATTAGAATATGTCAAAGAAATTTTAAATGCCGATAGAATCCACGTTTATGAGTTTCATAATGGAGAACATTATTCTGATTATAGATCTGCCTATAAGTTCTCTTGTACATATGAAGTTTTTAAAGCAGGAAATCAGCCTGTTCAACAGAAGTGTATAAATTTGCCTACAAACTGTATGCCACAATTCGTTCATCGAATTACTGAAGATGGTAAGTTTATCTGTAAAGATTTAGAAGAACTTAAAACATCTATGCCTAGTACTTATAATTTTAAGAAGAGTATAGATGTAGGAGCATTTTACGATATAGCAATACACAACAAAGAAGGCAACATCATAGGGTTTATTGCTATTCATTGGATTAATAAAGAAAATATGAAAATAGATAGAGACACTATAAACCAACTGGTGTGGTATGTTGAAGAACACTTAATAAATTCAAAATAAGAAAGGAAGTAGATAAAATGAGTGCAAAAACAAAGAATTGGATTAAGGCTGCTTTAGTAAGAGCAGTTAAGACAATTGCACAAACTGCAGTTGCAACTATAGGTACAGCTACAGTATTTAGTGAAGTTAACTGGACTATGATTGTTAGTGCTAGTCTTTTAGCTGGACTATTAAGTATTTTAACTAGCATTGCTGGGTTACCAGAAGTTGAAGAGTAGTTAATAGTAAATTCAAAATAATATAAAGAAAATAAAATAAATAGAGGAGGAATAATATATGGCAACAATAAAAGAAGATAAAACTCTTCCAAAAGAAGAAGCTAGTTTAGAAGAAGTAAAAAATGGAATAGCAGAAGACGGTAAAGGGAGTGATGAATAATGGAAATTATCGAAATGTTAGCTCCACTTGGCTATAGTTGTAGACCAGGTATATCTAGAACTGGATTTAAAGGTATAACTATTCATAACACATCAAATAACAATAAAGGTGCTAATGCGATAGCCCATGCAAATCTTTTAAGAGGTTCTTGGAAGAATGTAACTACATCATGGAATTATGTAGTAGACCAAGATAGAGCAGTTAGATGTGTTCCAGAAAACGAGGTAGCTTGGTGTCAAGGAGATGGTAGAGGCGATGGAAACATGAAGACTATCTCTATTGAAATATGTGATAACTCTGATGGAGATATTAGAAAAGCTACTGATAATGCAGTAGAACTATCTGCAGAAATATTAAAAAGATATGGTGTTACAAATGCTAGTAGTTACTTATTTCAACATAATCATTGGACGGGTAAAGACTGTCCTTATGATATAAGACGTGGCAATCCATACGACTGGAATACGTTTGTTGCTAAAGTTCAAGAGAAATTAAATGGTGGAGGTTCTAGTTCTACAGCAGACCAAATATTAAAAGTAGGTTCAAAAGTAAAATTTAATGGTGTATTTAAAGTAAATGAAATAATACTTCCAAACAGCAAATACCCAAATGGTGCCATTGGATGCTATGATACTTGTTATGGCTCTCCATGTGGAGTAAATGATTATATTCCAAGTGGACCACTTGCTAAATGTAATTCTGATGGAAGCAATGCAGATTATAATGCAATTTTAAATGTTGGCAATTACTGGAAGTGTGATAATATCTTTACTGTAAAAGGTGTTGAGCTACCAACTAACTATTTAAAAAATGGTGTAGCAATTCTCGAAGCTGATGGAGTTCAGTTTAGATGTGATTGTGGACCTTTATATGAAGTATCTAATAATTAATAATAGGTAGAGTCTTAATTGGCTCTACCTGTTTTTTAATCCCATAAAATATGACAAAAAATTTATATTAATAGCAATATGATTATAATAGGAGGTGCTTGACATATGGCTAAAAAGATACTAGAATATTTGCACGAACTATGCTATTCTATAAGTAAGAATAGGATAGGGATTATGAAGGTGGTTAGAATGAAGAAAAGGTATGATGCACTAGATGTTGCAAAGTGGTTTTTATGGAAAAACAAAGTTAATCAATTGGAAAATGAAACGGAATATGATGATAAATACGAAGTGTATGAAGGATTAACGCATCTTAAATTACAGAAATTATTATATTTTGCTCAAGGTGTAAATTTAGTAGTAAATAATAAAGTACTTTTTAATGACAAAATTAATGCATGGACACATGGACCAGTAGTAAAAAAAGTGTATAATGATTTTAAGAAATGGGGAAGAGATGAAATAAATATAGAATTAACCCCTGAGGATATGAAAAAAATAGAAGAAATAGAACTTGATATTGAATCTTCTACTGTACTAAATTCAGTATATGATACTTTTGGTATATATACTGCATGGCAATTAAGAGAAATGACACACACTCCAGGAGGTCCGTGGGAGACTACAGTTAGAACTAAAGGAATGGATAAAGAAATTCCAGTATCGCTTATTAGAGAGTACTTTCAGAATCAAGTAGTAAATAGTGTCTAGCAAAAAGAGTATTCCATCATTAACACCAAAAGTAAAAATATGTAATTATTGTAATCCACAAAAATTTTTAAAATTTAATTTTACGTTTGCCAAAGAAAATGGAAATCCATCATCTAAAGATGCTATTAAATTATTAGAAAGGTTACAATTTTTGTCGTCTAAAATGTATGCAGTAATGATTATAGAATATCAAGGTGACAAAAAGAATTTTATAGAGGAGATACCTATAAAAAAATTAAATTTAAAAGGAGGTATACCTCGAGAGTTTAGAGATATTCACCCAGCTGAAACTAACGAAAAATATGCAATTTTTAGATTATATCCTGCTGGCTCTCCACCAGGAACTGCTAATCCTAGAATAATTGGAATGATTAAAAATACAATATTTTATATATTTTATATTGACTGGAAAGGCACTTTATATAAACATGGAAAATAAAGTATCAATATTATTAACATAATTAATAAAGCCTAGAGGAATAATAACCTCTAGGTCTTTTTTATTTATAATTACTAATTAATTCTTCATAATCTTTATAAGCAATATATCCATCAGCAATTTGTTCATCTTTGTCATCAAATACGGATATGTAAGCATAAGTGTGGTCATCTAATACTGTAGTATTGAAGCTACCGTCTTCTAACTCATACCATTTTTCTAATAAAGTGTCCTGAGTAGAGTAGTGACCTGCAGAGAAGTCTTCTCTAAAATTTCCTTTTTCTGTTACTTCGTTTCTTTTTAAAAAGTTAATTATATCAAATTTATTCATCATAATATTTCTTCCTTTCTTAAATTCATAAATACTTTGTTTCAAAAAGTCTGTTTTTGTTATATTTTCTTTTTCTAAAAGATTATCTAAATTTTCTTTTTCTTCAATTTTTAATTTCACCTTAAATTGACTATAGTGTTCTTTCTCATAATTATTATCATATTCTCTTTTATTAAATGCCATATTTACACCTCACTTTTAAAGAACTTTTCTTTTTCTTCATAATCTAAATTTCTAAAATCTTTAACACTAATACTCTTTAAAGTATCCCAGTTATAATTATCTTCATCTTCAATAGTTACTTTAGATAGAGTATATATATGATTTTTATTAACATTATACATATAACTACTTTCATCTTCTAAAGTTTTTCTTAAATCATATAAAGCATCTTCATAATTGTTATATTCATTACCCCCATTAAAAGATTCTTCTCTTTCTACTACATAAAATTCTCTTTTCATCTTTCTTTCCTCACTTTCTAAATTCTTCATAAATTTGACAGTGATAATTTTCTATGTTATATTATTTAGTGAAGAGGAGCCTTAGCTCCATCTTCTAGAAACTTTTGTAATCTTATGTTTTCGATTTATTTCGAAGCTTAAGGTTATTTTTATTTTCCATAGTACTATAGAAAATTTCACTTTCTTTCCTCCTTTCATGATAATAGTATACTACAACTAGGTACCCAGTGTCAATAGTTTTTTGAAAAAAAGTTGATTTTTTTTAAATATTAATATATACTTTAATTACTTTAAGAAATTTGCTCAATAAGCAGATGATTAAAGTGATACAGTGCTACATTTATTCTTTTAATTCTATGTCATTAAATGGTAGTGTAGCGAGTTGTATTTATCCAATGTTATATTGGACTATTGACAGGAGTCACATAGATGTGGCTCACCCCTAAAAAAAGCAACTAGGTTAATGCCTAGTTTTTATTATATCAATATATTTTTACCCCTTATTTACCTCTTAAAAATATATTAATGTATATTTTGCTATATTTTAAGATATTGCTATTTGTTATAAAATAAAGCTTTTTCTTTTAATATATTACTAAATATTATTGAAAATCAATTCCCGCTGGAGCCACCATTAAAAGCTAATAAAATCAACACTTCTAGAGGAAGTAGTTGATTTTTTTGTCCACAGAATTTTGTCCACAACCTCAAAAAACTGTCCACAAGTATAGTTTTTATGATAATATAAAGGTGAAAGTGGTGTAGTAAAATGATAGAAATAAAAGAGTATAATGATGAATATCAAGAAGATGTAAAAGACTTATTAATAGAGTTACAAGACTATCATGCCAAGATAGATGAACAAAAGATAATGACTGATGTAGATAACTACAAAGAAGAGTACTTTAATTTAGTATATAATGAGATTAAAGAAAATGAAGGTAAAATCTTTCTTGCCCTAAAAGATTCTAAAGTAGTAGGTCTTACTGCTTGTCTAGTTGATGGATTACCATTCGGTCACAACTACGTTAGTACTTGTCCTAAAAGGGGGAGAATATTAAAATTAATTATCAAAGAAAATGAAAGAGGACAAAGTATAGGCAGTTCTTTATTAGAAAAAGCTAAAGACTATTTAAAAAGTATTGATTGTAAATATATAGATATAGATGTATTTGGTACTAATAAGACTGGTTTAGAGTTTTATCTTAAAAAGGGCTACATTATAAGAACTTATAAAATAATTAAAGAAATATAGGACAATGATATGAGAAAAGATATAAAATATAAAGAAATAATAACAAGATTAACTCTAGAAAACTTTGATATTCTAAAAAAAGAATATAACCTTAATCATAATGCTATGTTAGGACTATTAAATTATGGATTACATAATAAAGATATATCTGAAGATAAAAAATGGGTATTAAATAAACTTAAATATAAATATCAGTTTTCTTTAGTTTTAAAAGATTCAAAATATGGAATAATAAGTGATACTCATATAGGTAATATTAAAGATAGTCCCCACTATATTAAAAAAAGTACTAATCTTTTAGTACAAATAGGTATAAATAAAGTTTTTCATACAGGCGACATCTTAGATAGTTATGATGAAAGATGTGATTTGACTCATGATGAGTTAATAAAATTACATTATAAGCAGATTGAAAGATTTCATGATATTTGGCCAACTAATATTACAACTTATGCCATCTTAGGTAATCATGATACTAAGTTTAAAAGACTAGGTATTGACTTATATAAAGAACTATCAAGAGATAGATTTATTATCTTAGGTACAGGTGGAGCCTATCTTAAATGTTCTAACTATAAAATATTTCTAGAACATAACGTTCCAACATCAACTTTAGTACCGCCTCACTATAATTATGATTTAATACTAAAAGGACACTCTCATTTCTTTAAATACAAAGAAAATAGAAATATCTTTAGAGTAGCAAGTTGTAGTAACATCCAACCAAATAGTTACTCCCTAGGTTATTATGCCCCAGGCTTTGCAACACTCTCTACAACTAATGGTTTAGTAATAGATGGTTACAACTTCACCAAAGATGAAACAGTCCACACTTTAACTCTCAAAATAAAAGACTAGAATTTCTAGTCGTTTTTACATGTAGCACCTAAGCTTTCATAGACACTCTTAATATCATCAACACTGATTTTACCATCTTTAATCAATTGCCCATTAGCAGAATCAATTTCAAGTAATTTATCAGTATCAACTTTCTCATAATTAATATCAACAGTAGAAGTCAACTTATTATCAGTAACATCAACATTATAATCATAATATTCTACATCCTTATAAGGACTATATAATGACTCTATCTGTTCTTTATAAGTATTAAGTATATCAGAACTATCAGTCTCCACAGTCTCAACTGTTTTTATTCTAGAAACATAATCTCCTTTATACTTAACATTATATTTTAAGCTAGTCTTAATTCCATTCTGATTCATTGTTCTTGTACAAGTCATAGATTCCATACTATTACTATTACCACAACCTGTAACTAGTAGTAAGATAAATACTCCTAAAACTACTTGCCAAATTTTAAATTTCTTTTTCATCTTTTTCCTCCTACTATTAATTTATCACTTTTATTAAAATTTTACTACAACTTTCGACAAAATAGTGAAATATCTTTTGTTAATATCAAGATGGTGATAATAATGACAAAGAGTTTTTTTATAACAATGTTAGTGGCAATATTAATAGGAGCGGTTCTTGGTAATTTTTTATTTGAACAATACAAGCTAGAATCAGAAAGTGTTATCAAAGAAGTAAATAGTACTTATTTTTTAATGGAAGGTTCTTACAGTACTAAAGAACAAGCAAAAAAAGCAGTTACTAACATTGAGCCATATCTAATAGTTAAAGAAGATGCTAATTACATCGTCTATCTTGCTATCACATCATCTAATGATAATCTTGAAAAACTTAAGAAGATGTATAAAGAAAAAGGTATTAATGCTTCTATTAAGAAAATGAGTATAGAAAACGAAGAGTTTTTAGCAACCCTTGAACAAATGGATATCTTACTTAATAAAGCCAAGACTAATGATGAAGTTAATTCTATTAATGAAGTCGTACTTGCTAACTATCAAGAATTTGTTTTAGAGTAAAATTTAAAAAACTGTATAAAATATAATTGAAGGGGGTATATTTATGAAGATAAAAGAAATACCAAAAAGTGAAAGGCCTAGGGAAAAACTCATCAAAAGAGGAGCGGACAGTCTTTCTAGTAGTGAACTCTTAGCCATTATCCTTGGAGAAGGTGTAAAGAATGTTAATGCTAATGAACTTGCTTTTGTTCTTTTAAAGGAAGTTAGAAGCTTAAAAAACTTTGTTAATCTAAACTATCAAGAACTTACTAAAATCAAAGGCATTGGCCCTGTAAAAGCGACTAAAATCCTTGCTGCAGTAGAACTAGGTAAAAGAATATTCTTAACAGAGGAAAAGGATAATGTAAAGTTAATAAATGCTAAAGATATTTATAACTATTCTAAATCATTTTTTTATGGACTAAAACAAGAGTGTTTTTATTGTATTTATCTTGATAGTAAGAAAGGTGTACTAAGTAGTAAATTACTATTTAAAGGTACTATGACTAAAAGTAATGTTCATCCAAGAGAGATATTTAAAGAAGCCTATAAAGTTAATGCCAGTTATATAATATGCTTACATAATCATCCATCAGGAAGTGTTAATCCTAGTCCTAAAGATATAGAGTTTACTAATTATTTAATAGAATTAGGGAGAATCCATGGTGTTTTAATCTATGACCATTTAATAGTTAGTGAAAGTAAATATTTTAGTTTTTTAGAAAATAATTTGCTAGATTAATTGCAAAAATAAAAAGTTATTAGTATACTAAACTTTGAAAGGAATAGATACTATGTATAGAAAAAGTAAAAAAAGAAGAAAAATTATTATTATCATTGTCGTTATAATCATAGCCTTTTTTGTTTTATTTTACTCTCTATCATCTAATAGAAAGTTAACAGTAGTAGAATCATTCTTTAAAGATGCTGCTACTATTGTTATGAAAGGAGTAATGTTACCCTTTACATCTCTTAATGCTGATAAAGATACTGACTTAACAGAAAGTTATGTAATTCAGAAGAATTTAAATGTTCATTTAGAAGAAGAAATAGAACAACTTCGTGATACTTTAGATTTAAATCAAACATTAACAGGTTATGATGTAGTAAATGCTACAGTTATTACTAGAAATAGAAGTTATTGGTATCAGACTCTAACAATAGATAAAGGTAGTAAAGATGGCTTAAAGAAGAATATGGTTGCCATTACTAAAGATGGACTAATCGGTAAAATTCAAAATGTTACTAATTATTCTAGTGAGATAAAACTAATAACTGCTAATGACGTAAATAACAAAGTATCTGTTTCTATCGCTACGACAACAGGAGAAACGACTGCCATACTTAGTGGTTATGATAAAGAGAACAATTTAGTATTAATCAGTGGAGTAGATAGCAGGGTAGATATTAATAAAGGTGATGTAGTAACAACTAGTGGTTTAGGTGGAATGTTTCCAAGAGGTATATATATAGGAGAAGTAGAACAGGTTACTAATGATAAGTATGGACTAAGTAAGACTTTAGGAGTAAAGACTACCCAAAACTTTAATAATATTCACTATGTTACTGTTCTTAAGGAGGAAAAACAATAAAAAGTCCGGTTTTCTTGAAAAAAAGTCCGGTTTTCCCCAAAAAAAGTCCGGTTTTCTAATTATAAAATGAAAGGAAAGTGATTATGTGATATTTCAAGTAGTAATAGTTATCATCTCTTTATTCTTAGATGGAATACTAAGTAATTTTCTTCCCTTTATGATGGGAGACTTATCTTTATTTACTCCATACTTTACTCTAATAAGCATTGTTATAATCTATCCCTTCTTTAAGAAAAAAGATAAAGATTATTATATTTTAGTAGGTATAACAGGTTTCCTTTATGATTTATTCTATACTAATCTCTTATTTACCAATGCTATTTTCTTTTTATTAATAGGACTAATAGTAAGCTTTATCTATAAGAAAATGGAACTTAATCTTCTAACAAATTTATTTTTAACTATTTTTGCTATAGTAATATATCAAACTATTTTCTCTCTAAGCTTATTTATCTTCAATGTTGTTCCTGTTAATATAAAAAGTACTCTTTATTTAATAAGTCATAGCCTAATACTAAATATTATCTATGGCGAAATACTATATTTAATTTGTAAATATATGCCACACAAAAGACATTTAAACTGATGTCTTTTTCTTTTACTTAATACATATAATTAAGTGGTGATATAAATGGTAGAATCAAAGTTTTATAAGAAAAAAGAACCTCATACTAACAATAATTTAAAAAAACATATAAGAAGTTTTATAACAAAAGTATTACTAACAATAATAGTAACCCTTATTCTTTTAATAGGCTTTAAAACTAATCTAGATTTTAAAAGTAACTTTAACAAGTATGTTTATAACACCTCTCTACCATTTACAGACTTTAAAGCTCTTTATGATAAATATTTTTTAGGTACAAAAAATAATGATAATGATACTAAAGAAGTCTTTAATGAAAACTTAGTTTATACTGATAAAAGCATGTATGAAGATGGCGTTAAATTAACAGTTAAATCAAATTATTTAGTTAAAGCCATAGATAGTGGAATAGTTGTTTTTATAGGAGATAAAGATAAGTATGGTAAAACAGTTATTGTCCAACAAGTTAATGGTGTAGATGTTTTTTATGGTAATGTTAATAGTAGTGTCAATATGTATGATTATGTAGAAAAAGGTTCTCTAATAGGAGAAGTAATTGATACAAATCTCTATCTAGCATTCCAAAAAGAGGGTAACTTTGTCGACTATAAAGAGTATATTAAGTAGAATAATCATTCATCCCAGTTGCTACTTTCTAATCGTTTTATCTTTTCTATCTGGATATTTTAATTTAATATTTATAACGACTCTTCTTCTTTTAATCCATGAAAGTGGGCACTTTTTTACCGCTTATATCTTTAATTGGGAAGTAGATAAAATAGTTTTCTATCCTTATGGAGGAGTATCTAAATTTACTCATGAAGTGAACTGCCCCTTAAAAGAAGAGTTAATAGTTCTCTTAATGGGACCAGTTATGCAATTAATAGGTTATAGCATTTTATTAAAAATACCATATTTCTATAACTATCAAGAAATAATAACTACTATTAATTATAGCATTCTCACCTTTAATCTTTTACCAATATATCCTTTAGATGGAGGAAGAATAATGCAGATACTTATCTGTTATTTAACCTCTTACCAGTTAAGCTTTAAAATAATTTATTTTATATCATTCATCTTTCTTAGTCTTATTGCCCTTATCTTTTTCTATAATCCTACTATAAATATCTTATTAATAATAGTTCTTTTAGTAGTAAAACTAATAACTGAAAAAAGAAATATAAATTATTATTTAGAAAAGTTTATCTTAGAAAGATACTTACATAAATATAAGTTTAAAAAAAGTAAAATAGTAAAGAGGACTAAAGACTTTAAAAGAGATTATCATCACCTAATTAAGATTAATGATAAATATTTTTTAGAAGAAGAGTACTTATTAAGAAAATATAAAGATAAATTATAGTGACATATTACTACTATAGATGTTATAATTAAAAAGACAAAGAAAGTAGAAGGAGAAATATATGGAACAGATAATAATTAATATAATGGAACAAGTTGGTTATTTAGGAGTTTTTCTTCTAATTGCAATAGAAAATATTTTTCCACCAATACCATCTGAGGTAATACTAGTATTTGGTGGTTTTATGACTACTTATACCACTTTAAATATACCTATAATGATACTTGCAGCGACATTAGGTTCGCTAGTTGGAGCGATAGTACTTTATTATATTGGTAAAATCTTTAATAAGGAAAGATTAAAGAAAATAATAAGTGGTAAAATAGGTAAAGTATTAAGATTAAAAGCAAGTGATATAGAAAAAGCTGATAAGTGGTTTGATACTAAAGGTAATAAAACAGTTTTCTTCTGTAGATTTATCCCTATTGTAAGAAGTCTAATCTCTATTCCCGCTGGTATGAGTGAGATGCCTATGCAAAAGTTTTTACTTTATACTATAACAGGTTCTCTAATCTGGAATACAGTTTTAATAGTAGTAGGTAGTATAGTAGGAGATAAGTGGGAAACTATTGTTGGTTACTTAGATAATTTCTCTAATGTGATTTTAATAATACTAGTAATAATCTTTGTAGTTGCAATGTATTACTGGTTTGTAATAAGAAAAAAGAAACAAAGTAAAAAGGCCTAATTTAATTTATATATAAAAATACTGTAGCAAGTAATATTGTTACAGTATTTTTGTACCTAAATCGTACCTAAAAATAATAAAACCCTTGATATACAAGGGACAAATTCTATATGGTGGAGAATAGGAGGATCGAACTCCTGACCTTCACGGTGCAAACGTGACGCTCTCCCAGCTGAGCTAATTCCCCATCGCTTAAGAACAAATCGATTATATCATAGTAAAAAAACACTTGTCAATAGTTTATTTGCAAAAAAATATATGTTATTATTGTAGCAAGGAGTGAAGCAGATGAAAGTTTTATTATATGCAGAAGGATTAAAAGTAATAGGAGTAAGTGGTCTAGGTAAAGCGATACAGCATCAAATGAAAGCTTTAGAGTTAGAGAATATTCCTTATACTACTGATATAAATGATAATTATGATATCGCTCATATCAATACATATTTTTTTAAATCATATTTTCTTGCCAGAAAACTAAAAAAGAAAGGAATAAAAATAGTTTATCATGCCCATTCAACAGAAGAAGATTATCGTGATGGTTTTATCTTTGGACATCTAACAAGTAAATTATTTAAGTGGTGGATAATAAAATGTTATCGCTATGGAGATATTATTGTAACACCTACAGAATATTCTAAAAATATCTTAGAGCATTATAAAGGACTAGAAGATAAGAAAATAGTCGCTATCTCTAATGGTTTAGAATTAGACTTCTTTAAGCCTGATAAATCTTATAAAAACTCTTTTCGTAAAAGATATGGTTATAAAAAGGATGATAAGGTAATAGTAGGTATAGGAATATACAGTAGAAGAAAAGGAATAGTTGACTTTGTAGAACTTGCCAAACGTCTACCTGAATATAAGTTTATTTGGTTTGGTTCAAGTCCTATCGCCGCCGCGACTAGTGATGTTAAAAAAGCTTTAAAAGATGCCAAAGACTTACCTAACATCAAGTTTCCAGGTCATGTACCACAAGAAATGATAAGAGAAGCCCTAGGAGGTTGTGATTTATATTTATTCCCAACTTTTGAAGAGACTGAAGGTATTCCTATTATTGAAGCCTGTGCCATGGAAACTAATACAATAATAAGAGATATCCCAATCTTTAATTATCTAACAGATGGAGTTAATGTTTATAAAGCGAAAGATGTTATGGAATTTGAAAAGAAAATAAAAATGTTTTTAAATGGCGAGTTAAAAAGTGTAAGTAAAGGAGCTAGAAAGATAGCAGAAGCTTGTGATATAAAGACAGTAGGTAAACAGTTAAAAGAAGTATATGAAGAAGTACTTAAAGGAAAAAACAAATGAAAAAAGTAGTTATTTCTGGAAGTGCTAAACTTCAAGATAGTATAAACTATTGGATAAAATATTTTGAAAATAAAGGCTTTAATATATTAGACTATCCTAGACCAATAGAAAAAGAAAAATTTATGGAACTATATCCTAAAATACATAAAGATTTTTTTGAAAATATAACAAGGGCAGATATGCTATTTGTTATGAATGAAACTAAAGAAGGAATAGATGGTTATATAGGTGCGGAAACTTTTGCTGAATTAACTTTCGCTTTAATGCAAAATTTAGTTTATAATAAAAATATTCAAATATTAATATTAAGAATGCCAAGTGTTAATGTACAAAGTTATGAAGAAATTAATTTATGGTTAAAGCTTGGATGGATAAAATTATTGGAGGTTTAAAAATGAATTTAAAAAGTAAAATAGAAGAATATGTACCTTATGATGAAATAGAAGCTAAAGATAAAGAGTATTTCTTAAAATGGATTAATACTTTTGAAGATGTTTTAACTAGAAATAATGAGTTTGGTCATATTACCGCTTCTGCTTTTGTAGTTAATGAAGACAAAACAAAAATGCTGGTGGTATATCATAATATATATGATAATTGGATTTATCCAGGTGGCCACGCTGATGGAGAAGAAGATTTACTATCAGTAGCAGTTCGTGAAGTTCTAGAAGAAACAGGATTAAAAGTAAAAGTACTAGACAATTCTATTTATGCTATTGCAGCTTATCCAACTATTGGTCATATAAAAAGAGGAAAATATGTTTTCGCTCATACTCATCTAGATGTTGTCTTCATCCTAGAAGGAAATGATAAAGAGCCACTAAAAATTAAAGAAGATGAGAATAAGGGAGTCAAATGGATTCCTTTAGAAGAAGCATATGGTAATAAGATTGTTGATTTTACAAGACCTACTAATAAAAGAATGATAAAAAAATTAAAATCATAGATAAATGACAAAAATATATTTGAACCCAAAAAAAGAAGACTAGTCTATAGGTCTTCCTTTTTAAATATTATATTCTCTTTCTTTTTCATTACCTATATTTAAAATAATACCAACCAATATTAAGTAAGATAATAAACTACTACCACCATAACTAATAAATGGTAGTGTAATTCCTGTAATAGGTAAAAGTCCAACTGTCATTCCTATATTTTGTACTTGTTGAAATACAAGCATTCCAATAATACCTGCTAGAACAAATTTATCCATTGAAGCTATTTTTTTAGTAGCCATATTAATTAATCTTGTATCAAAGAAAATGATAATTGCAATTAAAACTATCGCTCCTAAAAGTCCAAAGTTAGAAGCATAAACAGCAAAGATAAAGTCAGTACCAGACTCTGGAAAATATATTGGTGTCTGATTAAATCCATGTCCAAACACTCCTGCAGAACCAATCGCCGCTAGGGCATTTTCAAGTTGTAATCCACTACCATTTTGCCAATCCAATATTCTATCAAATCTATAATATAAATCAGTACCAAAGATACTTACAAATAAATCTTCATTTAAGAAATAACATCCTAACACTAAACTTAGCATAATAGCAATTATAACTCCTAAAATAACAAACCATCTAAGCCTAATTCCTGATGTAAACATCATACAGAAATAAATTATAAAATAAATCATAACAGAACCAGTATCAGGCTCTAAGAATGTTAAAACACTAGGAATTAACACAACTATTAAAGTCTTTATAATAAAGATAAACTCTTCTTTAATACTAGGATGGTCTGTTGTCTCTCTAAAATTAGATATCATCACAGCAAGGACTAACATAATAAAAATCTTCATAAACTCACTTGGCTGGAAACTACCAATATAAGGAATAACAAACCAACACTTACTATTATTTATAGACGGTGCAAAGAGTAATAGAGATACTAGTAAAATATTTCCTATAATATAGAAAAACCAAGCATTCCTATAAAGATAATCATTTTTAAGTTTAAAAAGTATTACAATTATAACAACTCCTACTAAATACCATATCGCTTGTTTTAAAGCCAAGTTCCCATTATCAGGAGAAAGATAAGTCATCGCACTATATATAGTAGTAATACTTATAATAAAAAACAAGACAATAGGTATAACAATAGTTAAATCAATTTTCTGCCTTTTTCGCAAATCTATCACGTCCTTTCTTATCAAGTCATTACTATTATATCAAAAAATAGTACATTTTATTATATAAAATACATAAAATGTAACAGGAGGGAAAACTATGAAACAATTACCACCAATTTTTAAAGTGAGTAATAATATAAAAGATACTAATCAAAAATATTATTATGAGAAAGTAACTAATAAAATAAAACCTAAAGAAATTAAAAAAACTATTGATAATAACTTATCAATAGAAGAGAAAATAAATAAAATATTTAAGACTAAAGGCTATGCTTTTAATATTCCTGTCGAAATTACTTTCTCTAATAAAACCGTTAATACCTATCTAGCCTTAAAAAGAAATGATTCTATCATAACATTAGATAATGAAGTAATTCCTATATCGACAATTACTTCACTAGAAATAAAAAGCCCATCAGAATAAAGATGGACTTATTTTTTTATTAAACACCACTTATAAAGACATCAGGTAAACATCTAATAGCAGAGACGCAATCTAGATTAATAGTAAAGAATGTACTAGTTAAAACATAAGGTTCACTACTACTAGTATCAGGATTCTGTGCTAAAACTCTACAAGTACAACAATTACCTTCTAGGTTTTCAAGTCTAAAGATAGAAGAAGTACCATTAACTGTTCCAAGAGTATAAGGAAAAGACCATAGTTCCCCAGTTGTACAATTATATAAGTTTATTGGTCTTGTGTTATAGCACACTAAACTAGGAGTAGGACCTAAATAAGGCTTATCACATCCTAGGACTTCACAGTCGTCATCTTTAGCATTTTGTAAGCAAAGAATAGTCTCTAATATGGATGTTAAGCAACTTTTATCATCACACATAAATTATCCTCCTTTTATAAATTATCAATAATAATATCATCTAAACAACTAACAACACAGATACAATCTAAATTAATAGTTATAAACTCATTAGTAGCAAGATATGTTCTATTTATATCAGTAGTATCAGGATTAGGTCTTAAGATACGACATTTAACACAGCAATCATCTACTGACTCCACTCTAAAAACAGATGAAGTATTAGTAGTTCCATTTAATGTATAAGTAGTACTAAAGATATTACCATTCCTAGTATAGAAAGTAACTGGTCTTGTATTAAAACAAATAATATTAGGACTACTTCCTAAATAAGGTCTAGTACAAGACTCATCAAAGCAATCACTACCTCCGGCATTTCTTTGTAATATATCAATAACCTTTAATAGCTTACCTAAACAACAAGTATCTTTATTATTCACTGTTTACACCACCTCTTATCTATTATCTAATATAGGTTATGAGACTATTTTTATTTTGTGTAGTTAATAACCTATAACTTCTATTATTAGTTTATGAGACTTACTCTTATAATTTACACTTTTATTTTTTTTACTAATAGAGTATAATTGTTATAGGTGATAAAGATGAATTTATTAGATATACAATATATTATAATTATTGTAGTAATATTAATTATTTTACTAGCAGTTCTAAAAGCTAATAAGAAAGATGCTAATATTGATTTAAATAAACTAGTAGAATATCTTGGTGGAAAAGATAATATTATCAGTACAGAATCTAAATTATCTAGATTTATTGTAACTTTGAAAGATACTTCTAAAGTTGATAAAGAATCGATTCAAAAGCTAGGTGCTAAAGGTATAGTTGAGATTAATAATCAATTAAAGATTATCTTAGGACCTGAATCTAAACAATTAAAAAAATATATTGATGAACTAAAATAGAGTTTTCTCTATTTTTTCTTTTTTACTCCATTTTTCGACAAATTTCTACAAAACTATAACATATACTTATTTTAGAAAGAGGGAGAAATATGTCGTATATTGAAGTTATAATTGAAAGTATTATTTTACTACCTTGTCCATTAGCATTATATCTATTATATACAATTTATAAAAAGAATCTATCTTGTGATGAAAAGGACTTAGGCTTTGAAATAGCAATCATCTCATCACTATATTTTGTCTTAAGATATGGAACTTGTTGTTATAATGATTATCCTATTATTTTATTTGATATTCCATTACTTATTTGTTATTACAAAAGAAAAATGTCTTTAGCAGTCTTTATATCATTAATACTAATTATTTATGAAACACTATTCCTAGGTATCAATCCTTTATTCCTAGCTTTAGAATATAGTAGTTATTTAATAGTATATTCTCTATTTACAAAAAAGAAACTAAAGCCTATTAATGTAGTTAACTATTTTATCATCATTAAGAGTTTCATGTTATCTTTAGAAGTTTTCTGGTTTATTAGTCCAGAACGAAGTTACTCATCTAATTTATTTTATATCTTTACTATTATAATAACTTTATACTTTGTAACTAATATAATCATATCAATATTTGCAAAAGGAGAGAAAATAGTAGAGTTACATAATGATTTACAAAATATAGAAAAAGAAAAGGACTTAAGATGCTCTTTATTTAAAGTAACTCATGAAATAAAAAATCCTATCGCAGTATGTAAAGGATATCTTGATATGATAGATATTAATGATAAGAAAAAGGTAAGAAAGTATATTCCTATTATTAAAGATGAAATAACCAGAACTTTAGTCTTAATGGATGACTTCTTAGACTATACTAAGATAAAAATAGAAAAAGAAGATATGGACCTTATTATGTTACTTGAAGATTTAGAGGACTATTTAGAAGATTTATTTAAAAAGAACGGTATAAAAGCAGAATTTAATATTCCTGATGAAGATATCTATATAGAAGCAGACTATAATAGATTAAAACAAGTCTTTATTAATCTTTTAAAAAATGCTATTGAAGCGAAAGATAGTAGTAAAAAAGAAAATATAATAAAAATAAGTTTAGAAAGTGATAATGAGTTTATGAAAATAATAATTGAAGATAATGGAGTAGGGATGGATAAGGATACTCTAAATAATGTAAGTGAGATGTTTTTTACAACTAAAAGACGTGGTAGTGGCCTAGGTGTTAGTCTCTCTAAAGAGATAATAGAACAACATAATGGGACTATTGTGTATAATTCAGTAAAAGGAGAAGGAACAAGAGTAATAGTTACTTTACCTAAAGAGATAAATATGGCATAATATTATTGAAGTGATAGTATGTGGAATATAGAAGAAATAAAAAAAGATGTAAGAAGTAATTTATCGGATTATAGATATAATCATTCTCTTAGAGTTATGGAAGAAGCTGAAAAGTTAGCTCGACATTATCATTGCAATGTCGAAAAATGTAAATTATGCGGTCTAACTCATGATATGTGTAAAGAGTTAAGAGATAAGGAAAATGAAGAGTTTATAAAGAAGTATAATCTTTCTAAAGAGTTATTAAATCCTGAAAATAAAAATATTATTCATGGGGTTATCGCCTCTATTTTAGTTAAAGAAAAATATAACTTTACAGAAGATATGACCTTAGCGATTAAGTATCATACAACAGGTTATCCTAATATGGATTTACTTGCTAAGATTGTTTATTTAGCAGATAAAATAGAAAAAGGAAAAGACTATCCTGGTATAGAAGAAGAAAGACTTCTAGCATACCAAAACATTGATAAAGCAATTATTTTGTGTCTAAATAATCAAATAAAACATTTAAAAGAAAAGAATAAAGTTATAAATAAAATGGGCTATGATACTTTAAAATTCTTAGAAGAAAATACTACTGATTGAAATATTTCTAAAAAAATGCTACAATTTACTTAACTTGAAAGAGAGTGTGTTTACTATGAATGAAAATAAAGGTAAAGAAGTAATTAGTAATACTAATAATAATCAACCACAAAATCCTAAACCAGTTAAAGATAATAAAGAGATAAAGAAAAAACTAATGAGAATGATGCTAATAGTAGTAGGAGTTCTTGTTTTACTATTAATTATTATTTTAATATTTTCTTTAGTAACTGGTGGTAATAAGACTTATGAAGAGATTGAAGAAGATTTAAAAAATGCGGCTATAGAGTATTATAAAGTTCAAAGCGGATTGTTACCACAAGAAGAAGGAGAAACTGTTACTGTAAAAGCCAGTACACTAGCAGATGCTGAACTCATGAAACCATTAAGTGAATTAAGAAAAGGAGAAAGCTGTAGTGGTAGAGTAGAAGTTACTAAAGTAGGAGATAATATAATCTATACACCATACTTAGACTGTGGTGATAAATATACTACTAAAGAGTTATATAAAGCCGTATTAGAACAAGGTATTGTTACAAGTGGTAATGGTTTATATGATTTAAATGGAGAAAAAGTATATAGAGGAGATAATGTTAATAACTATGTACAATTAGATAATGCTTTATTTAGAATAGTTAAAGTAACCTCTGATAATAAACTTCTCTTAATATTAAATGAAATGGAATCTAATATGTCTACTTACTTTGATGATAGATATAATCAAGATAGATTATCTAATAGTGGGTTTAATGATTATAGAATTAGTAGAATGTATCAATATCTAGATGATTTATATAATAATAAACAAGATTATAGATTGTTAAGTAGTAATGATAAAGAAAAACTATCTACATTTAATTTATGTATTGGTAAAAGAAATCCTGCTGATACAACTAATAACAATAGTATAGAATGTACTGACGTTTTAGAAAATCAAATGATTGGACTTTTAACTGCTAGTGATTATCTAAATGCATCATTAGATGCTAATTGTAAAGCGACTACAGATAAGAGTTGTCAAAATTATAATTATTTAAAACTAAGTGGTACAGATTGGTGGCTAGTAACAGGAAGTTCTCTAAATAGTTATGAAGTATATTCTGTTAGAAGTAGTGGCTATTTATATGAAACTAATGCTGCTGGTTATAAAAAGGTAAGACCAACCATTATGTTAAATAACAATGTTATGATTAAATCAGGTAGTGGTAGTGAATCTAATCCATTTATATTGAAATAAGAAAGAAGAAAAAACTATGAAAATTGGCATTATTTCTATTAATATGTATTCAAAGTACTTAAACTTTGCTTGCCCTCTCCACACCTTTGCATTTCAACAATTCTTATTAAAGAAAGGGTATAATAATACAGTAATTAATTACCAACCTATTTATTTTAATGGCTTTGATATGAAACACCCTTATACTTATTATAAAAACTGTTTAAAAACTTTAAAGAAAGCTAATCCTTTGAAAATAAATAAAATAAAGGATTATGAACAAAAGAAAAAAGCTTTTAAAAAAATATATAAAGAAAGAGAAATAAGATATAATAAATTTCAAGACTTTATTGATAATAATTATATAAAAACAGAAAAATGTTATAACTCTGCTTCTTTAGAAGTAGAGTCTTTAGATTATGACTGCTATATTTGTGTAACAGATGTTATATGGAAAAATGAACCTCATGAAGGTTTTGATAGAGGCTTCTTTCTTGGAAGTACTTGTATGGAAAATAAATTAAAAATATCTTATGCTGCAAGTAGAGGAGTTAATTTTGCAAAGACTGAAGAAGAAACGAAAGAATTCTTTAATTATATTAATGATATAGATTATATTTCGGTAAGAGAAGAAAGTTTAAAAAGATATATTGAAGAAAATTCTAATAAGAAAGCAACTGTAGTACTAGATCCAGTTCTATTACATAATGAGGGCTTTTGGAGTAAATATGTAAGAAAACCAAAAGAAACAGAATATTTATTTTTGTATTATGTTGTAGAGAAAGCCACTGATACAATAGAAGAAGCAATTAAATTTGCAATAAAACATAACTTAACTATTATAGAAGTAACAGATAGACCATTAAAATATGGAAGAATACCTAAAAGTAGTAAAGTAAAACATAAATATTTATATGATATAGGATTAGAAGAGTGGTTAGGTTATATAAAATATGCAAGCTATATATTCACAAATTCATTCCATGGCTGCTGCTTTAGCATTATCTTCCAAAAGAACTTCTTTGTTGGCAAAAGAAATGGTGATAAAGTAACTCACTTATTAGAGATGTTTAATTTACAAAATCGTTATTTTAATAATAATATAGAAGTTTTATCTACTAATCCATCTATTAATTATGATAATGTCTCTAAAATATTAGAAGAAAAGAAAAATATATCAGAAAATTTTATTATAAATGCTCTTAATAAAAAAGTAATAAAAGAAAAAAATTATAGTAAAGATAAGAAAAATCAAAGGTATAAGATGATATATGTTAATAAGAAAAGAAATAGTATTACTGATAAATTTAATAATATAGAAAGTTATGAGGTAGAAGAGCAACAATTAAACACTGGAGAAAATCATCTTCTTCCTAATATGTTTAAAAGTAATAAATATATTTTTTCGCATTGGATTATTTATATTCTAATTGATAAAGATTGGTTTTATTATATAAAAGATAAAAAACTAGTTAATGTAAAAGATTATAATAACGAAGAATTATATGAGTTTTCAAGCAATGATTTAATTCCTTATTTTTCTGTAAATGGAATAAAAGAAGTAGTTGCAGAAGTGATATGGAAAGATCAGTTTTAAGGAGTGAAAATTAGTTTTCACTCTTTTTCTGTGTAAAAAAAGAAAAAGAAAAAACTTTTTCGCAAA
>CALVIV010000001.1 GCA_944331935.1 uncultured Bacilli bacterium | reverse complement strand
AATGTTTCACGTGAAACATATAGAGAAGTAGATAAAACTATATAGAGAAGCAGTAAAATTATTTCCCGGGAAATAATTTAGGTAGAGGTAAGTATTAAATTTATACTTTATTTAAAACTTATATACTAATGTTTCACGTGGAACATATAAAGAAATAGATAAAACTATATGGAGAAGTAGTGAAATTATTTCCCGGGAAATAATTTAGGTAGAATTAAGTATTAAATTTATATTCTATTTCAATTTTATATACTAATTAATGTTTCACGTGGAACATGTAAAGAAGTAGATAAAAATATATAGAGAAGCAGTAAAATTATTTCCCGGGAAATAATTTAAGTAGAAGTAAGTATTAATTTTATACTTTATTTAAAACTTATATACTAATGTTTCACGTGGAACATATAAAGAAATAGATAAAACTATATGGAGAAGTAGTGAAATTATTTCCCGGGAAATAATTTCAATATAAGTAAGTATTAAATTTATACTTTATTTAAAACTTATATACTAATATTTCACGTGGAACATATAAAAAAGTGGATAAAAATATATAGAGAAGTAGTAAAATTATTTCCCGGGAAATAATTTGATATCTATTTTTATTTTTTTCTGCTTGAAATAATTATTATTTTCCTGTATACTTTAGTCGTGCAATAAATTAGTTTGGAATCAGGTCAGGATGGAAACATAGCAGCCTTAACAAATTTAATTTATGTGCACTTTTTTTATACTATAAAAAGGAGATTGCTATATGAATGATTATCAATATATGTTGTTGGCTATAGAAGAAGCAAAGAAAGCTTACGATAATGACGAAGTTCCAGTTGGTGCTGTTATTGTTCAAAATGGTAAAGTTATTTCTTTTGCTCATAATAGAAAGGAAGAGTGTCAATGTTCTCTTGAACATGCTGAATTAATTGCTATTAAAAGTGCCTGTGGAAAAAATAATAACTGGAGGTTAACTAATGCTGTGATGTACGTAACATTGGAACCATGTCCTATGTGTGCTAGTGCTATTAAACAGTCTAGAATTAGTAAAGTTGTATATTTATTAGATAATAGTAACGATAATATACGAGAAATTGTGAATAATATTTTTAGTTTAGAAGATGCTAATAAGCCTGTGGAAAAAGTAAAATTGAATATTTCAAAGTTTAAAAGCGAAGATATAAGAATGCTAAGCGATTTTTTTAAGAAAAAACGTAATTGAACAAATGTTTTATATGTTATTTTCTTCTTTTGTTTGTTATACTAATTGTGTTTAGTGAGGTGAAAACATTATGTATCAAGCTTTATATCGTAAATATAGACCTACTGTTTTTGATGATGTAGTTGGACAGAATGTTGTAGTTAATACTTTAAAAAATGCAATTAAATATAATCATATAAATCATGCCTATTTGTTTTCTGGTCCTAGAGGTACTGGTAAGACAACAATTGCCAAGATATTTGCAAGATCTGTTAACTGTTTAGAGCCAGTTGATGGTGTTGCCTGTGGAAAATGTAAAAGTTGCTTATATTCTTTTTCTAAAGAGTGTATGGATATTATTGAAATAGATGCTGCCTCTAATAATGGCGTTGATGAAATAAGAGAACTTCGTAGTAAAGTTAATATTTTGCCTAGTGAATTAAAATATAAAGTATATATTATAGATGAGGTTCATATGTTATCAATTGGCGCTTTTAATGCTTTACTTAAAACTATTGAAGAGCCTCCAGAACATGTTATTTTTATATTAGCCACTACGGATCCAGAAAAAATACCTGCAACAATAATATCTAGATGTCAATGGTATTCTTTTAAGAAGATTGCTAATGATGATATAAAGAAAAGATTATCAGAGATAGTTAATGCTGAAAATATAAAAATTGAAGATAAGGTCCTTGATAAGATTGCCCAAGCTTCTGATGGGGGACTTCGTGATGCAATTGGACTTCTTGATAAACTAAGAGCTTTTTGTACTGATGAGATTACTTTAAATGATTTTTATGAGATAAATGGAGAGGTTAATGAGGAAGAATTAAAAAAACTAGAGAATTTAATATTTTCTTATGAAATAAGTGATGTTCTTTCAACAATTGAAAGTTATTATCAAAATGGTAAAAATTTAATACAAGTAGTTAAACAGTTGATGATTCTTATAAAAGATGAGCTTTTTGATCATTATTTAAATGATTCTGTACTTTCTTTTGATGAAGAAGAACTTGTTAACTTTCTTAATTTATTAAATGAACATCTTGTCGAGTTAAAAAAAGCTGATGATGTTAGATTGTCTGTAGAGATATTCTTATTACATTATATTAATGAACATAAAAATAAAGATTCTAAGGTGGAAGTTAGGAGTCAAGTCAATACTAATAATATAAAAGAAACTTCTTGTGTAAGACCTGCAAAAGAAGTAAAAACTATATCCACAGAGACTGTGGAAAAAGAAAATAAAGATAAAACTTTATCAACAGAAGTTGTTCAAAAAAATAATGAACAAACTAAAAAATATAAAGAGTTGATGTTAATAAGAAGTAAGAATACAATGATAGAAGCAGTTAAGGATGAACTTAATAAAGAGACTGCTAATCTTGAAAAACTTAATGATTATACATTTGATCCTAATAATGGTTATCTTGCTTGTGAACTTTTAGATGGTAAGATTAGGGCTTCTAGTCCTAAGAATATTGTTATTAGTTATGATTATGAAGGTATGGTAGATAAGTTGAGTAATCATTTTGATAAATTAAATGACTTTTATAATGAAAAGACAGGCTCATCTAAAAAAATTGCTTTTATTACAACAGCAAAGTGGAATGAGTTAAAATTAGAATACATTAATCTACATAAACAAGGAAAACACTTTGAATATCAAGAAGAACCTGTATTGAATACTTTAGGAGAAGATGATAAAATAAATAGTGAATCTAACGACTTAATAAGTAAAACTATTGAGATGTTTGGAGATTTAGTAGAAGTTGAATAGAAAGAAGGAATATTATGAATATACAAGCGATGATGAAACAAGCTCAGAAATTACAAAGTGATATGATGAAAGTTAAGGACGAAATCGATAAGATGGAGTTTTCTAGTACTAATGGTTTAGTAACAGTTAAAATTAATGGTAAGAAAGAAATAATAGATGTTAAAATTGCCAACGATTCTGATTTTTCTAGTGATGATTTAGAAATGCTTCAAGATATGATAGTTATTGCAGTAAATGATGCAATGAAACAAGTAGATAAAGTTACAGAAGAGAAAATGGGACGTTTTAGTTCTATACCTGGGTTATTTTAATGTATCCTGATAGTTTAAAGAATTTAATAGAGAGTTTTGAAAATTTTCCAGGAATAGGAGAAAAGACGGCAGAACGGATGGCTTTTTCTGTTCTTGGGTTTGATGAAGATAAATTTAGATTGTTACAAGAAAATTTAGAGGATGTTAAAAATAATATTCATCCATGTAAGATATGTAATACACTTACTGATAAAGATGAATGTATGATATGTAGTTCTGATTTGAGAGAAAAAGGGACTATTTTAGTGGTAGAAGATTCTAAAATAGTGTTCTTGTTTGAAAAGTTAGGTACTTATAAAGGTCTATATCATGTAATTAATGGACTTATTTCACCACTTGATGATGTTAATCCTGAAGATATAGGACTTGATAAATTATTGGATAGAGTTAAGAATGAAAATATTAAAGAAGTAATACTTGCTTTAAAACCTAGTGTGGAAGGAGAGATAACTTCTTTATATATTAAGAAAATACTAGAAGGAATGAATATTGTTGTTACAAGACTTGCTAGTGGGGTACCTATAGGTGCTGATATGGAATATATAGATACTCTTACTTTGGAAAGAGCTTTAGAAGATAGAAAAGAACTTTCATAATTATAGATACTTTGTCATATGCTTTATTAGGTGAAGACTATGAAGCAAATTATGAAGAAAGTATGGCATGTTTTACAAAGAATAATAATTAGTACTTTTATACTGTATGGTTATAATTTAATTGCAACAAGATTTAACTTAGTTATTCCTATTAATGTTATTACAGTAGGCTCTGTTAGTTTACTTGGGTTTCCAATGCTCTTTGTTTTGGTTTTATTAAAAGTATTAATGTTTTAAAGGTGGTGTCTAATGGATTTAGAAGTAGAGTCTTTACAGCCTAAATTTTATAATGAGATAAATAAAGCTCTTGATAAGGGCTTTTTGTCGCATGCATATCTAATAGAGACTAATAATAATAGTTTAGAGGTTGTTAAGAAATATGTTCTTTTCTTAGTAGAGAAGATATATGAAGACTCTTATAAAAATCATGATGTTACTATATCTAAAGATAAATTATTTCATTTAATTGAAAATAAAGAGTTTCCTGATTATATAGAAGTTAATCCTATTAATAATCAGATAAAAAAAGAACAATTACTATTTATTAGAGATGAGTTTTCTAGTAAATCTCTTTATAATACAAGAAAAGTATATGTTGTGTTTGAATGTGAAAAGATGAATGTTAGTGCTTCTAATACAATTTTAAAGTTTCTTGAAGAGCCAAGTGATGACGTAGTGGCTATCTTTGTTACTAGTAATCAATATAATATTTTAGATACTATTAAATCTAGATGTCAGATTATAAGGCTTCAATATGAAGATAGTAGTGATATTAGTTTTAGTGATGATGTTCTTTCCTTTGTTGAAGATATAAATAATAGAAAGAGCGATGATTTATTACTTAAGTTTAATTATTATAACAATAACTTGTTTAAAGATAAGAGTATGGCAACTAATTTTATTAGAGAAGTACTTAAGTATTATGAAGTATTGTTAAATAAAAAAGATGGTACTACTAAACTAGAAGAGATAATTAATATTGTCTCTATATTAGATAAAAGCTTTAAAAAATTAAAATATAATGTTAATATGAAGTTATGGATTGATGATTTATTGCTTTCTTTGATGGAGGTGTAGGATGAAGTTATTAAAAATATCTTATATAGATGAAGTGTTTAACGATTATGATTATGTAAAATATCCTGATAATGTATTTTTTAAAATTGGTTGGGAGATTATTGTTAGAAATGATGATATGTTAAAGATTGCATCTATAGTGAGTATAGAAGATGAAGAAGATATAGATGTTACTACTTCTTTTGTTAGAGTTGCTACGAAAAGAGATAGGGAACAACATAATAAAAATAAAAAAGACAGTATAGAGGCTTTAACTTTTGCTCAAGAAAAATCTTTAGAGCTTAATTTGGATATGCATTTTATTTCATCTTTTTATATGTTTGATAGAAAACAATTATTTCTTTCTTATACAGCGGATGCTAGGGTTGATTTTAGAGAACTTGCTAAAGTATTAGCACAACGTTATAAGACAAGAATTGAACTTAGACAAATTGGGGTTAGAGATAGAGCAAAGAAAGTAGGAGGACTTGGGCCTTGTGGGTTATTTTTATGTTGTAGTACCTTTTTAACTGATTTTGCTAGTGTTTCTATTAATATGGCTAAAAATCAGTTTCTAGCTTTAAATCCTACAAAGATAAATGGAAGTTGTGGTAGACTTTTGTGTTGTTTGAACTATGAAGATGAAGTTTATACAGAGTTGAAGAAAGGTATGCCTAATATTGGTAGTTTAGTAGAAACAAAAGAAGGTTTAGGTAAAGTTACAGAAGTAGATGTGTTTAAGAGAACATATAAAGCAGAGTTTAAAGATAAGGGAGTAATAGAGTTTAGTGTTAATGAGTAAAAAAATGGAGTTTTTGCATAATGGTAAGAACTTAATATTCTATTATGATGATGACTACTTTAAGATTACTACTGATAACCTTGCTCTTGCTAACTTTATTAAAATAAAAAGTAAAGATAAATTATTAGTAGAGTTTGGTAGTGGACTTATGGCTATACCTTTACTTCTTTCTACTAGAACTAATATAAAGATAGTGGGAATTGAAAAAGATGATAAAGCTTCTAAACTTTCAGAGATGACGATAAAAGATAATCATTTAGAGGAGAGAATTAAAGTTATTAATGATGATATTAATAATTTAGATAAATATTTTCCTATTAACTCTATTGATGTTATAGTTTGTAATCCTCCATATTTCCTTTTAGAGAATGAATCTAGTGTTAGTAATAAAGACTATTTAAAGATGGCTAGACATGAAGGTAATATGACTATAGAGATGATAGCAAGATTATCAAAAATCTATTTAAAAGATGGAGGAAGTCTATTTTTGATACAAAGAGCGGATAGATTGTTTGAAATTAGAGATGTTTTAATTAATAACAATTTGGCGATTAAAGAGATTCAGTTTATTTATCATGATTTAGAGAAATGTGGCAAGTTAGTGTTAGTGGAAGCGAGAAAAAGTGGTAAGGAACATGGATTAAAGGTGTTAAAGCCTATTATTTTAGAGAAAGAAAGTAGTGATGTTAATGGATAAACCAAGTTTATATTTAATACCAACTCCAATAGGTAATTTAGATGATATTACTATTAGAGGGTTAAAGACTTTAGAACTTGTTGATGTTATACTTTGTGAAGATACTAGGGAGACTTCTAAATTACTTAGTAAATATAATATAAAAAATAAATTAGTTAGTTGTCACGAGTTTAACGAAGATAAAATGAAAGCTAAAGTACTTGGTTTTTTAGAATCAGGTTTAAATGTTGGTTTAGTTACTGACCAAGGTACTCCTTTAATTAGTGACCCTGGATACAGAATAGTTGACTATATTTCATCACATGATTATAATATTGTGAGTTTACCAGGAGCGACAGCCTTTGTTCCTGCTTTAACTATTTCTGCTCTAGCACCGCAACCTTTTACTTTTTATGGTTTTCTTAATGCAAAGAAAAATAAACAGATAAAAGAATTAGAGACTTTAAGAAACCATCCTTATACATTAATATTTTATGAGGCTCCTCACAGATTAATAGATACTTTAAATAATATTAAAGATGTTTTTGGTGATAGAAATATTTGTGTAGTTAGAGAAATATCTAAAAAGTATGAGCAGGCAATTAGAGGTAAAATAAGTGATGTATTGGCAAGGGACTTTCCTATTAAGGGAGAATTTGTTATTGTGGTAGAAGGTGCTAAGTTAGAATTTGACTTTAATAGCATGAGTATTGTAGAACATGTTAATTATTATATAAAAGATGGTAATACTAAAAATGATGCTATTAAGTTAGTGGCAAAAGAAAGAGGTATTCCTAAGTCTATTGTCTATAAAGAATATCTTGATAATAATAAATAAATTATTTCCCGGGAAATAATTTTAGAGGTGGTTTTAATTATGAAATTAATTGTTGGACTAGGTAATGTTGGAAAAGAATATGAAAATACAAGACATAATATGGGATTTATGTTAGTAGATAGGTATTTAGAGTATAAAAATATTCCTTTAAAATTTAAAGAAAAGTTTAATGCTATGTATGTAGAGACTACTATTAATAATGAGAAAGTTATCTTTATTAAACCTACTACTTATATGAATAATTCTGGTATTGCAGTTAGAGCTTTTCTAGACTTTTATAAATTAGACGTTCAAGATGTCTTAGTAATTAGTGATGACCTTGATTTAGATTTAGGTAAGTTTAGATTAAGAAGAAATGGTAGTAGTGGAGGACATAATGGGTTAAAGAGTATCATTTCTCATCTTGGAACTGATGGTTTTAAAAGACTTAGAATAGGTATTTCTAATGATAAAGATGATGTTATTAATTATGTCTTATCTAAATTTAGTAAGAAGGAACTTAATGAGATAGATACAATGTTTGATACCTTAGTTAATGTTTTAGATGATTATTTTGTAATGGACTTTACCTCTTTGATGAGTAAATATAATAGAAAGGGGTAATTATGAAAGTATTCGATAACTTCTTTGAGAAAATTTATGATAAAGATATCGCTCTTACAGGGATGACTGAAGAGCTTTTTGCCGTTTATGTAAATAAGCTTTATGATAATAAGAAAAACATTTTGATAGTTACTTCTAATCTAGTAGAGTCTAATAGTTTATATAGAAGTATTAGTAATTACACAGACAATGTATATTTGTTTCCAATGGATGACTTTTTAACTAGTGAAGCGATGGCGATTAGTCCTGATTTAATGGTTACTAGGCTTGAAACAATGGAAGCGATTAGTGGTGGTGCTCCTGCTATTGTTATTACTAATTTAATGGGTTATTTAAGATATTTACCTACAAAAAAAGAATATTTAAAGAGTGTTTTATCTTTAAAGGTAAATGATGAGATTAGTCCTAAAGAGTTAGTAGAAAAACTTACTAATATAGGTTACGAGAGGACTACTTTAGTTACAAAGACTGGGGAAATTGGGGTTAGAGGTTTTGTTATAGATATTTTTCCATTAGGGGAATCTAATCCTGTTAGATTAGAGTTTTTTGGTGATACAATAGATTCTATTAGATATTTTGATGGTAAGAGTCAAAAGTCTTTAAATGAAATTAAAAGTATTGAAATATATCCTTATACAGAAATATTTTCTAATGATACTTTTATTCCAGAAGAGAAAAGAAATACTAAGTATTTAAGTGAATATGGCGATGTAACTAATATTGGTGGTTATTTAGATAATAATGTAACTATTTATAAAGATAAAAGTGCCATATTAATTAATTATAAACAGATATGTACAGATATTTTAGAGTATAGAGAAGAGAAAGATAGTGACTTTAAAGGTAGTTATATGGCATCATTTGATGATATCTATGAAAACGATGCCCTACATTATTTAACGGTTGATAATTTAGATAAGTCTTTAAAGATAATAGATTTTAAGAGTAAGGAATTACCTTTATTTAATGATGATATAGAAGGTATTACTAAGTATATTAGAGAAAAGTTATATGCTAATTATACAGTTATTGTTTGTTTAAAAGATTATCAGTTACATAGTTTTAGAAGTAAAATATCTTTGCCTATAATGGATACTACTATGGATGAAATTTATCCTAATAAGCTTAATTTAGTTAACTTTAGTTTGGATAGTGGTTTTCAGTATAAGAATTATATCTTTTTAACAGGTAGAGAATTGTTTAGAAATAATGAGAAGGTTAAGAAGTATAAGACTAAGTTTAAATATAATACCAAGATAACTGATTTAAATAAATTAGAGATAGGGGATTATGTTGTTCATCAAGTTCATGGTATTGGTATTTATAATGGTTTAAAGACTTTAAGTCAACAGGGAGTTTTAAAGGATTATATAGAAGTTTTATATCAAGGTAATGATAAGCTTTATATTCCTGTAGAAAAGATTGATATGCTTTATAAATATACTGGTAAAGAAGGAGTTAGACCTACTATTTATAAACTTGGTGGTAAAGAATGGGAAAAGGTTAAAGCTAGAGTTAAAAGTAAAGTTCAAGATATGGCTAATGACTTATTAAGAGTACAAGCGGAACGTGAAAGACAAAAGGGTTTTGCTTTTTCTCCTGATAATGAGTTACAAAAAGAGTTTGAAGATGCTTTCCCTTATGTGGCAACTAATGACCAGTTGCTTGCTACTAAACAGATAAAAGAAGATATGGAGAAGGTCTCTCCAATGGATAGATTGTTAGTTGGAGATGTTGGTTTTGGTAAGACAGAAGTTGCTTTTAGAGCAGCCTTTAAAGCAATTATGGATAATAAGCAAGTATTACTTTTATGCCCAACAACTATTCTTTCTAGTCAACATTATAAAAATTCATTAGAGAGATTTAAAGATTTTCCTGTTAATATTGGGCTTTTAAATAGATTTACTAGTACAAGAGAACGTAATAGGATACTAGAAGAGTTAAGAGAAGGAACAATTGATTTTGTTATTGGTACTCATAGAATACTTAGTGATGATATTAGACCTAAGGATTTAGGATTATTAATTATTGATGAAGAGCAGAGATTTGGGGTTAAACATAAAGAAAAGTTAAAACAATATAAGAGTACCGTAGATGTTTTAACTTTAACGGCTACACCAATTCCTAGAACTTTACAAATGTCTATTGCAGGTATTAGAAGTCTATCTTTAATAGAGACTCCTCCAAGAGATAGATATCCAATACAGACTTATGTTATCGCATATAATAAACAACTTGTTAGGGAAGCGATAATGAAAGAGATGTCTCGGGATGGACAAGTATTTTTGTTATTTAATAATGTAGAGAATATTGAACAAGAGGTAATGGAGATAGAAAATCTTGTCCCAAGTGCTAGAGTTATTTATGCTCATGGTAGAATGGATAAGACTAAGATTGAAGATGTTATGCAGTCGTTTATTGACCATGAGGCAGATGTTTTAGTATGTACGACAATAATAGAGACAGGTATAGATATTCCTAATGTTAATACATTAATTATTTTAGATGCTGATAGATTTGGTCTTGCACAGTTATATCAGATTAGAGGTAGAGTTGGTCGTAGTAATAAAATTGCTTATTGTTATTTAATGTATCAAGAACATAAAGTATTAACAGAAACTGCTGAAAAACGTTTAAAAGTTATTAAAGAGTTTACGGAGTTAGGTAGTGGTTTTTCTATTGCAACTCGTGATTTATCTATTAGAGGTGCAGGTGATATTTTAGGTAGTAAACAAGCAGGTTTTATTGATAGTGTTGGTATTGACCTTTATTTAAAGATGCTTAATGAAGAAGTAGAACGTCTTAAAGGTAATGTTGTGGAAGAAGATAGTGAAGAAGAGTCTAATAAGACGTTACTTAATGTATCTACTCATATTAGCGATGATTATGTAACTGATGATGATTTGAAGATTATGATTCATAGAATGATTAATGAGATAGATAGTAAAGAGAAGCTTGAAGAAGTTAGAAGTGACTTAGAGGATAGATTTGGTAAACTTAGTGAAGATATCATTGTTTATACGTATGAAGAGTGGTTTGAGAAACTTGTTAAACAAGTGGGAGTTACTAAAGTTAGTGAAACTAAAAATACTATTGAACTTTACTTTGATAAAGAATCTACTAGTAAGTTAAATACAGAAGATTTGTTTATGAATGCCTATACAATTACACCTATGTTTAGATTTAAGAGTAGAGAGAGTGATTTAACTATTATCTTAGATATTGTTAAATTAGAGAAACATCCTATCTATTATTTAGTTGCCTTGTTATCTAGTATGGTAAGTTAAGCTTTTCTTTACAAAATGAAGAAAATAGTGTATTATATGTGACAAATGAAGGGTGAGAGGTTTTGTGAAAGAAAATACTTTTGATGTTCCTGCATATAAGTTTTTTGCTTGGAAGATAAATGATGGGAAAAAATCTCATACATGTGATGAGTATAAATTTTCAATTTCTAATAACAATAGTAGTATGATAATTATTCCTTTTGAAAATGTTGATGGATTAAAGGTTCAAGAGGTTCAGTCTTTATTATCTACATCTGAGATAATTATTAGTGCAAGTTCATATTATAGCTTTAACTATGATAAAGGCAATGTTTCTCATAATCTTGACAGTTCAAATTGGTTTTATTTTGATTCTGACTATCTTGATGAACACAGAGAAGAAACTATTGATAAGTTATTAGAAGAACTTATGGAAAGAGATTATATGTCAAAAGATGAATACACTAAAAGAATGTATAGATGTTTTTTTGAAAGATATCAAGATGGTAGTTATGAGAAAACTAAAGAAAGAGTTAAGAGATTAGAAATGCAAAGTAATAATAAATAATAATATTCTAAGAGTGGAGCTTAGGCTCTTTTTCTTTTGTCCTCTTGACTAAAACCTTTTATCTTCTTATACTTATTAGTAGAATTGGAGGCTATGAAGATTGTGGTTAAAGAGGATATTTTAAAGCAACATAAAGAGATTTTAATGACAGCAGGGGTTGAACTTGCTACTAATAATACTAATTCTTTAATAGAAGATGATATTATTAATGGAGTTATTGAAGTACCACTTGAAGCGATGGATACTGTTAAGCAAAGAGTTCTTAATATCGCTAAACATAACAACTTAATCTTGAATAGTGATAAATTTAATGAAGTTTTAACTAGTTATAAAGGTGATTTAAAGAAAGAGTTTAGAAATATTTTTAAAAGACGGATAGATATAATTAAAGATAATTATTCTAAGATGGATGATGATAAACCATTAGAGTTGGTTAAGAACTTGAAGAAAGAATTAGTTAAATTTAATAAAGATGCTAAAAAAGAAGAGAAGCAAGTTCTTACTAGTCTTGTTAAAGAGAAGCTTGTAAGTAATTTAGATTTGATAGTTAAAGATAGTAATCCTAACTTTAAAAAAGATGCTACTAAGTTTTTACAAACAACTTATGTTAAACAAATATTAGAGACTGTTGATATGAAAATATTAGTTAAAGATACGATACTTCTTAATAGTCTTAAAGAACAGATAGAAAGGTTTGTTTTTACTAAAGAAAATTCTCATTTATTTGATTAAATGAGTATTTTTTTTGTTTCTTTTGTTAACTGGAAATAATTACCAGAGAAAAAAAGTCCTTCTTACGTATATAATATCAATAGATAGCATAATTTTGATGGTATAAAATGGGCTGATATTGGAATAATACTACTGAAAAGGAAGGAGAGCTTATGAAGACAACAGGTGTAGTTAGAAGAGTTGATGACTTGGGAAGAATTGTAATTCCTAAAGATATTAGAAAATCTCTTAGAATTAGAGATGGTGAGAGTTTAGAATTTTTTGTAGATAAAGAGACAATAAGCTTAAAGAAGTTTTCTACTAGTGATGTTTTAAGTGATATTGCACAGTCTTTACTTGATACTATTTATATGACTATTAGTAAGAATATCTTTGTTACAGATAGAGATAAGTTTGTAGCAGGTACTGGTAAGTATAAAAAAGAGTTTTGTGGTTGTAATATTTCTACTAAATTAGAAGAGTGTTTATTTGAAACAGAGAGTCTAGTTAAAGGAACTTGTCAGATAGAAGAGATAGTAGATAGTAAAAATTTAGGTGAAGAGTATAAGTATATTATTAGCCCTATACTATCAGATGGTGAGATTATAGGACTTGCTTTAATGCTTAATGAAGATGGTAAGAGTTTTACTGAAGAAGATGAACATATAATACAAATTATTGCTAATTTCTTATCGAAATATCTTGAAGATTAATTTTTCTTGTGTTAGAATAGCGTTATTAAAAGTTGTGATGAAGAGTCTTATAACTTCTAGTTATAGAGAGTTCTTGGTAGGTGGAAAAGAAACGAATGATTTTATAAGATATGGCTTCTGAACTTTCATATTGATATGTAAGTATGAACGTGCTAAGCGTTAATTAGAATGAGATACAAGATTTATTGTAAAGAAAGGTGGTACCACGGGGTTAACTCGTCCTTTTGATATGATAAATCTTTTTATTTTGAAGGAGGAGATATTAATGGATAAATATTATATTACAACACCAATTTACTACCCTAGTGCTAACTTTCATATAGGACATTGTTATACAACAATAGTTGCAGATGCAATCGCTAGATATAAAAGAAGTAAAGGGTATGATGTTTATTTTCAAACTGGTACTGATGAACATGGTCTAAAAATAGAGACTAAAGCGAAGGAAGCAGGAGTTAGTCCTAAAGAATATGTTGATAAAGTAGTAGAGAATGCTAAAGATTTATGGAAAGCTTTAGATATTTCTTATGATTATTTTATTAGGACTACTGATGAAAATCATGTTAAAGCAGTTCAAAAAATATTTACTAAGTTATATGAACAAGGAGATATTTATAAAGGAACTTATAAAGGACTTTACTGTGTTCCTTGTGAGTCATTTTGGACTAAGACACAACTTGTAGATGGTAAATGTCCTGATTGTGGTAGAGAGGTTAAAGAAGTAGAAGAAGAAGCTTACTTTTTAAAACTTTCTAAATATCAAGATAGATTAGTTAAATATCTAGATGAACATCCTGATTTTATAGAGCCAGAGTCTCGTAAAAATGAGATGATTAATAACTTTATTAAACCTGGTCTTGAAGATTTATGTGTTTCTCGTACTAGTTTTAAGTGGGGCATTCCTGTTCCATTTGATGATAAGCATGTTGTTTATGTATGGTTAGATGCTTTAACTAACTATATTACATCACTTGGATATATGAGTGATGATGATAGTAAACTTAAAAAGTATTGGCCTGCTGACTTACATTTAGTAGGTAAAGAGATTATTAGATTCCATACAATAGTGTGGCCAATTATTTTAATGGCTTTAGATTTACCACTTCCTAAGAAAGTTTATGGTCATGGTTGGCTTGTTATAAATGGTAGTAAAATATCTAAATCTTTGGGTAATTATAGGGACCCTAGAGAATATATTGAATATTTTGGTGTTGATGCAGTTAGATATTTTGTTTTAAGAGAAGTTCCTTTTGGAAGTGATGGTAACTTTTCAGTTGAAGCTTTAATAGATAGAACTAATGCTGACCTTGCTAATACTTTAGGTAATTTAGTACAACGAACTATAAGTATGGCTAATAAGTATTTTGATGGAGTTGTTACTAATAAAGAAGTTTATGAAGATATAGATGCTTCTCTTATAGAAAAAATAAATAACTTAGATGAAGAGGTTAGTAAAGATATAGATAGTCTTGAAATATCTAATGCTTTAAACAAGATATTTGAAGTATTAAGAGCTAGTAACAAGTATATAGATAAAACAACTCCATGGGTTCTTGCTAAAGATGATGCTAGTAAAGACAGATTAGAGACTGTTTTATATAATTTACTTGAGTCTATTAGAGTATGTGCTATTAATCTTTCTTTTGCGATACCTTCAACTTCTAAAGAAATATTAAGACAGATTAATAATGAAAGAGGGGAAAATTATTATTTAAAAGATAATAAATACGAAGTAGGAACTCCTAAAGTATTGTTCCAAAGAATAGATAAAGAAAAGTTCTTAAAAGAACATGATTTGTAAAATTTTAGTGTAAACTGAAAAATAAATGGGATGATTTTGATAATTATCCTATTTTTTATGTTATAGTTGAAGGGTAGTGGCCGTAGTAACAAGTAGTATTTGAAGTCGTAAGAAAGGATAGAGTTATGACTAAAAAACGAAAGTTAGAAATTGAAGCAGTGGCATGTATAATTCTTTATGTAGTATTAGTTGTAATGGTTATTTTAGGGCATAATATATTAGATATCGGTTATTTAGTTGTATTAACTTTTTATTTAATAAGATTGTTTTTATGTCGAAGAAGAAATAATAAATCTTGTAAATAGTAAAATGCTGTTTAGAAGATTCTTTTTTTGATATAATGTTTTTGAGAAAGTGGTGGTTTTATGTTTATAGATACACATTGTCATTTAAGTAAGGAAGATTATGATGATATAGATAAAGTTATTATGGAAGATAAAGAAGCAGATGTTGATAAAATAGTTGTGTCTGGTTGTAGTAGAGAAGCAATAGATGAAGTAATGAGTTTTAAAGATAAATATGATATGGTTTATGTCACGATAGGATATCATCCAGAATATGCAGATAGTGTAAGAGAAGAAGATTTAGATTATTTAAAGAGCTTATTAGCGAAGAAAAAAGTTGTAGGGATTGGGGAGATAGGACTTGATTATCACTATACTAAAGATAATAAAGATAAACAGATATGGTTATTTGAAGAACAATTAAAGATAGCAGAGAATTTTAATTTACCTGTTGTAATACACTCTAGAGATGCAACACAGGATACTATTAATACTTTAAAAAAATATAAGGTAAAGGGTATAATTCACTGCTTTAGTGGAAGTTTAGAGACTGCTAAAATATATATTTCTATGGGCTTTTTATTAGGTATAGGCGGAGTTGTTACTTTTAAAAACTCTAAACTTAAAGATGTCGTTAAAGAAATACCAATTGATTCTATTGTACTTGAGACTGATAGTCCTTATCTTACTCCTGTACCATATCGAGGCAAAGTTAATTCTTCTAAGTACTTAGAGTATATTGCTAAGTTTATTTCTGATATTAAAAATATTAGTGTAGAAGAATTAGCAGAAATTACCAGTAAAAATGCCTCTAGTTTATTTGACTTTAATAAATAATAATGCTAGTATTATGTTAATTAGAAAATGAGGTAAAAAGATGGGTAAAAGATTTTTAAAGTACTTTAGTTTTGTAATTATTATTTTTGCTTTGGCTTTTGTGATTTTGTCTGGCAATAATAAAAAAGTTGTTATGACTTCTAATATTAATAGCGTAAAGAGTTTGCAAGCAGTACATATTGTTAATAAATATAACTCTATTAAAGAAATGGAAAAAGCTAAGGAACCTACTTTATATGATAATTTTTATGATGCAATTAGTGTTGCTAGTAGTAGTCCTGTAGCTTTTATGGGTACTCTTACAGCTTATGGACCTGATTGTCCAGGATGTTCTGGTAATAGTGCATGTCCACCTCGTCAAAACTTTAAAAATGGTAATATCTATTTTGAAGATCAAGTATATGGAAAGGTTAGAGTGGTTGCAGCGGATAGATCTATTCCATGTGGTAGTATTGTTAGAATAAGTGGTATTAATATATATAGTGAACCAATACTTGCTATAGTTATGGATAGAGGAGGAGCGGTTACTGGAAATCATATGGATTTGTTATTTACGAGTCAATCTAATTTAGAAGGATTTACAACAAGTCATAATATAAAATTCGAGATTATTAGATATGGATGGTAATAAAGTGTCCAATTATGAGCACTTTATTATTTTTTAAAAAAAAATATTGCTTTTAGATGCGAAGCTATGCTATAGTTGTATTGTAGAAGGAGGTTAGATACAAAATGAAGGATAATAATTCTAAACAAGTGTTATTATCAGTATTGGGAGTAGCTATTTTAGTTGTAGCAGTTGTAGGAGTTTCATTTGCAGCTTTTACATTTAGCCAAACTGGTGTTAAAGAGAATATAATTACTACTGGTACAATTAGTATGAGTTATAGCGAACCAGAAAATGGAATTACTTTATCTGATGCTATGCCAATGGAAGATGCAACAGGTATGGCTTTATCTGAGACTAATCAAACATTTGATTTTAGTGTAAGTGCAACTATTAATGGTTCAGGTACCACAACGATCAATTATGCTATTACTGCTGTAACAGAACCAGATACAGTTTTAACTGATGAGTATGTTAAAGTGTATTTGACTGATAAGGGAAATAGTGATAGTCAAATTTTAGCACCTACTGTTGTTAGTTCTTTACCAAAAACTTCTAGTGATGCTTCTGGTGCTCCAGATGGACAATATAAATTAGAAGATGGTACATTTACAACTAATGCTACAAATCAATATCGTTTAAGAATGTGGGTTTCAAAAGATTACCCAATTGATCAACAAAATGTCGATACTGGTAGTGGTGCTCCTGGTAAACAAACATATAAGTTAAGAGTAAATGTTTACGGTCAAGCTGCTGCTCAATAGTAGTATATTGGCATAAAAAAGTGTCTAATCTCTGACACTTTTTCTTTTTGTGTAATTTTATTTGCTTGCCAACTTTTTATATGTTATATTATATATATAATATGGAGGCTTAAATATGAAAAAAAGTAAATCAAGAGAAATTTTATTTTCTATAATTGGAATTTTTATTTTAGTTATTTTGGTAATTGGTTTTTCGTTTGCAGCATTTACATTTAGCAAAAATGGTATTACAGAAAATGCTATTATTACCGGTAGTATTAATATGTCTTATAGTGAACCGGAAAATGGAATTAATTTAGTTAATGCATTGCCTATAACTGATGAACAAGGAAGAGGTTTGACTGGTGCTAATAATGTTTTTGATTTTACTGTAGATAGTACAATAAGTGGTAATAGTCCTGTTAATGTTAATTATGCAATTACCGCAGTATCTTCTGATAGTACTGTTGATAACTCTGCTATAAAAGTATATTTAACTAATATGGATAATGGTGCTGATAGTGAGATTTTGGCTCCTACTAAGATTTCTAGTTTAAGTACTACTACTGGAAGTGAAAATTATAATGCACCTAGTGGTGAATATATTCTTTTTAGTGATACTATGAATAATACTACTTCTCATAAATATCGTTTAAGAATGTGGGTAGCTGATGATTACACTGATCCAACTGGAGGTAGTTATACTTTAAAAGTAAATGTTTATGGAGCAGCGGCAGCATTGTAGTAAAAAGTTTATGTACTATTTTCTTTTGTGTTATACTATTACTATAAGATTGGGAGGAAAATTATGAGTGATAATAAAAACAATTCTAAGTCAAAAATGTTAATAATAATTGCTATTTTAGTTTTAATAATTGCAGTGATAGGAGTAACTTATGCAGCTATATTTTACTCTAAAATAGGAGAAGAAGTTAATAATCTATCTACTGGTACACTTGTAATGAGTTATTCAGAAAATAACAATGGTATATATTTAACTAATGCTTCTCCTATGTCTGATGAAGTAGGTATGTCTTTAACAGATGAAAATTTATATTTTGATTTTACTATTAATGCAACAATGAGTGGTAATGCTAATGTTAATTATATAATTTCAGCTTCTAAAGACAGTTCTAGTACTTTGGATGATAGTGCTGTTAAAGTTTATTTAACTAATCTTAATGGTGATAATGAAAGTCAAGTTTTGGAGCCAACTAAAGTATCTTCTTTAAATACCACTAATAATATTTCTTATGCTCCAAATAATCAATATGTTATTTTAGAAAGTAATTTTAGAAATTCAGAGAGTCGTAATTATAGATTAAGAATGTGGTTGTCAGATGATTATTCTTTATCTAATACTGTTGAAACCTATATGTTAAGGATAAATGTTTATGCAAATATGTCAGATTAGTGTAGTTAGCTACACTTTTTCTTTACCAAAAAAAATTAGTGTGGTACAATTATCTTATGATAGAGGGTGTAGAATATGAATAATGAAAATTATAATGGTGAAGTAGTGGAAAAACAAAACAATAATAAAATATTTATTGTTATTATTGTACTTTTCATTTTTATTGTTATGGTAATTGGCGTTTCTATTGCTACTTTTACATATACTAAAAAGAAAGATAGTGTTAATACTATTAGTACGGGTAATGTTTCTTTAAATTATACTGAAAATACAAATGGTATTGATATTACTAATGCTTATCCAATGTCAGATGAAGTAGGTAGAACTTTGACAGATGAGAATCAATATTTTGATTTTTCAATTGATGCAGATATTAATGGTGATGTTATTGCCAATTATGAAATTGCTGCTGAAAAAGTAGGAACTTCTACTCTTAATAATGATGAGGTAAAATTATATTTAGAAAAAGAGACTAATAATTCATATGAAGAAGTTATGGCTCCTAAACATTTTACTCCTCTTACTAAAAGCACAGAATTGGGAACTATGGCTGGTACTATGTTGCTAGATAGTGGTTCTGTTAATAAAACAACAACTATAAATTATAGATTAAGAATGTGGGTTGATTCTAATACTGTTGTTAGTGAGTTAGAAAAAAACTTTGGAGTGAGAGTATCTGTAAAAGCAAAAATTGATTTATCAAAGTAAATCTTGGTTTAATCTTTTTATGTGCTATTTATTAGAGAATATTAAGTGGGTGATAACTTGATGAAAAATAATTATAAGGAATGGTTGATTACAGCAAGAAAAATATTTCATTTTATTGCAACTGTTTTAATGTATTCTATATGTCTAATAATGATTATAGTCTTTTTAGTTTTTGTTATTAATTTTATAGATAAACAATATAATTTACAGTCAGGAAAAAATAAAAAAGATTTATTTTCAGCTTATACTATAGTTAGTCCTTCTATGGTACCAACTATTAATGTCCTTGATGTAGTCGTTACTATGAGGGTTGATAGTCCTGAAAATTTAAAAAAAGGTGATATAATAACTTTTAATTCAACTGATTATAGATATTCTGGGGTTTTAGTTACTCATAGAATTGTAGATATAGATAAAACAAGTAGTGGTGAATATTTATATACGACTAAGGGTGACAATAATAATACACAAGATTCTTCTAGAATAGGTTTTAATGAAATTTATGGAAAGGTATTATTTAGAATTCCAAAAATTGGTTATATACAATATTATTTAAGTTCTATTTTAGGATGGGTTGCTATTATTATTGCTCCTACAGTTATGATTATAGGTTATGATATATATAAATTGATAAAAACCGTTAGATCTTCTGATAAATCAGATACTGATAAGAAGAAATATAATAAAGAAAAGATTGATAAAAATAAAGATAAGAAAAGATTTATTAAAAAAGAAGGAAGGTTTAAGAAATGAAAAAAGTAATTATGTTATTTTTGGCAGGAATCGCCTTGTTTGCATTTATATTTGCTACTTCTATGTTGTGGTATAGATTTTTTTATAGTAGTACTTCCAATGATAGTAGTATAAGTTCAATTACTGTACAATTAGATGATGAGAATAATACTATAGATGAAAGCGGTCTTATACCTTTAGATGATGAAACAGCTACTACTTTAACTCCTTATGAATTTAGTGTTAGGAATAGTAGTGATTCTGATTATACTTACAATGTTTTGTTAGAAGATAGTATTATTAGTGATGATGCTAGTTATTCAAGTAAGGAATTGCTTACTAGAAATCAATTGCGATATCAATTAAGTTTAAATGGAAAAGTGATTAAGACTGGTAGTTTAGCTGATATTAAAAATAATGTTTTAGATACAAGAGTTCTTTCTTCATCTAATACTAATAATTATCAATTGAGAATTTATGTAGCTGAGTCTTCACAAAATACATCTTGGCAAAATAAATATTATCATTTTAATATTAATGTACAAGCGGAGGGATAGTTATGAAAAAATTATTATTAGAATATGTAAACGTATTTGCATATACAATTACAGGACTTATTTTTGGATGTGCCTTTTTCTTACTTTTTATTAACTTTTATCATATGCAGGAATTAGCAGAGACTGTAGATGTTAGTACTTATAATGATACTAATAAAGCTGCTATAGAAAGTAAGGTAGAAACTATTAAAAATAATATTAATGTTTATAATCAGTCTAGTTATAGAGGTTCTCTTAGTGTTTATGGTCTTAATAATGTTCAGGCAAAATTACAAAATTGTGTTGATATAATTGAAAGTGAAAAGATGATGAAATATTTAGAACTTGATGAGATAGGTATTAAAGATAGTTATAATTTTGTAGTAGATTATAAAAATAATATTCTTAATGATTGTTTAGTAATGCAAGTTGTTTCTATGTTTAATACTGATACAGTAGAATCTTTAACAAATTATAATATTATTTCTCCATTAGTTAAGGTTAATGTAGATAACTTGTTAGATTCTGTTAATTATATTCAAAATAATATAGAAAATTCTGATCATTATTATTTTACTACTGACTCTAATAAAAATAACTTTTTTGATCTTGTGAAAGATAGTTATTCTAGTACAATGAGTAGTTATCAAAATACATTAGATTTACTTGTTGAAATTTCATATTGGTATAGAAGTATAGTGTTAGGAGGTTAGAAAATGAAAAAAATATTTAATGGATTGTTTTATGTACTTAAGTTTCTTCTTTTGATTGCAGCTTTTGCTTTATCTTTATTTATTTTTATTAGAATGAATATGCGACTTAATAAAGATATAATTAGTGTATTACCTCAGTTTGTTCCATTTTTACTTTTATTAATTTTATTTCTTGTAAATATGATTTTTAGGCAAGAAGGAGTTACTAAATGTTTATTTTATAATCTTACTTGTTGCTTAGCACTAACTACTATTGTCCTTGTTTCTTTAAGAGCAATATTAGATACTAATATGGTATTAAATAGTAAGTATGGATATGGGATAGATTTTAATTTTTATGATAATTTTCTTGCTTATATAAATATTATGTTATATGGTTTAGTTTTATCAAATATTTTATTTATGTTTAAAGAAAAGGATAAAAATAAAAGTGAAATAAATAATGAGTCTAAGAAATTTAAGAAAGCTTAGGCTTTTTCTTTACAAAAATTTAAAGTACTAATATAATTTTTAGTATGAAAGAAAGTGATATTATGGACGGTTTTAAATTTAAGAAAAAGTATGGACAGAATTTTTTACAGAATAAAGCGATTATTGATAAAATTGCAAAGGTTGCTGACATTAAGACTAATTCTTTAGTTATAGAAGTAGGACCTGGTAGTGGTAATTTAACTATCACTTTAGCAAGTCTATATAAAGATAGTAATATCTTAGCTTATGAAGTTGATAATAGTTTAGAAGATGTATTAGCTAGTAGACTTAAAGATTATGATAATGTAAAGATATTATTTAACGATTTTCTTAAAGCAAATATTGTTAGTGATGTAGGTGAGTATTCATATGATAATTTATATTTTGTTAGTAATGTTCCGTATTATATAACGACTCCTATACTTTTTAAATTAATAGATAGCAATTTAGGATTTGAAAAGATAGTTATGATGGTTCAAAAAGAAGTGGGAGATAGGTTTTGTAGTAAGGTATCTTGTAAAGAGTATGGGGCTCTTACGGTTATTCTTAATTATTTCTTTAATGTGAAAAAAGAATTTGTGGTTGATAGAAATCAATTTTATCCAAGACCTAATGTTGATAGTGTTGTGGTATCTTTTAGTAGAAAAGATGAGTTAGAGAGGCTAGATGATAAAGATTTTTTTATGAAGCTTGTTCATGATAGTTTTCAGTTTAGAAGAAAGACTCTAAGAAATAATTTGAAGAAATATAATTTAAGTGTTATAGAGACTGTTTTAAATAAATATGGTTATGATTTGAATGTGAGAGCGGAGGCTTTAGATTATAAAATATTTGTTGATATTGCTAATTCTTTAACTAGAGCATAAATATAAATCCTTTACATATAATTAAATGGGTGAATTATATGTTTAAGATTGGAGACTTTGTTACTAGAAATTCTTATAATAATGATATTTTATTTACTATTATTGATATTAAAGACGATATAGCTTATTTAAAAGGTATCGATGTTAGGCTCTATGCTGATAGTAGTCTTGATGATTTAGAAGAAGCTGATGTAGATTATGATACTAATAAAGATAGAAATGATGCTAAAAAGATTAAAGATATGCTTAATTTAGATAGAAGTGAATACTTTTATTTGCCAGGAAAGATTTTGCATATTGATGGTGATAAAGATTATTTGCGGCGATGTATAGATTTTTATAAAGATATGCATTTAGAAGCTTATGGGGTTAATTTGGATGAAGATGATTTTTCTAAAGAGATTACTTCTTGTTTAGAAAAGTATAATCCGGATATTTTGGTTATTACAGGACATGATTCTTTTAAGAAGAATAAAGATAAGAGTGATTTGGCTAATTATCAGAATTCTCTTAATTTTGTTAAAGCGACGATGAAAGCTAGAGAGTATGAGAGAAATCAAGATAAACTCATTATTATAGCAGGAGCTTGTCAGTCTTTTTATGAGGACTTAATTAAAGCAGGGGCTAACTTTGCTTCTAGTCCTAAGAGAATTAATATTCATGCTTTAGACCCTGCTATTATTGCTAGTACTGTCGCTTTATCTCCAAAAAATAAAGAAATTGATTTGATAAGTTTACTTTCTAAGACTCATTATGGTAGTAATGGAATGGGTGGTATTATTACTAATGGTGTTATGTATGTGGGGTATCCAAGATGAATGTTGATAAAGTAAGAGATGAAGTAAAATCTAAAGAAGGAAAGATGCTTCATTTTAAATTTAATGGTAGTAGAAACCAAATAGTGGAATTTGAAGGGGAGATAATAGAGACTTATCAAGCAATATTTGTTGTTAAATTAATAGATAATAATATTAAATCTTTTTCTTATAGTGATTTGATTACTTCTAGCTTGGAGATACTTAAATAAATATATATTAGTAAAGTATTTGACAAGTTTTAAAAAACGACTTGCAAAAGTTAGTTAACTGGTATAGAATTGACTTATAAGACTTAGTATTAGGAGGTTACATATGAAAATTACATCTGTAAATGTACGTAAAATTGAAAAAGAAGGTAGTCGCATGAAAGGTATTGCATCAGTATTACTTGATGATTCTTTTGCTGTTCATGATATTAGAATCATTGAAGGTGACAATGGGCTTTTTATTGCTATGCCTAGTAGAAAGACTCAAGCTGGAGGATATAGGGATATTGCACATCCAATTAATCCAGAAGTTAGAGCAATGTTTCAAGATAAGATTATTGAAGCTTATAATAACATTAAAGATGAAGATTCTAAAGAAGATTAGTTCTTCTTTTTTTGTTTGTTGCATATCATTTAGTAGGTGATGATATGGAAAGCAAGGAAGCAATTATTAATAATTATAATCATAGTATTACTATTACAGAAAGAAAGAATTTACTTATTACAGGAGTTAAGAAAATAGAAAACTTTGATAATGAAGAGTTTTTGTTAGAGACAGTTATGGGCTATTTGGCTGTTAAAGGGGAAGATTTGGAACTTGTTAAGTTAGATACTTTAGCAGGTAATGTTTCTATTAAAGGTTTGATAAAGGGATTCTCTTATATGGATGATAATAGTGGTAAGAAAGATAAAGAAGGCTCTAGTGTCTTTAATAGACTGTTTAGATAATGAGTTTAGTTGAACAAGTAGTATCATTAATCTTTTCTTTTATATATGGGGGAGTCTTATCAGTCTTATATAATTTTAATTATAATATTCTCTTTTATAAAAATAGAGTTGTTAAGATTATATTTAATATTTTATTTATTTTTGATTTAGTACTTATTTATTTTCTTGTTATGAGAAAGATAAATAATGCTGTTATTCATCCATATTTTTATTTATTTATTATCTTGGGCTTTTTTACCTTCTTTAATATTACTAAGAAGTTTAGAAAACTATTGAAAGTGCCTGAGGTTAAGAAAAAGCCTAAAAAAGATGACCAAAAGTGTAAAGAGTGACTAGTTAATATTGAACTAGTTTTTTTATGACTTTATAATATATCTTAGGAAAGTGGGTGAAAATTTAATGGCTAAGAGAAGAAAAAAGAAAAAGTTAGGTCCAGTACTATTGCTTTGTGTTTCTTTTGCTGTTATTATTTTTACTACGTTTACAATTTTTAGATATTGGACTATGATATATAGTAAATATCAGGAAAAGGGAGAGTTAAAAAAAGAACTTGCTTCCTTAAAAGATAAAGAAGAAGAGTTGGAGTCTGATGTTAATAAGTTACAGGATTCTGATTATATAGCAAGATATGCTAGAGAAAAGTATTATTACTCTAAAGATGGAGAGTTAATCTTAAAAATACCTGAAGATGATGAAGAGGAAAGTGATAGTAAGTAATGAATATTGAAAGTTTATATAAAGATATTAAAGTAAAAGATGGTGACTTCTTAGTTTTCGCTTGTAGTTATGGTCCTGATTCTATGGCTTTATTTAAAAGTTTATTGGAACTTAGAAAAAAATATGATATTAGATTAGTCTGTGCTCATGTTAATCATGATAAAAGACGTGAGAGTGCTAAAGAGAAAGAAGATTTAGAGAAGTATTGTAAAGAAAATAATGTAATCTTTGAATATATGAAAATAGATAGATATGGTGATGATAACTTTCATAATGAAGCGAGAAATATTAGATATCAGTTCTTTGATGAAATAGTTAAGAAATATAATGCTAAATACCTTTTAACTGCTCATCATGGTGATGACTTGATGGAAACAATCCTTATGAGAATTGCTAGAGGTTCTACTTTAAGAGGATATAGTGGCTTTAGAAAGTTGGTAAAAATGGATGGTTACTACATTTATCGTCCTTTTATAGGTTTAACTAAGAGTGAGTTATTAGATTATTGTCATAAGAATAGAGTTCCTTATGCTGTTGATAAAAGTAACTTTAGTGATGTTTATACGAGGAATAGATATCGTAAGGAAGTTTTACCTTTCTTAAAAAGTGAAGATAAAGATATTCATAAGAAATATTTAAAGTTTAGTAATGTATTAAGCCAAGCGGATGATTTTATTGAAGAGGAAGCTAGTAAAGCGATTAGTAAAGTTATTAAAGATAATAAGTTATATATAGATAAATATTTAGAGATTAATAAATTCTTAAAGAGAATTATTTTAGAGAGGTTTATATCTAGTTTTTATCAGGATGATTTAATTTTAATCAATGATAAACATTTAGATTTAATAGAAAGTCTTATTAATAGTAAGAAGAGTAATGCTAAGGTTAATCTTCCTAATGATGTTGAAGTAGTAAAAAGTTATAATACTTTATCTATTAGAAGAAATCCTAATTTACTTAGTAGTTATGAAATAGAAGTAAGTAGGAAAGTAATACTTCCTAATGGACATAAGTTAGAATTATTAGATTCTGTTAAAGGTAATAGTAATAACATTATAAAACTTTCTAGTAAAGATGTAACTTTGCCTTTAATTGTTAGAACTAGAAAGCTTGGAGATGTTATGGCTATTAAGGGAGGAGGACATAAAAAAATAAAAGATATTTTTATAGATAGTAAGATTCCTCTTGCTGATAGAGACTTATGGCCTATAGTAGTTGATAGTCGTGAAAGAATAGTTTTTGTTCCAGGATTAAAAAAATCTAAATTTGATAAGACTAATAGTGAATTTTATGATATAATACTGAGATATGAGTAGAAAAAAGGAGAGATTTCCATGAATGTAAATAAAAAAGTTGTTAAAAAAGGTTTACTACCTTATGTCTTTTTACTTCTAGTGATGCTTGGAGTTATATACTTTGTTAGTGTTGCTAATCAAAAAGTTAATGTTTTAACTTATGATGAGTTTATGAGTGATTTAGAGGCTAAGGAAGTAAGTGAGATTACTGTAACACCTCGTGAGAGAGCACAGATTTATGAGATTACTGGTAAGTTAGACAATTATAAAGAAAATGAAAGTTTCTTTGTTAGAGTTCCATTATCTGACCAAGTAATGAAAAAGTTAGTGGAAGCGAGTGAAGCGGATGACTTTGAGTTTACTAGTGTAGCTGATCCAGAGTCTAGTACTATTTTACTTGTAATAGTTAATATTTTACCTATTGCTTTACTTGCCTTTATTTGTTTTTGGTTTTTAACTAAACAAATGGGTGGAGGTAAGAATTCTCTTGATTTTGGTAAGAGTAAAGCAAAGCTTTCTAGTGATAAGAATAAAGTTACTTTTAAAGACGTAGCTGGTCTTAATGAAGAGAAAGAAGAAGTTAAAGAGTTAATAGACTTTTTAAAGAATCCTAAAAAGTTCCAAAAGTTAGGTGCTAGAATTCCTAAGGGTGTACTTTTATATGGCCCTCCAGGAACTGGTAAAACATTACTTGCTCGTGCAGTAGCAGGAGAAGCGAATGTTCCTTTCTATTATATTAGTGGATCTGACTTTGTTGAGTTGTTTGTTGGTGTTGGTGCAAGCCGTGTTCGTGATATGTTCCAACAAGCGAAAAGAACTGCTCCTTGTCTTATCTTTATAGATGAGATTGATGCTGTTGGTAGACAAAGAGGTACAGGAATTGGTGGTGGACATGATGAGAGAGAACAAACATTAAACCAATTACTTACTGAGATGGATGGATTCGGTGAAAATGAAGGTATCATTATTATTGCTGCTACTAATAGACCTGATGTATTAGACCCAGCTTTACTTCGTCCAGGTAGATTTGATAGACAAGTTGTTGTTAATTTACCTGATGTAAAGGGACGTGAAGAAATACTTAAAGTACATGCTCGTAACAAAGTATTAGCACCTTCTGTTAATATTCCTGCTCTTGCTAAGAGAACTCCAGGTTATTCTGGTGCAGACCTTGAAAACTTACTTAATGAGGCTGCTTTACTTGCTGTTAGACGTAATAAAGATGCCATTACAATGAGTGAGATAGATGAAGCAAGTGATAGAGTACTAATGGGACCTGCTAAGACTAGTGCTAAAAGAAGTGAAGCCGACCGTAAGTTAGTTGCATATCATGAATCAGGTCACGCTGTTGTTGGTATTAAGTTAAAAGGTGCTAACGACGTTCAAAAGGTTACTATTATTCCACGTGGTTCTGCAGGTGGATATAATATGATGATTCCTAGTGAAGAGAAGATTTGCAAAACTAAAACTGATTTACTTGAAGAAATTACAGGTTTACTTGCAGGACGTGTTAGTGAAGAAGTTGTCTTTGGGGAAGTTACAACAGGGGCTCAAAATGACTTTGAGAAAGCTACTAAGATAGCGAGAGCTATGGTTACTGAATATGGTATGAGTGATTTAGGACCTATGCAATTAGAAGAAAGAGAAGGTAGTGCTTTCTTAGGTAGAGACTATGCTAAGAGTAGAAACTTCTCTAATGAAGTAGCTCATGAAATAGATCAAGAAATGAGAAAGATTATTGATAAGTGCTATGATGAAGCGACTAAGATAATTAAAGAAAATAGAGATTTACTTGATTTACTTGCTAAGACATTATTAGAGTATGAGACATTAACTAAAGAACAAATTGATTACTTAGTAGAACATGGAGAGATGCCTCCAGAAGAAGAGGAAACTAACTATGAGAAAATGAGTCTAACTAAGTTAAAAGAACTTGCTAAAGAAAAAGGAGTTAAAGGTTACTCTAAGATGAATAAAGCAGAACTAATAAAAGAACTTGAAAAATAGTTCTTTTTTCTGTATTATAAAGGCAGTTATCCACTTAAACTGTGGAAAAAGATGGAGGAAGTAGTTATGAAAGCTAAGAAAGCAGTTGAAAAAGAAATAGGAGAATTTAGAAAGTTTATTAGTAGAGGTGCTGTTTTAGATATGGCTATTGGTGTTATTATTGGTGGTGCTTTTTCTAAAATAGTTAGTAGTTTAGTAGATGATATATTTATGCCTTTACTTGGGGTTGTATTAGGAGGGCTTGACTTTAGTGGCTTATCTATAAAAATTGGTGATGCTTCTATTATGTATGGTTCTTTTATACAGAGTATTGTTGACTTTTTAATCATTGCTATTTGTATATTTGTAATGGTTAAGATAGTTACTAATATTAGAGATAGAGCAGATAAGAAGTTAGGAATTGAACATAAAAAAGAAGAGAAGAAAAAGGATGAACAAGTGGTGTTACTTGAAGAGATTAGAGATTTGTTAAAAGAAAATAAATTATTAAAAAAATAAGTATCTAATTTGTGAAAAACACTTGTATCAAAATTGTCTTTAGTATATAATATGTCTAAGGGAACTTCAATCGTTGAGTGTCTACCTCCTTGAAAGGAGGTTTGATAGATATGAATAGATGCATCTTTGTATTAAAAGTACTTAAGCATATTTCTATCATTTTATCTCTAGTTATCATATTGATAATAGTAATAAAAAAATGACACTTAATTCATCTAATGAATTAAATGTCTTCCTATAATAATATTTTTGGGTAGGCATTCAACAAGGAAAGGTTGAATGTTCCCTTAATAGTTTATGTAAATTTCTTTTACATATTCATAGTAACACAAAAGTTTATATTTTGCAAGTGTTGGGTGATTTTATATGTGGAAAATAGGTAATGTTGAAATAGAAAATAGAGTTGTTCTTGCTCCTATGGCAGGTATTTGTAATAGTGCATATCGTAAGATAGTTAAAGAAATGGGCTGTGGTCTTATTTATGCAGAGATGGTTAGTGATAAGGCTATATGTTATGATAATAAGAAAACTATTGAAATGCTTTATATGGAAGATGTTGAACGTCCTATCGCACAACAGATATTTGGTAGTGATGTAGATAGCTTTGTAGAGGCTGCTAAATATATAGAGAAAGAAATGAGACCTGATATTATCGATATTAATATGGGGTGTCCTGTTCCTAAAGTGGCTTTAAGAGCACAAGCAGGTAGTGCCTTGCTTAAAGATCCTAGTAAAGTAAAAGAAATAGTTAAGGCAGTGGTAAATGCTGTTAAATGTCCTGTTACAGTTAAAATACGTAGTGGATGGGATGCTAATCATATAAATGCTGTAGAAATTGCTAAAATTTGTGAAGAAGCAGGTGCTAGTGCTATTACTGTCCATGGGAGAACTAGAAGTCAAGGATATTCTGGTAAAGCTGATTGGAATATAATTCGTGATGTCAAAAATAGTGTTAAAATTCCAGTAATTGGTAATGGTGATGTTACTAGTCCCGAGAAAGCGAAAGAGATGTTAGATTTTACAGGATGTGATGCAGTTATGATAGGTAGAGCTGCTTTAGGTAATCCTTGGCTTATTAGAAATACTGTTTTATATCTTGAAGGAAAACCTTATACACTACCTACAACTAATGATAAAATAGATATGTGTATTAAACATTTAAAGATGTTAAGTGACTTAAAAAGTGAGAAGCAGGCAGTACTTGAAATAAGAAGTCATGTAGGATGGTATCTAAAGGGTGTTAAAGGAAGTAATGATATTAAAAATAAAATTTATAAAATGACTAAGATATGTGATATACTACAAGTATTAGAAGGGTTTAAGGAGGAACTTTATGAAGAAGAAAAATGTTTATGATAAAATTAAAGAGGAAGAAGAGAAAATTAATAAAGAAAATAAGGTTAAGAAAAGTCCTGATATTAAGGCAATGTTTAGTCAGAGAGTACTTGCTTTTCTAATAGATTTAGTACTTATTAGTATAATAACTTCTCTTATTACAATGTTTGTTCCTGTTAATGATACGGCTACTAAGCTTTATGAAGAACAAAATAGAGTTTTAGAAGGTTATGTTGAAGGTAGCGTTTCTATGGAAGAATATGTTAATCAGATGGTAGACTTAAGTTATGATATTTCTAGACAAACAGTTATTGTTTCTATTGTCACTATTGTTATAAGTCTACTTTACTATGTTGTTTATCCATGTTATAATAATGGGCAGACTTTTGGTAAGAAGTTAATGAAAATTAAAATTAAGAAAACTAATGATACAGAACTATCTATGAATGATTTACTTATTAGAGGTATGATTAATAATAGTATTTTAGTTAATATTATTAATGTTATTTTAGTACTGTTTTTAAGTAAAAATATATTTTTAAGTGCTAGTAGTCTTGTTAGTAGTATTCAATATTTAGTACTTATTATTAGTTTAATAATGATAGCATTTACTAAGAATGCACAAGGATTACACGATAAAGTTGCTAAGACTGAAGTTGTAGTTGCAGATACAGTGAAGGAGGATGTTTTATGCACGAGCGAAAATTAACAGAACAGGAATTAGTTAGAAGAGATAAAGCTCTTAAGTTAAGAGAATTAGGTTATGATCCTTTTGGTAGTAGATATGATAGAAGTGATTATGCTAATGATGTTAAAGAAAAGTATGAAAGTGTAGATCATGATGCTTTTGATAGTATGACTGATACTGTTAAAGTGGCTGGTAGAATTATGTTTATTAGAAAGATGGGTAAAGCTTCATTTTTCTCTATTAAAGATAAGAGTGGTTCTATTCAAGTATATATATCAATTAATGATGTAGGAGAAGATATCTATACATTATTTAAGTCTGCTGATATTGGGGATATTGTTGGTGTTTATGGTAAGGTTATGAAGACAAGAACAGGAGAAGTTACTATTAAGTGTTTAGAATATACACCTTTAGTTAAAGCTTTAAGACCACTTCCTGAGAAGTTTCATGGACTTACTGATGTTGAAGAAAGATATAGAAGACGTTATGTTGATTTAATGATGAATGATGAGTCTAGACGTGTTGCTTTTTTAAGACCTAAGATTATTCGTTCTATTCAAAGCTTTTTAGATAATAGAGATTTTGTTGAAGTTGAAACACCTGTTTTATCAACACTTTTAACTGGTGCTTCAGCTCGTCCTTTTGTTACTCATCATAATAGTCAAGACTTAGATATGTACCTTAGAATTGCCTTAGAATTACCTTTAAAGAGACTTTTAGTTGGAGGTATGGAAAAGGTTTATGAAATAGGTCGTGTCTTTAGAAATGAGGGAATGGATCCTAAACATAATCCAGAGTTTACTCTTATGGAAGTTTATGAAGCTTATTCTGATTTAGAGGGTATGATGGATTTAACAGAAAAGATGTTTGTTAAAATTGCCGAGAATGTTATTGGTAAGATGGATTATCATTGGAATAATCAAGATATTAACTTAAAAGGACCATGGAAGAGAATTAGTATGGTTGATGCAATTAAAGAGAAGACTGGCATTGACTTTAAAAAAGAAATGAGTGTTGATGAGGCTTTAGAACTTGCAAAAGAACATAATATTGAAGTTCAAGAACATGAAAAGACAGTAGGGCATATCATAAATCTTTTCTTTGAAAAGTATGTAGAAGAAACTTTAATTCAACCAACTTTCTTATATGGACATCCAGTAGAGATTTCTCCACTTACTAAGAAAAATAAAGATGATCCTAGATTTGTGGATAGATTTGAATTATTTATTGCAGGTAGAGAAATGGCTAATGCTTATACTGAGTTAAATGATCCAGATGATCAGTTAGATAGATTTGAAGAACAATTAAAAGAAAAGAATTTAGGTAATGCTGAAGCGAATGATATAGATATGGACTTTATTGAAGCCTTAGAATATGGTATGCCTCCTGCTGGTGGTGTAGGTTATGGAATAGATAGACTTATAATGTTCTTTACAGAACAAGATAGTATTCGTGATGTTATATTATTCCCTACAATGAAGCCTACCTGCAAGTAACGATTGTAATTTGGGGGATTGGTTATGAATTTAAGTGAAGAAGAGTATTCTGGTTTAGAAAAACTTTTTGATAGTAGGACTGCAGAATTTAGAAAAAAAGGAAACTTAATTTTTAAAAACTATTATTTTTTAAAAAGGGTAACAAAAGATAATCTTGAATATTTGATTAATAATATATATATTTTAGGTAGTGGTATTCCTATTGATGAGTTTTTTGTAAATGATAGGTTTAAAGGTATTGTTACTAAATATTTTAAAGATGCTGTTTCTTTTTCAAAAGCTAGTAGTTTTTCTATAGAAGAAAAAGTCAAAGCATGTAATGATATTTCTAGACAATTAAATGAACTTCATAGTTATGGTATGTGTTTTAATGATATCCAATGTGATAATTTATTAATTGATAAAGATGGTGGGCATTTAATTGATTTTGATAGTTCTAGTTTTATTGGAAGTACTGAATATAGTTGTAGATATAGATTAAGAGATGATCTTTTGAGTAGTGTTAAAACTGATTTATATAAAGCTTTAATTTGTTATCTTAGTATTTTCTATAATATGGATTTAGAAAAAATGCTTAAATATAATGGAGTTTTAAGTGTTTCAGAAGTTTCTTATCTTTTTGAAAATACTTCTATTGAAGATGTTGTTAGTGACATTACAAAATATATATTTAGTGATAATAAAGAAATGTTACCTAGTATGGAAGTGTTTTTACCATTTTTATCTGATGAAGAACGAGTTAATTATGATATCAACATACTTAAAGATAAAGTTAAAACATTAAGATAAGAGTTAAATATTCTTATCTTTTTTCATATCTTATTTTGAGGTGATTAATATTAAACCTATTATTGGTATTGTAGGAAGGTTATATAGTGGCGAATCTAATATTATTTGTGTAGAAGAAGTTAGACTTGCTGTTGCTAAGTTTGGAGGTATTCCTTTATTAATATTACCTGTTGATAAATATGAGATGTCTTGTAAAAATCTTTATAGTGAAGAAGAGATTAAAGATTTAGAGAGGGTTCTAAAAAACTGTGATGGGTTTATATTACCCGGAGGAGATACTTGGTATCAGTTGGATGAAATAGTAATTGATTATGCAATTAAGTGTGATAAACCATTATTTGCTATATGTTTAGGTATGCAAGCTTTAAGTAAAGTATTAAGTGGGGATGAGAGAATTGGTTATGATAATACTATTGAAAATAATACCTCTATCAATCATTTAGAACTTAATAAGACTTATGTTCATTCAGTTATTATCGATAAGAATAGTAAACTTTATTCTATTATAGGTGAGAAAGAGATATGGGTTAATTCTAGACATAGTTATCATGTCCCAGAATTTGATAATACTTTGGTCTGTGCTAGGAGTTGTGATGGACTTATAGAGGGTGTGGAACTTAAAGATAAAAACTTTATATTAGGTGTACAGTGGCATCCTGAATCTAATTTAGATGATAAATATTCTAAGAGATTATTTAAAGCCTTTTTTGATAAATTATAAAATTCACAAAAGTTTCACAAAAAAAGTCGTCAAAAGCTTGTAAACTAAAGGAATTCTTCGTATAATTATAGTTGGAAGGAGAGAAAGATATGAAAAAGCATAATACACTTAAAGTTGTTATTATAACATTACTTTTATTTGCTTTATTAACATGGATTTTACCTTGTGCAACTTATCAAACTGAGTATACAGAACTTGGTAGATATCAAGTTGGATTATTCGATATTTTATCATATCAATCAACTGTATTTGGTTACTTTGGTTATGTTGCTCTATTTGTATTAGTTGTTGGTGGTTTCTATGGTGTTTTATATAAAACTGGAGCATATAGAAGAATGCTAGATAGTCTAGTTAAGAAGTTTAAAGGTAAAGAAGTAATATGCCTTGTTGTTATTATGGCTTTATTTGCATTTTTAACTTCATTTGCAGGACTACAATTAGCATTGTTAATGTTATTCCCATTTGTTATTTCTTTAGTACTTATGATGGGATACAATAAAGTAGCTGCTACTGCTGTTACTGCAGGTAGTGTTGCTGTAGGTTTAATGGGAACAACATTTTCTTATAATACAACTCAAGTATTACAACAATACTTATCAGTAGAACTTACAGATTTGATTTGGGCTAAAATTGTTCTTTTAGTATTAGGTGTAGTAATGCTAGCTTTATTTACATTAAAATTTGGTAAGAAAGCTAGTACTAAAAAGTGCGATGATAAAGAAGAATTTATCCCAGAGGAAGTTAAGGCTGAGAAAGCTAAAGACAAAGATAAAGGTAAAAAACATAAAGTTAGAGTATGGCCATTAGTTTTAATCTTAGATTTAATGCTAATAGTTACAATTTTAGGTTTTATTCCTTGGAATAGTGCTTTCGGTATAACTTTATTTGATGATGTAACTACTGCTATTACAGAGTTTGAATTATTTGGTTTCCCTATCTTTGGTAAGATTTTAGGGGCAATCAGTGCTTTTGGATATTGGACTTTAGTAGAGTTAGTAACTCTAATGTTACTTGCTATCATTATCCTTAAATTTGTTTATAAAATTAAATGGGATGATGTATTTGATGGATTTGGTAAAGGTGTTAAAAAAGCATTAGTACCTGCTTTAATCGCATTACTAATCTATACATGTTTAGTTCTTACTACTTATGATCCATATCAATTAGTTATCTATAAATTTATTTTAGGATTAACTAAAGGATTTAATATCTTTACTACTGGTTTAGTTGTAGTTATTTCTAGTATCTTTAATGGTGATCCACTTTATGCATTCTATAGTGTGTTACCATACTTTGTAAGTGTTGTTACTGATACTAATAATTATCAACTTATTGCTGTAATATTCCAGAGCTTATATGGTATTGTTACGCTAGTAGCACCTACTAGTATTCCACTTATGTTAACTCTTGCTTATACTAATACTTCTTATAAAGATTGGTTTAAGTATATTTGGAAATTATTAGTAGCTTTACTTGTATTAGCATTTATAGTATTTACAGTATTATTACTAGTAATTTAGTAATTATTGACCCTTAGGGGTCTTTTTTTTTGTCAGTTTTTTGGGGCTTCTATTTCTTGATTAAAGTAAGTAAAAATCTTTACAATAATATTGATTGGAGGAATTTTATGTTTTCAAGATTTAGTGAAGAAGCACAGAAAGCTTTGATACTTGCTAAAAAAGAGATGAATAATTTAAGACATCCTTATGTTGGAAGTGAGCATTTATTTCTTTCGATACTTTCAATGAAGGATTTAGAGATAACTAAAGTACTAGCTTCTTACAATATAACTTATGAAGTGTTTAAGAGTGAACTTATAAGAATAGTTGGAGTTGGTAAGAATGCAAATCAGTGGTTTTTATATACTCCTTTGTTAAAGAGAGTAATAGAGACGGCGATACTAAATAGTAAAGAAAAAGGTGAAGTAGAAGTAAGTGTTAATGAGTTGTTGCTCGCAATACTTGAAGAAGGAGAAGGAGTAGCGATTAGGCTTTTGATTGGTCTTAATATAGATGTGGATGAGATATATAATTCTATATCAAAAGATTCTAAAGTTAGTAATAAAGCGATACATAAGAAGTTACTTGTAGAGGACTTTGCTGTTAATCTTAATAAAAAAGTAGTGGGTAATGAAGTTGACCCTGTTATAGGAAGAGATGATGAGATTAAAAGCCTAATAGAAATATTATGTAGAAGAGGTAAGAATAATCCTTTACTAATTGGCGAAGCAGGAGTAGGGAAGACGGCTATTGTTGAAGAGCTTGCTAGAAGAATAGTAGAAGGTAATGTTCCTAAACCTCTTAAAGGGAAAACAATTCTTTCTCTTCCTATGGCTAATTTAGTAGCAGGGACAAAATATCGAGGGGAGTTTGAAGAGAGAGTTTCTAAGATATTAAAAGAACTTGAAGAAAATGATGATATTATTGTCTTTATTGATGAAGTACATACGATAGTAGGGGCAGGTGGGGCGGAAGGAGCGATAGATGCCTCTAACATTATTAAACCTGCTTTAGCAAGAGGAAAGATACAGTTAATTGGAGCGACTACTACTTATGAATATCACAACTTTATAGAAAAAGATAAAGCCTTGAATAGAAGATTTCAAATTATCATGATAGAAGAGCCTACTAAAGATAAGACTAAAGAAATATTAAAAAAACTAAAGCCTTTGTATGAAGCATATCACTTTGTTAGTATTAGTGATGATATTATAGATTTAATAGTAGAGCTTTCTAGTACTTATATATATGAGTATTATCAGCCTGATAAATCTATAGATATCTTAGATGAAGTTTGTACTAAGGCATCACTATTAGAAAGTAAGAATGATACGGAACTTTTAAAAATTAATACAAAGCTTCAAGAAGTTATAAGTAATAAGAAGAAAGCGATTATTAAACAAGACTTTGATTTAGCTTCTACTTATAAAGAAAAGGAAAAAGAACTGCTTACTAAGAAGAATGAGTTAGAACTTAATTTAATGACTAAGAGAAAGCCTAAAAAGATTACTAAGGAAATGGTGGCAGATGTTATATATCTAAAGACTAAGATACCTGTTTATGAGATTAATAAGAGTAGTAGAAAGATTATAAATGACTTAGATAAAAACTTAAAGAAGGCAGTTTTAGGACAAGATGAGATTATTACTGATTTGTGTAATAGGGTTAAGAAGGTTAGACTTGGTTTTCAAGAAAAACCGCATATAGAATCTTTTTTATTCTGCGGTAGAACTGGAGTTGGTAAGACTTTATTAGTTAAAGAGTTTGCAAAACTTCTATATGGGGAATCTAATTTTATTAGACTTGATATGAGTGAATATAAAGAGGCACATACGGTTAGTAAGATTATTGGTTCTCCTCCAGGTTATGTTGGTTTTGATAATCATTTAACTATTCTTGATACGATTAGAATGCATCCTCATTCTGTGGTATTACTTGATGAGATAGAGAAAGCTTCTAGTGAAGTTATGAAACTGTTTTTACAAGTGCTTGATGAAGGAGTTTTGACTGACTCTCGAGGTAGAAAGGTTAGATTTGATAATGTGTTTTTGTTTATGACTACTAATTTAGGGTATTCTAATGACTCTATAGGTTTTACAGAGAGTAAGAACAATGTCGATATAGAAGAGTTTTTAGGTGTGGAATTTGTTAATAGAATAGGGAAGATTTATTACTTTAATGATATAAGTAGTGATGTTATTCACAAAATTGTGGAAAAAAGATTAAATGTGTTAATAGAAGGATTTAAAAAGAAAGATTTAAAGATAAAGATATCCCCAACAATTGTGGATAAAGTTATAGAGGAAAGTAATTATGAAAAGTTTGGAGCGAGAAGGGTTGATAAAGTTATAGATGAAGTGGTTACTCCTATTATTGTTGATGCTTGGTATAATGGTAAGAAAGAGATAACAGTCTGACTAATTTAATATAATAGTGTTGACTAATTTAATATGATAGTATTGACTATTTTAATATGGTATTATTGACTAATTTAATATGTATATATTGTCTAATTTAACACAAGTATATTGACTTTTGTAATATTTAAATGTATTATTAAAGTGAAAGGCAGTGATGATTATGTATCCAAGAGAAGCGAAAGAGATAATTAAAAATATCAGTAAAACATTTAAAGTTTTATTAGTTACAGGGCCAAGACAAGTTGGGAAGACTACACTTTTACTTAGTTTAAAGCCTGATAATATGGAATATATAACTTTGGATGATGAAGTTTTAAGGGAACAAGCGAAGAGTGATCCTAAATTATTTTTAGAAGAACATCCTGCTCCTTTACTTATTGATGAAGTGCAATATGCTCCTAATTTGTTTTCTTATATAAAAATAAATGTTGATAGAGAAAATAAAAATGGGATGTACTGGTTAACAGGTTCACAACAATTTCATTTGATGAAAAATGTTAGTGAGTCTTTAGCAGGTCGTGTTGGTATTGTTAACTTAAATAGTTTTATGTATTCCGAGATAGATAAAAATGAAAAGAAAGAATTGTTTGATCCTGCTAAATTAAATGAGTATAAAGCTATGCCTAAGATAGATGTTAATAAATTATATGAGATAATATTTAAGGGTGGAATGCCTACACTTTATATGGAAAAAGATATGTCACGAGATATTTATTTTAATAGTTATCTTGACACATATATTTCTCGTGATGTTAAAGAATTGACAGAGATAGGAAATGAACTTAGTTTTAGAAAATTTATTGTATGTGTGGCTTCAAGAACAGGAGAACAACTTAATTATACGGCTCTTGCTAATGATGCTTTAATTAGTGTTCCTACTGCTGTTAGATGGTTAAGTATTTTAGTAACATCTGGACTTGTTTATTTACTTGAGCCTTATATGAATAGTGAACTTAAAAGAATAACTCATTTACCTAAAATTGTATTTATGGATACAGGTCTTGCTGCTTATTTAGCAGGATATACTAGTGCAAGAGAGTTACAACTTGGTTCTAGTTCAGGACATTATTTAGAAACATTTATTGTTAGTGAAATAATTAAAGCTTATAATGCTAGAGGAATTACTCCTAATCTTTATTATTATCGTGATAAAGAGAAAAATGAAATAGACTTAATATTTTATAAGAATAATAAGTTATATCCTTTAGAGATAAAAAAGACTGCTATTCCTAAAAAAGAAATGATTAAGAATTTTAGTAAGTTAGAGAAAACTAAAAAAGAAATAGGCACTGGAGGAATAATATGTTTATATGATACTTTGACTAAGTTAGATGAAAATAATTATATTATACCTATTTCGAATGTTATTAATTATAGTGAGCCTCAAGATTAAAGTCTTGAGGCTTATTTAGTTGAGTATAGAATAAAGTGTACTATAAAGTAGATATATATAATGTAATAATATTATAAAAAATGATATATTTAGACTTATTTGTTATAGAAAAAGATATGATAATAAGATATAATATGGGTAAGTAAATGCAAAGGAGGTGTTATTATTTTAGACACTAATTTTAACCAGATAATTGAAATGATTGAAAAGAGAAAAAATAATGCATATAGAAAAGTAAATGAAGAAATGATTTTACTATATTTAGAAGTTGGCAAGTTTTTGTACGAATTAAAACAAAATAGTGCTTATGGTGATAAAATTACTACAAAAGCTGCCGAATTTATGAAGAATAATTATCCTAATATACGAGGATTTACTAAACGAAATATAGAGCGAATGGTTCAATTTTATAGTACGTATAAAGATGATGAGATTGCGACACCACTGGTGACGCAATTGTCATGGACAAACAATCTTCTTATTTTAAGTGGTTCTAAAACGAAAGAAGAAAGGCATTTTTATCTACAATTATCTATAAAGAATAATTATTCTAAACGTGAATTAGATAGACAGATTACGTCATCTTATTATGAAAGGTATATGCTTTCTGGTGGCAAACAATTACCAACAGTTACAAAAACTATTGATGAAGAAGATTATCCTAATACAAGAATTTTAGATACCTACAGCTTGGAATTTTTGGATTTACCTAAAGAATTTTCTGAAAAAGATTTAAAAAATGCTATTATTAAAAATTTAAAAGATTTTATTTTAGAAGTAGGGAAAGATTTTACTTTTATTGGAGATGAGTATAGAGTTCAAGTTGGCAACCATGACTTTTTTATAGATTTGTTATTTTATAATAGAGAGTTATCTTGTTTAGTAGCTTTTGAATTGAAATTAGGAGAATTTAAAGCAGAATATTTAGGGAAAATGAACTTATATCTAGAAGCATTAGACAGAGATGTTAAAAAAGAACAAGAAAATCCTAGTGTTGGAGTTATTCTTTGTAGTTCTAAAGATAAAGATGTTGTAGAATACTCACTTAGTAAGAATATGTCTCAAACTTTAATTTCTGAATATAAATTAAAGCTTATTGATAAGAAATTATTAGAAACAAAATTAAAAGAAATGAAATTACTAATAGAAAATAATGAATGATATTTTTTGAAAGGAGATATTTATTATGATTTATGTAAGCAAAGAAAAGGCAGAGTTTTATAGTGGTGATGGGTATTCTGGTATGGATTATCCCATGACAGATGCAGACATTAATGTTGCTGTTATTAAAATAAATGGTAGAAGTCCTAAAGTAGGTTATCAAACTAATACTGCATGTAAAGAACTACTTTATATCATGTCTGGTAGTGGTATTTTAGAAGTTAAAGGCAAGGAAGAGGTAATAGAATTTAAAACTGGTGATGTTATTTTACTTGATAAAAATGAATGCTATACTTTTGAAGGAGAGTTTGAAGCTTGTGTGCCTTGTACACCTGCTTGGACTAGTGAACAACATAAATATGTTGATTAGCATATAAAATATAAAATTATATTTAAGGAGGCAAAGATGAATTCAAGTTTTTATGAAATAAGTAGTGTTGTTTTAGGGTTACGAAGTGAATATCAGAGAATGGAAAGTAAATTACAAGAATTAAGTAAATATGCAAGGATTGATAGTCAATACGATAATTTGCATTTTTCACTTAATAACAGAAATATTAATTATGATTTTACAAGTAAGAATAAAAGTCCTAACAGAATGATATCAAGTACTTTGTATGGATCTAATGTAGAAAAGAAAAATGGAAATTTTATTTCTGATAAAGTTTTAGAAATTATTAATAGTGACAAATTTAATGAGGCGGCAAGAGATATTTTAGATGATGAATTTTGTAGTAATATTGAGTTATCTACAATGCGTACTGATTTAGCTTTTAGAGATCAAGTTGTTAAAATAAATATCCATTCTGGAAGTATTCATATTTGTTTAGAAAATATTTTAAAGATGAAAAAACCAATTGTTTTGTCTTATTATGCAGATAAAGATGAAATTTATTTTAAAAAAGTAAAAGGTATTTTAACTGAAAGTGATATTAATAGAGTGTTAGGAGTTTTAGTGACTAAAAGTGCATTTACTAGTTATCATAGAAAATTAATAGATGGTAGTTGTGATAAAAATGTTGACGTAGTAATGAATCGAAGCTTAAGTAATAGTTGTAATTTTGATATTGTAGAAGAAAGTGATAAATATGTTTTACAAAAGAAGAAATCGTTATAGTTTGTAGTGAAAAAATATAAGAAATAATAAAGTAAAAATGAGCGAGGAAAAATTTGTATGGAAAATTATAAAATAAGAGAAGTAATATTTGGTTTAAGAGATGAATATAGGAGAATTGAGAAAAAATTGCAGAAATTACAAGAATATTCAGAGTTAAGTGAAGGCTTTGATAATCTGTCTTTTCGTGTTTCAACTGTTCTTTGTTATAATTACATTTATAAAGGCATGTTTCCTTTGAGTTTATTAAGAAATGAACTTAATGGAACTTTAGTTAATCGTAAAAATGGTGATTATTGTTCTGGTGGTGTTTTAGAAATAACAGATGGAGAAAAATTTAATAGTTTGGCTAAAGAAACATTAGAAGATAGATTTTTTTACAATATTGATTATACTGATGATAAAGATATTGATAGTTCTAATGCTATTATTGACTGTGGTAGAATTTGTGTATATCCTAAAAACTTTTCTAAAATTTATTCTGTCTCTTATAAGTCTATAGATGATTCACTTTCTTTTTATGGACGTAGTTTTACTAAAGAAGATATTGAAATGGTTTTAGATAGTCCTATGCCTTGTGATATTCCAGAGTATCATAAAGACATTATTGATAAAAACCCTAATAGATGTAAAGATATTGATTTTGTTTTGAATAGAAAAATAAGAAGAGAAGGATACTTTAAAATTATGGATGAAGATAATAGTATTGTTTTACAAAAAAGTAAAAGGCTATATAGATAATATATATAAATTAATAAGGAGATAAAATGAGTAAAGATTATTATAAAATAAGAGAAGTAGTATTTGGCTTGAGAAATGAATATCAAAGGGTTGGAAAAAAACTACAAGAGTTGAATAAATATTCAAGACTTGAAGATGAGAATAAGGACTTGCGTTTTAATGTTGTAAATGGAGATTTAGGATATTTATATTCAGCTAATTATGAAGACTATTATTGTATAAATTTATATAGTTTATTAAATAAAGAAAATGGTTTTTATCAATCTGATTTAAATTTAAAAATTACAGATAGATATAGCTTTACAGAGCTGGCAGATAATATTTTAGAAGATGATTTTGTTAAGAATATGAACTTTTTTACAAGTTTTGAAGAAAACAATAAAATTGTTAAAATTAAAGTTGATAGTGGATTTATTCATGTATGTTTAGATAATATATCTAAGATGAAAAGTTCTTTAAATATGCTTTATTGTTCTAAAGGACTTAAGTTTCCAAATGATGATATTATATGGATTTATAAAAAAAGAAGTATTGTTACTTTAGAAGAAATGTATGATTTGTTTGATATTTCAGTTCCTAAAGATGAATTACCTTCTTATTATAAGGAAGTGATAGATAATTATTATAATATAGAATTATCAATGGGAAAAAGATTTATATCAAGGGCTTGTTTTGAAATAACAGAAGATGAGGATAAACATATTTTAAAAAAGGTTAAAACTCCATGTAGTGTTGTTATTCAAAATTTATAATCATATATTTAATTAAAAAATAGAAAGAAGTGATATGATGAAGTTATATAATACTCTTACAAGAAGTGTAGAAGAGTTTGTACCAATAGATAAAAATGAAGTTAAGATGTATACTTGTGGTCCTACTGTTTATCACTATGCTCATATTGGTAATTTAAGGACTTATATAATGGAAGATATATTAGAGAAAACTTTAAATATGTTAGGTTATAAAGTTAAACGTTGTATGAATATTACTGATGTTGGACATTTGTCAAGTGATTCTGATAGTGGTGAAGATAAAATGCTTAAAAGTGCTAAAAGAGAACATAAATCAGTATTAGATATCGCTAAGTTTTATACTGATGAGTTTAAAAAAGATACTGAGAAACTTAATATTAAGTGGCCTAGTATTGTTAGTCCTGCTACTAGTAATATAGATTCTTATATAAAGATGATAGAGAAGTTACTTGATGAAGGTTATGCTTATAAAGCAGGTGGTAATGTTTATTTTGATACTTCTAAACTTAGTGACTACTATATTCTAACTAATCATAAAGTAGATGATATGGTTGTGGGGGTACGTGAAGGTGTAGAGTTTGATAGTAATAAGAAAAATCAAGCGGACTTTGTTTTGTGGTTTACTAAGTCTAAGTTTGATTCACAAGAGTTAAAATGGGATAGTCCTTTTGGAGTAGGTTATCCTGGTTGGCATATAGAGTGTTCTTGTATTGCTATTAAAAATCTTGGAGAATATCTTGATATTCACTGTGGAGGAGTTGATAATATCTTTCCTCATCATACTAATGAGATTGCTCAGAGTGAAGCTTATCTTGGACATAAATGGTGTAATTATTGGGTACATGGAGAACACTTAAATGATAAAAGTGGCAAGATGAGTAAATCTAAAGGAGATATACTTACGGTTAGTACTTTAGAAGAAAAGGGCTTTAATCCTTTAAGTTATCGTTATATGTGTTTAGAGTCTCATTATCGTAAACCATTATTATTTACTTATGAAGCTTTGGGACAAGCAGAGAATGCTTATAGGAAACTTAAGAATAGAGTATCTTTACTTAAAGATGAAGGAGAACTTGATGAGAAGATAGTTAAGACATATTTAGATAAGTTTAAAGATGCTTTAAGTGATGATATGAATACAGCGATGGCTTTAACAGTTCTTTATGAAGTATTAAAACTTGATACTAGTGATAAGACTAAGAAAGATTTAATTAGGGAATTTGATAAAGTTTTAAGTTTAGATTTACTAAAAAATGATATAATAGATATTGATGATGAGATAAAAAGTTTAATAGAAAAGAGAAATATTGCTAAGAAAAATAAAGATTATGCTGAAGCGGATAGAATTCGTGATTATTTAGAGAGTATTGGTTTTAGATTAATAGATGGTAGAAATGGTACTACTATAGAGAAAATATAGGAGGTTTTAAATGTTTTATTATATGTATTTTGGTTATGGACTTGTTATAATTGCTTTTCTTGTAACTCTTATTGCAGATATCTATTTAAGAACAAGATATAGTAAATATAAGAAAGTTAAAGTTAAAAGTGGTATGACAGGTGCAGAAGTTGCTAGAGAAATATTAAAAAGTAATGGACTTGATAATGTTTATGTTGTAGAGACTAGAGGATATTTAACTGACCATTATGACCCTAGAGCGAAAGTAGTTAGACTTTCAACTGATATTTACAATGGAGACTCTATTGCAAGTGTTAGTGTGGCTGCTCATGAATGTGGACATGCTGTTCAAGATAAAGAAGGTTATTTCTTTTTGAAATTTAGATCTTTCTTAGTTCCTATTGTTAATTTTAGTACTAAGTTTGGTTATTTAGCAGTTTTAATTGGTCTTATCTTTGGAGCAATGAACCTTGCATGGGTTGGTATATTTTTGTTAGTGGCAATACTTTTATTTCAACTTATTACATTACCTGTGGAATTTAATGCTTCAAAGTGTGGTAAAATGTTTCTTAGTAAATTAAAAATAGTTGATAATAGTGAAAGAAGTATGGCTAGTTCTATGTTAATGGCCGCAGCGATGACTTATGTCGCTTCACTTATTTCAACATTACTTGATTTACTTAGACTTGTATTAATAGTTATGGGAAATGATAGAGATTAGACTTTATAGTCTTTTTTCTTTAGAGGAGATGTTTATGGATATTAGATGTGTTAATTCTTTAGTACTGGCTTATCTTGGTGATGCAGTGTATGAAGAGTATATTAGAATGTATTTAGTCGAGAAAAAAATAGGGAAAGTTAATGACTTACAAAGAGAATCTATTAATTATGTTAGTGCGAAAAGACAGGCATTTTTCTTAGATAAAATGTTAGATAGAGACTTCTTTAATGAAGATGAGATTAGTGTTATAAGGCGAGCTAGAAATGCTAAGAGCCATCCTAATCCTAAAGGGTGTAGTGTGATAGAATATAAAAAGGCAACGGCTCTTGAGGCTTTAATTGGGTATTTAAAACTTGAGAATAAAGAAAATAGAATTGATGAAGTTATGAATTATATAGTGGAGGAATTATGTTAGTATATGGAAGAAATGTAGCGGAAAGAATATTTAAGGATGAAAAACTTTTAAAAAAAGTTAGAAAATTGAAAATTGAGGAGAAATATTACTTGAAAATTCAAAATCTACTAGGGGAATTTTCAAAATCTAAGATAAAATTGGCTCGAAAATCGGAAATTGATAATTTGACCAAAGATAATCATCAAGGTATAATCATCGATATGGAGGACTACCAGTATACTCCTTTAAATAAAATATTAGAAAAAGAATATGATAAAGTTCTTATTTTAGATCATATTCTTGATCCTCATAACTTTGGGGCCATTATTAGAACAGCAGTAGCTGCAGGTTTTAATGCTATTATCATTCCTAATGATAGACAAGTACTTGTTAATTCTACTGTTGTTAAGACTAGTGTGGGGGCAGTATTTGATATTGATATAGTCTTAGTTACTAATATTAATAATACTATTAAAACACTTAAAGATAATGGTTTTTGGATATATGGTACGGTTATGAATGGAGAAGACTATAGAGATGTTAATTATGATGGTAAGACTTGTCTTGTCATTGGTAATGAAGAGAAAGGTATGAGTAAATTAGTTAAAGAGTCTTGTGACTTTTTAGTTACTATTCCTATTAGTCCTAAAATAGATAGTTTAAATGCATCTGTGGCAGCGGGTATATTGATATATGAGGTAGTCCGAAGTAGAAAGTAGGAGTTATGAAATACAATGATTATGAACTATTAGATTTAATTTATGATAATGATGAAGTAGCTTATGATATTATGCTTAATAAGTATAAACCTATTATCTATAATAAAGCTTTAGAGTATTATAACTACTTAAAAGATAATAAGTGTACAGGGTTTACTTTGGATGACTTTTATGAAGAGGGTATCATTGCTTTTAATAATGCTGTTAGAAACTATGATCCTAATAAAGGAAGTCTGTTTTATTCCTTTCTATTAGTATGCTTGTCATCTGGGTTTAATCTCTTGTATAGAAATATACTTAAATTAAAGAATAGACCTCTTTTAAAATATAAAGAGTTAGATTTTGAAGTAAGAGACTCTAGGGCAGTAGATCCATATGATGATATAGATAATTTAGATATATATAATAAATTAGATGACTATTTAGATAATTTGAGTCAATTAGATTCTGCTATTATTACTTTAAGAATAAATAACTTTAAATATTCGGAAATATCTAATCTTTTAGATGTTAGTTCTTCTCATATTAGTAGAGTTGTTAAAGCGATGAGGGAAAAACTTAAATTTAGTTGTTGACAAACTCTTCCTTCTTTTGATATTATTTTTCTAATCTTTGGAAGAGGTAGTGGTGTTATGAGAGGTTTTTTAGATATATTTAATCATTGTATATAAAATGGCTTTTTTGGTAAGCCGTTTTTTTGTATATAAATTTAGGAAGGAGTGGTATGATGATAACTATTGATGATGTGCTTGCTAAAGTTAAAGAGAATAATATAGGAGGAGAAGAAGTTATTAAAAAAGCTTACTTGCTAGCTTCTAAGCTTCATGAAGGACAGTTTAGACAGAGTGGAGAACCTTATATAACTCATCCTTTGCATGTCGCTTATATTCTAGCTTGTACTTATAACGATGTAGAGACAATAATAGCAGGACTTTTACATGATACTATTGAGGATACTAATATTACTTTAAGTGAGATAGAGTCTATGTTTGGAAATAGTGTAGCAAGGCTTGTAGATGGAGTTAGTAAACTAAAAGGGCTTAACTTTTCTAGTAAGAGTGAAAAAGTAGAGGCTAATACGGCTAAGATATTAAGAGCGATTAATGAAGATATTAGAGTTATTTCTATTAAATGTGCTGATAGATTACATAATATGGAAACTATTGGTTTTAAAACAGAGTTTAAACAAAAAGAGAATGCTCTTGAGACAATAGATTTGTATGTTCCTTTGGCATATCGTATTGGTATGTATGAGATAAAAAAAAGATTAGAGGATTTATCTTTTAAAGTATTGAATCCTTTGGAATATGAAGATACTTTAAGAAAAATAAATGACTATTTAAATGAAAATAAAGAAACTTTAGATTATGTTGTTTATAAGACGGAAAAAGTTTTAAGAGATAATGGTATTAATTGTGTTGTTAAGTTAAGAGTAAAAGAAGTTTATAGTACTTATAAAAAGATGCTTAAATTAAATAAAAGGCAAAGAAAAGTTAGTAGTCAAGAAACTAGTATTGTTACTATAGATGCGATACATGATTTGTTTGCACTTAAGATTGTTACTGATGATTATTTGGATTGTTATAAAGCTTTAGGTGTTATACATAAAGAGTATGATATTGATTCAACAAGATTTAAAGAATTTATTGCTGGACCTAAAACTAATTTATATAGGTCTTTACATACTGTTTTATATGTTAATAATTGTTTAGTGCAGGCTCAGATTAGGACTAAGGAGATGGATATGGTTGATACTTATGGGCTTCCTTATTATATTTATTCTAAGAATAAACCATTTAGGGAAGTACAAGATGAGATAAGAGATAGTTTACAATTTTGTAAAGACCTTAACTTTCTTAGTGAATACTTTGAAAGAAATGATTTGTATGTAGAGAAAGTTAAAAAAGAGTTATTTGCTAAAGAAAATGTTTATGTTAGGACTAAAAATAATAAGGCTATTGAATTGCCTTTAGGTTCTACTCCTATAGATTTAGCATTTCTAGAAGGTGATAATACTGGTTATAATTTAAATAGAGCGATTGTTAATGGAATTGAAGTACCACTTGATTATCAATTAAAAAATAATGATAGAGTCTCTTTTATAATGGGAGGTAGTCCTGAAGATTATTGGTTGGATTCTGCTAAAACGACAAGAGCGAAAGAGAAGATACTTAAATATAAACGGACTTGTAATTACTCTTAAAATGCTATAAAATGATAGTATAAGAATAGAACGATAGAAAGCAGTGATGCCTATGGGAGAGATAATTAGATTTCCTTTTGAAGAGACATTAGATGAGTATACCAAGACTTATCATAATAATGATGAGTATACACGTCTTTTTTATGTAATGGATTCTACGATGAAGTATATTCATGGTAAAGGGTATTATGTTATTAACTTTAATCCTAAAAATATAGTAGTAGGGGTCACTAATGATAATAGAGATTTTGTTAATTTTAAGAGTTTAGATGTAATGGATGATGATATAACTAATAAAATTAATAATAATATATATAATTTAGCTTTCTTAGAGATAGGTCTTTTGTCTGAAACATTAGATTATTTGAGACCTGACTTTTTAAAACAGAACTTTTCACAATTTAAAATATTTATTCCTGAGAATTTAGTTAATTATTATCAGATGATATTAGTTAATGGTGGTCATACTTATTTGTGTGATTATTTAGAGATTAAAAATAAACAGGAAATCACTAAGTTAAATAAAGCTCTCGAAGAAGAAGGTGGAGTTGGTAAGGGTAGAAGTTATGTTAAGAGTACTGGTCATTATGGTAATGATGATGACAATATTGTTCCTATGAAATTGCCTAATGAAGATAATAAAGATAATATAGCAGCTTTTGTTACGAATTATGCTTTAGCTTTCGTTATAATTGCTAGTAGTTTGTTAATACCTATTATTGCTTTCTTATTAGGAGCTAAGTAGGAAATATAAGGAGGAGTTTATGGGGATAGAAAAAATGGGTTCTTTAGAGGGAAGAGCTATAAGAAATGGAAGAGCTATTGATATGCAATGGCTAAGAGAGAACGAAGTTAATGAAATGAGAACTTCACATGATGTTGATGAAACAAAGGATTCGAGTGATTATATTGATCCAGAATCTTATAAACAGGAGCTTGAGGAATTAAGAGAAATATTGAAAAATATGGATAAAGAAGATGAAAAAGAAGATGCAGATGTATTGGATTCTTCTTCTAATTTATATGGGCAAGATGTTACATCAAATGAAAGAAAAAAGTTAGAAATATATACTGAACAAGATGCAGAAGCAGAGAGACAAAAAGGTTTTGCTATTCCAAGACAGTATGTTGTTTTGAATGGAGATAAATATTATTTTTCTCAAGAGTATATTGCAACTCCTAAGACTAGTGAGGAGTTAGAAGCTGATAGAATAAGTCAAGAGTTAGCAGCTGCCGCTGGTATTGAAGTTCCAGAAAGTTCAACTTTTAAAAATTCTCATTATGCCAATACGGGATTACTTCCTAATGGTAATATGATATTAAAAGATCCAACTGGTATGATGGGAATGGTAGATTCTTATGGTGATATTTTAATAGATTTTAAATATCATTCTATAAAGCCTATAACTAATAGAAATAACGAAATTGTACATGATAATTGCTTTATTGCAGAGACCAATAATTCTCATTTTAGTGAAAAAATTAATAATGTTGTTTATTCTACTGGAATAATTGAAAGTGATGGTACAGAACTATATCCTATTGATGAAAGTGATGTAGAGACGATTAGATATGATGATGAAAACGATATATTACATTGCTGTAATTATAATGATTGGGTTGGACTTGCTTATTCTAAAACGGGATTTGAGAAAGATATAAAAACTATATATGGTTATGAATTAGAATCTGGGTATGATAGATACTCTGATTTAGAAGATAAAATTTTTGGATAATTTAATAAAGTATAGATTAATTCAAGGTCTATACTTTTATTATTCTCTATTTATAGAAAATTTGTTTGACTAATTAGTATACTTATGGTATATTTTGGTAGTAGAAAAATGTATTATTTTGTATTATAATATATAACGTTTTAAGGAAGTGGTATTTGTGGATAAAATAATAGTTAAAGGTGCTAGAGAAAACAATTTAAAGAATGTTTCGATAGAATTACCTAAGAATAAATTAATTGTAATGACTGGTGTTAGTGGTAGTGGTAAATCTTCTCTTGCTTTTGATACGATATATGCTGAAGGACAAAGAAGATATGTAGAGAGTTTATCTGCTTATGCTAGACAGTTTTTAGGGGGAACAGAAAAGCCTGATGTTGACTCTATAGAAGGTCTTAGCCCTGCTATTAGTATAGACCAGAAGACGACTAGTAAGAATCCTCGTAGTACTGTTGGTACTGTTACTGAGATATATGATTATTTACGTCTTTTATTTGCAAGAGTAGGGGTTCCATATTGTCCTAATCATAATATTCCGATAACTAGTCAAAGTATTGAAGAGATGACTAATAAAATATTGGAACATGATATGGGAACTAAACTCGTTATTATGGCTCCTGTTGTTCATGGGGAGAAAGGTACTCATAAAGATTTACTTGATGATTTAAGAAAACAGGGATTTGTTAGGGTTAGAGTAAATGGAGAAATGCATGATTTAACTGAGGAGATTAACTTAGAGAAAAATAAGAAGTCTAATATTGAAGTAATTGTTGATAGAATTGTTTTGAAAGATGGTATTAGAAGTAGATTATTTGAGTCTTTGGAGGTTGCGACTAAACTTAGTAAAGGTAAAGTCGTAGTAGATTTTCTTGGCGATAAGGAAGTAGTTTACTCAGAAGATTTTGCATGTCCATATTGCGATTTTTCACTACCAGAACTTGAACCTCGTCTATTTAGTTTTAATGCTCCATATGGAGCATGTCCTGAATGTAAAGGACTTGGTATTAAGTTAAAAATAGACCCTGATTTAGTTATTCCTGATAAGAGTAAATCATTAAAAGATGGAGCGATTGTTACTCTTGGTGATGATACTGATAATATTTATTATAAAAGACTTGAGTGTATGTGTAAGCATTATAAGATTAGTACTAGTAAACCATTTAAAAAGTTAACAGAAAGAGAGAAAGACTTAATCCTTTATGGAAGTGATGAGTTAATTCATTTTAACTATAAATCTAAAAGTGGTAATGTTACTAATCAAACTGATTACTATGAAGGTATTATCAATAATCTAGAACGTCGTTATATGGAAACATCAAGTAGTTGGATTAGAGAATGGTTAGAGAAGTTTATGATAGAGCAGACTTGTGAAGTTTGTGGTGGGGCTCGTTTAGCTGATAATGTGCTTTCTGTTAAAGTAGGTAAGAAAAATATTTATGAAGTAACGTGTATGAGTGTTAAAGAGCTTATTACTTTCTTTGATAAATTAAAACTTAGTGAAGAGAAGATGCAGATAGCTGACCTTATTCTTAAAGAGATTAAATCACGCCTATCTTTCTTAAAAAATGTAGGACTTGAATATTTAACTCTTGCCAGAAGTGCGGGAACATTAAGTGGTGGAGAGGCACAACGTATTAGACTAGCAACACAAATAGGTTCTCGTTTAACAGGGGTACTTTATGTTCTTGATGAACCTAGTATAGGACTTCATCAAAGAGATAATGATAGACTTATTAATTCTTTACTTGAAATGAGAGATTTAGGTAATACTTTAATAGTTGTAGAACATGATACCGATACAATGCTTGCTGCTGATTACCTTGTTGACGTTGGTCCTGAAGCAGGAGATAGAGGTGGAAAGATTGTCGCAGCAGGAACACCTGATGAAGTAATGAAGTGTGATGAGAGTATTACAGGACGTTATTTAAGTGGCAAAGAATGTATTGAAGTACCTAAAACAAGAAGAAAAGGTACTGGTAAGTTTATAACTATTAAAGGTGCTAAGGAGAACAATTTAAAAAATATAGATGTTAAAATTCCGCTTGGAACATTCACCCTAGTAACTGGTGTTAGTGGTAGTGGTAAGAGTAGTTTAATTAATGAGATACTTGTTAAAGCGGCTTCTAGTACTTTATATAAATCCAAAGTTAAGCCTGGTAGGCATGATAAAATATTAGGACTTAATAATATTGATAAACTTGTTGATATATCACAGTCACCTATTGGTAGAACTCCTAGAAGTAACCCTGCAACATATACAGGGGTATTTGATGATATTAGAGAGCTTTTCACTAATACTAAAGAAGCGAAGATGTATGGCTTTGAGAAGAATAGATTTTCCTTTAATGTAAAAGGTGGTAGATGTGAAGCTTGTAGAGGAGATGGAGTTAAGAAAATAGAGATGCATTTCTTACCAGATGTTTATGTTCCTTGTGAAGTTTGTCATGGTACAAGGTATAATAGAGAGACTTTAAACATTTACTATAAAGAGAAGAACATTGCTGATGTCTTAGATATGCGAGTTAGTGAGGCCTTAGAATTCTTTAGTAATGTTCCTAAGATTAAAAATAAACTTCAAGTATTAGAAGATGTAGGACTAGGATACATTAAATTAGGACAAAGTGCTCCAACACTAAGTGGAGGGGAAGCAGAGAGAGTTAAACTTGCTAAAGAGTTACAGAAAAAGCCAACTGGTAAAACTTTGTATGTTCTAGATGAACCAACAACAGGACTACATTCTGCGGATATTAAGAAGTTACTTGCAATTTTACAGAAAATAGTCGATAATAAAGATACAGTACTTGTTATAGAGCATAATCTAGATGTTATTAAATGTGCTGATTATATTGTTGATTTAGGTCCAGAAGGAGGAGATGGAGGAGGTAGTGTAGTTGCTACTGGTACTCCAGAAGAGATTAGTAAAGTTAAAGAATCTTATACAGGACAATTTTTAAAGAAAATGTTATAAATTATAGGAGGAGACTATGAAGATAATTGTAACGACAAAAGAGAAAATCAGATTAAATAGATTTTTAGAATGGCTTTTGTATTTTGCAAGTTACTCTATAGTCTTCTTTTTAGTTTCTAAATTTTTTAAAACTTTTTATATTGACCCTCATCATCCTCTTCTTTTTTCAATATTAGCTTCATTTATAATATATATTTTAAATCAGACTGTTAAACCCTTGTTAGTTAGATTTACAATACCAGTGACGGCTCTTACTTTTGGTCTTTTCTATCCATTTATTAACTTATTTATTTTAAAACTTACAGATTGGATTTTAGGTAAGTATTTTAATCTTTTGGATATATGGGTTGCTCTTGCTATATCAATATTAATTTCTGTGGCAAATGTTTTAATAGAAGAGTTTGTCATTAAACCAATTATTAGAAAGGTTAAACATCATGGATAGGGTTCTTTTGGATTTAGGCTTTATAAAAATATATTATTACTCTATTTTTATTCTTTTAGGAGTTATAGCAGGAGGAGTCCTTGTCTTTTTAGAGCTTAGAAAAGAAAAAGTTAATAAAGATGAACTATTTGATATGTTTTTCTATACTATTATCTTTGCATTTTTAGGAGCAAGGGCTTATTATGTGTTGTTTAATTTATCATATTACTTGTCTAATCCTATAGAGATACTTTATATATGGCATGGTGGTCTTGCTATTCATGGAGGAATACTCGGTGGACTTTTATATCTTTGGTATTATAGTAAGAAACATAAATTAAATCTTTTAAAACTTTTGGATATACTAGTAGTAGGTCTTATTATAGGACAAGCGATAGGTAGATGGGGTAATTTCTTTAATAGTGAAGCTTATGGATATGTTACATCATATGGTTATTTAAAGAGCTTATATATACCAGAATTTATTATTAGAGGTATGTATATTAATGGTGATTACTATATGCCAACATTTTTCTTTGAGTCATGTTGGAATGTAATTGGTTTTATAATTCTTTTATTAATTAGAAAGTTTTATAAGAACTTAAAGACAGGACAGTTAATGGGATTTTATATGATGTGGTATTCATTTATTAGATTTATAATAGAAGGGATGAGACTAGATAGTTTAATGTTAGGTCCTATTAGAGTGGCTCAACTTGTATCGGTTGTCTTGTTTATCGTAGGAGTTTACTTTGTTTTCTTACGAAGAAATAAGAAGTTATATAGAGAGGATGTGCTTTATGAATAATAAATATAAAGTAGTTATAATAGGTTGTGGGGTGGCAGGAATGACTGCAGCGCTTTACTTAAATAGAGCAGGTATTGATTGTATTATTTTAGAGAAGTCTATGCCGGGAGGACAGATAGTTGATAATGGAAATATTATGAACTTTCCTTCATATGAATCTATCAGTGGAAGTGATTTAGCTTTAAAGATGGTAAAACAGATTACTGATTTAGGTGTTTTAGTTAAATATGAAGAAGTTAAGGATATCAAGATAGATAAAGAGAAAAAGGTTATTACTAGTAAGGGTGAGTATATCTGTGATTATGTAATAATTGCAACTGGTCGTAAACCTAAATTACTTGGTGTTAAAGGTGAAGATGAACTTAGGACTAAAGGAATAAGTTATTGTGCTGTTTGTGATGGTGCTTTATATAAAAATAAAGATGTAGTTGTTGTGGGAGCAAGTGATGCAGCCTTTGAAGGAGCGATATACTTAAGTAAGTTAGCCTCAACTGTTACTGTTTTATATCGTAATGAGTTTAGAGCGAAAGCTTATTTACAAGAGATGATTAAGAAAATAGATAATATTTCTTTTGTAAGAGGAGAAGTAGAAAGTTTTTCTAAAGATGATAGAATTACTATTAAGACAAAAGAAGGTAATGATATAATTACTGATGGAGTATTTATTTATATTGGGCAAATTCCTAATGCTAACTTTTTATCATCATTAGATATTTTAGATGATAGAGGTTATGTTAAAACGGATGATAATTTAATGACTTCTATAGATGGAGTTTATGCCGTAGGAGATGCTTTAAATAAATATGACTATCAAATAGTTATTGCTATGGGAGAAGCAGCTAAAGTTGCATTAGAGATTTCAAGGAGATGAGTAGTAGATGAATAATAAAAAAATAGTTGTTTTTGGAGGGGGAACAGGACTTTCTTATTTGCTTAAAGGACTTAAAGATTTTCCTTTAGATATAACTGCTGTTATTACAGTATCTGATGATGGAAGAAGTACAGGTAAATTAAGAGAAGAGTTTCATGCTCCTGCTGTTGGAGATATTAGACAAGTACTTAGTAGTTTATCTTCTACTAGTGATAATATTAAAAAAATGTTAGAATATCGCTTTAATACCACGAGCGATTTGGATGGACATGCATTAGGTAACTTAATACTTATTTCTCTTTTAAATATTACAGGGAGTTTAAAAGAATCTATTAATGAACTTTGTACTCTTTTAGATATTAAAAATAAAGTATTACCATTAACAGAGGATGCTAATGTAACACTTATGGCAGAAATGATGGATGGTAGTATTGTAGAGGGAGAAGCTTCTATCACTAAGAGTGAGAAGAAAGTAAAAAAACTTTTCTATAAAAAACAACCTAAAGTGTTAGAAGAAGTTAAAACTGCTATTGGGGAAGCAGATTTAATCATCTTTAGTATGGGAAGCATTTATACTAGTTTACTTCCTCATCTTATTTCTACAGAAGTTATTGAATGTTTAGATAGGACAAAAGCTCCTATTATGTATTTATGTAATATCGTAACACAACCTGGAGAGACTGATGACTTTACTGTAAGTGACCATGTTAACCTTATAAATAGTTACTTAGGTAAACACAAGCTTGATGCTGTTATTGCTTCTAACTCTAAAATAAGTGAAGAGATGGCTTTAAGGTATTCTAATAAAGAAAGAAAAGACCCCGTTAAAATAGATTATCCAGTTTTATCTAAGTTAGATACTGAATTTATTGAAGCAGATTTACTTACTATTGCCGATGGAACTCTTAAGCATCATAGTCAGAGACTTAGTTCTTTAATCTTTTCTTACTTAATGAAATAGGGGGAATGTCTTATGTCTTTTACTGGTACAGTAAAAAATGAAATAACTACATTAAAAATAACTGAGACTGCTAAAATAGCTTTAATCTCAGGCTTTTTTCGTAATAATTATCAGATAATTAAAGATTCTATTACTATTAGTAGTGAGAATGATGCTGTTATAGCATACTTAAAAGAATTACTTGATAGTTATGAGGAGATATCTTATAGTGAAGAGCTTTTAGATAATAATAACTTCAGTAAAAATAAACTTAAAGCTTTAGTTATTGTTGAAGGATATGACTTTATTAAAGAAACTTTTTGTATTGATAGTGAAGTTGTTCCTAGTTATTTAGTAGAGTCTGATGATGAGGTTAGGGGTTATTTAAGAGGAGTTTTCTTGAGTAGTGGTAGTATTAATGACCCTAAGACTAGTAGATATCATTTAGAGTTTTTAATTGAAAGAAGCGAAGAAGCGGTTTTTGTTCAGAAACTTCTTAATACTTATTCACTTAATGCTAAATTATTAAGTCGTGATAAAGGATTTATGATATATATTAAAGAAGCTGATAAGATAAGTGATTTTTTAAAGATAATTGGTTGTAGTAAGGCAGTGCTTTATTATGAAGAGATAAGAGTTTATAGGGATGCTAAAAATAAAACTAATCGTCTTAATAATTGCGAACAAGCAAATATGGATAGAGTAATAGATTCAGCGATGGAACAGTTAAATTATATTAAGATACTTGAAGATAATATGGCGATAGAATTACTTGATGATAAGACTAAAGAAGCTTTAGAATATCGTAAGAAATATCAAGAGGCTTCATTAAAAGAACTAAGTGAGATTATCAGCTTAGAGACTGGTAAAAAAATCACTAAGTCAGGACTTAATCATAGATTTAGGAAGATTAAAGAGTTAGCACTTAAGTTTTTAGATAATTAAATAGCAACCTTAAAAACTACAAATTACCGAATAAAAAGCTCACAAATTGCCGAATAAAAAGTCTACAAATTACCGAAAAGCATTGAAAAAAGTATTATTTAATGTTAAAATTATTTCAAAAGGAGACCTTAAAATGGAAAAATATAAAAGTAGAATTGCTGATGAAATATTAGAAAGGAAACTAAAAGGTAAAGGTGCTGTTTTGATAGAAGGACCTAAATGGTGTGGGAAAACAACTACAGCAGAGCAAATTTCAAAAAGCGTATTATATATGGCTGATCCAGCGAATCAAGAACAAAATTTAACTCTTGCAGACATCAATCCTGCTTTATTATTGACTGGCAATACTCCTAGGTTAATTGACGAATGGCAACTTGCTCCAAAGTTATGGGATGCAATTAGATTTGAAGTAGATCATAGAGGGGAAGAAGGACAATTTATTCTTACTGGTTCAGCTGTTCCTGTAGATAGAAGTAAAATCGCACATACTGGGACTGGAAGGTTTTCATGGTTATTAATGAGACCTATGACTTTATATGAATCAGGAGAATCAACTGGTACTATAAGTCTTAAAGATTTATTTAATAGCCCGTCCACTGTTAATGGAATAAATAATCTATCACTTGAAGATATTGCCTATTTATGTTGTAGAGGAGGATGGCCAAGAAGTATATTTTTAGATAAAGATATTGCTTTAGACTCAGCTTTTGATTATTATGATGCAATTGTTAATTCTGATATATCCAGAGTTGATGGTGTTAGTAGAAATCCTCTTAGAGTAAAGAATTTAATGAGAAGTTATGCTAGAAATATTGGTAGCCAAGCATCAATAGAAACAATAAAAAATGATATGATAAATAATGATTCTTTTGCTTTAGATACAGATACAGTTTTTTCATATATTAATGCTTTGAAAAAAATATTTGTAATAGAAGAGTCTCCAGCATGGAATCCTAATTTAAGAAGTAAAACTGCTATAAGAACTTCTGATACTAGATATTTTATTGATCCTTCTATTGCAACTGCTAGTCTTGGAATAGGACCAGAAGATTTAATTAATGATTTAAATACTTTTGGTTTGGTATTTGAAACATTATGTGTTAGGGATTTAAGGGTTTATGCAGAAAGTATAAATGGAAGTGTTTATCATTATAGAGATTCATCTTCTTTAGAATGTGATGCTGTTATACATTTAAGAAATGGTTCTTATGGACTTGTTGAAATAAAACTAGGTGGCGATAAACTAATTGATGAAGGTGCTAAAAATTTAATTAAAATGCAAAATAAAATAGATACTGAAAAAATGAAAAAACCATCATTCATGATGGTATTAACTGCAACTGGTAATTATGCTTATAAGCGTGATGATGATGTTTATGTTATTCCTGTAGGATGCTTGAAAAATTAATTAAGATGAATACTTTTATATATTTTCTTTCTATCAGTTCTACCTACAACGTAGTCCATAGAAGCATTATAAAAGTTTACTATATATAGTAATTTGTGTGTAGTAGGGCATCTTGCCCCTGTTTCAAAACTAGAATAGGTTGTTTGAAAGAAGCCTATTTTATCACTTAATTTGGCTTGTGTTAAGTGATTTTCTTTTCTTAGTTCTAATAGCCTTTCACATATCTTTTTATAATCAATTTTTAACTTTTCACTATGTTCTATTTTGTTAGATATACCTAATAAATAATCTAAATTAACATCATAATAATTAGCTAGTATATTAATCTTTTCTAAAGGTATATCATTAGAGCATTTTTCCCATTTAGAATAAGTATTTTCTTTTACATTTAAAATTTTTGCAATGTCCTTTTGCAATAAACCATTATTATGGCGTAATATAGCCATTCTGTTTCCATTTTCTACCACTTTTATCACCAGTTTTATTGTAAGTAGGAAAAGTTAATACTTGAAGATAATTGGACTTTATGTGCTAAAAAATGAAAAAGTTGTAATTTTAAATATTTAGATGAATTTAGGCTTAGATATTGTATTTTCTCCTAGGGAATTTTGAAAATTGCTAAGAAAAATGTCTTGAATTTAGAAAAATCGTAATTTTGCAAAGCATTTCTTTTCTGTTATAGTGTCTTTAGAAAGAGATATTATGTGTGAGAGGAGGTGCTTTTTATATTTAGTGAATATGTTAAACCTATGGAAGTAATTGTTGATAGAATAGAGAATAATTTAGTAGTAGTTGAACTTGATAAAGGCAGGGTTATGACTTATCGAATAGATAAACTTCCTTCTGTTAAAGAGGGTGATGTTTTAGAGATTGATAGTGATACTAAAGAAGTCTTTGTTAATAAGAAGAAAACTAAACAGAGAAAGAAAAAAATAAAAAAACTAATGGATAAAGTCTTTGTAGATTAAAGAACCTTATCTATTAGTCCATACTCTTTAGCTTCCTTAGCTTCTAGAAAATAATCTCTTTCTGTATCTTGTTCTATTTTTTCTAATTTTTTATTGGTATTTGAAGCTAGAATCTTATTTAGCTTTTTTTTAGTCTTTAAGATATGTTCTGCGGCTATCTTTATTTCTGTCGCTTGGCCTTCCGCTCCTCCTAGAGGTTGGTGTATCATTACTTCACTGTTAGGAAGAGCATATCGTTTTCCTTTCTTGCCACTAGATAGAAGAAAAGCAGCCATTGATGCAGCCATGCCCATACATATGGTGGAAACATCACTTTTAATTAAATTCATGGTGTCATAGATAGCGAAACCTGCTGTTACTGAACCTCCAGGGGAATTGATATAAAGAGAAATATCTTCATGATTTAGGGAGTCTAAATATAATAGTTCAGCGACGATTGTGTTAGCAGATTCATCATTAATAGTTCCACTTAAAATAATAATTCTATTCTTTAATAACTTAGAAAAAATATCATAACTTCTTTCTCCATTTATTTCTTTATCAACAATCATGGGTATTAAATTCATTATTATCACCTAATTCTACTATATCCAAATAAACTTTAAATTATACCTTACAAGATGTGGCAAAATTATTAGACTTTGTATGTTAATTTTGATATAATCATATATAGAATTAAGAGGGTGTTAGAATGATAGAAGAAGTTAAAGTAACAATTAATGGTAAAGAAGAGACTATTCCTTCTGGAACAACTTTATTACAACTTAGTAAAGAGTATCAAAAAGATTATCGTTTTCCTATTATTTTAGCAAGTGTTAATAATGTATATAGAGAGCTTAGTTATGTTGTTAATGATTCTTGTGGAATAACCTTTTATGATTTAAATTCTAAAATAGGTAATAGAGCCCATATTGCAGGATTAACTTTTTTACTTATAGTTGCAGTTAAAGAGATATTTGGACTTGATGCTAATATAGTAGTAATGCATTCATTAGATAAGGGAATTTATATTAAGACAAGTTTTCCTTTAACAGAGACAATTCTTAAAACAATTGCTAGAAAGATGTTAAAACTAGTAGAGATGGATTTATCTATTACTAAAGTTAGTGTTGAAAGAATATCTGCTATACATTATTTTGAGAGTATTAATGATTTAGCGAAAGCTAAGATAATGAAATATAATACTAATACATTTATTACTCTTTATAGATTAGGTAACTACTATAATTACTTTTATGGTAAGATGCCTCCTTCTACTTCATGTTTAAAAGAGTTTAAACTAACTTATGTAGATGATAATGGATTTGTACTTCAATTTCCTACAGAGTATTCTCATAATCAAATTAAAACTTATGTCCATCATCCTAATATGTTTAAAGTCTTTAAAGAGTGTAGAGAATGGACTAAGTTAATGAAGATAGAGACTATTGCCGATTTAAATGAAGTTGTTAGTCGTGGTAAAATAGCTGATTTAATTAGAATAGATGAAACGTTACAGAGTAATAGACTTTTAGGTGTTGCTAAAAAAATAGTAGATAATAAAAAAGATAAGAAAATTATATTACTTGCAGGTCCTTCTTCTAGTGGTAAGACGACAACAACTACTAAACTATGTATGTATTTAAAGAGTTTTGGACTTAATCCTAAGATGATTAGTATGGATGATTACTTTGTAGATAGAGATAAAACTCCTTTAAATGAAAAAGGGGAGAAAGATTATGAATGTTTTGAAGCGGTTGATAATAAGTTACTTACTAAACAAGTTAATGAATTATTAGAGGGTAAAGATGTAATGGCTCCTATCTATAACTTTAAAGAAGGGGTTAAAGAGTTTGTTAAAGAGTTAAAACTTGATAAAGATGATGTTTTATTAATAGAAGGAATACATGCCCTTAATCCTAAAGTTTTAAAAGAAATACCTGCTAAAAATAAATATAAAATATATTTATCAGCTTTGACAGAACTTAATATAGATTATCATAATCGTTTTCCTACTACAGATAATAGACTTTTAAGAAGAATAATTAGAGATAATAGGACTAGAGGATATAATGTAGTAGATACTTTGAGAGTTTGGAATAATGTTAGAAGTGGAGAAGAGAAATATATATTCCCTTATCAAGATGAAGCGGATGTTACTATTAATACAGCTTTAATATATGAGTTGGGTGTATTAAAAACTTATGTTGAACCTTTACTTTATTCAGTAGATGAAGATTCAGCTTATTATGAAGAGGCAAAGAGACTTTTAAATATCTTAAGGCTTATATTACCTATACCAAGTGAGAGTATTCCAGATGATTCTATTTTAAGAGAGTTTATTGGTGGTAGTTGTTATCATGATTAAGACTTTTAGAGTCTTTTTCTTTTTGTTAATTAATAGTAAATAAAATTCGACAAAATTTGTGACAAAATTTGTGACAAAATTCTTTCATATTTTCCCAAAAAATGTTATTATTTAATTAGAATAATTTGATAATATAAGGAGGTAGATAAAGTTTAATGGTTAAAAATATAGGGAGAACTTTGAGAGAGAATAAGAAAAAGGTGGCTATTATTACTCTTGTAGTTCTTTTAATTATAATTATTGGTGTTTCATATGCTTGGCTTAGGACAACTTTAAAAGGAAAAAAGGATGTTCAAATTATAGTTGGTAATATAGATTTAGTCTTAAATGAAAAAAATGATGGTATACAACTTGTGAATGTTATTCCAACATATGATGATGATGGAAAAAGTGGTACACCTTATCAGTTTTCACTTGAGAATAAAAGTAATATAGGATTATATTATACACTTTCATTAGTAGATGATGAAGAAGCTTTATCTAATTGTCAAACAACAGATGGAGGAAGTTGTGAATTGTTAGATCCTAGAGATGTAAGATATGAACTTAAAATGGGAGATAGAACATTTACAGGAAGTCTTTCTGATTCATCAATTATAAGTTATGGAGTTATAGATTCTAAAGAAGTAATTGATGGAGAGTTAAAAGTTTGGTTAAATATAAATGCTACTAATGAAGCGATGGGTAAAGTGTATTTAGGACAACTTAAAGTATTTGCAACACAACAAGTAGATGACCCTGATTTTGAACAAGGAAATGATGCAGTTAATGCTCCGGATATGGATAGTAATATGATTGCAATTAAACATGATGGTTATAATTGGGTTAAAACGGATACTAGTAATGGTTGGTATAACTATGATATGGGTATATGGGCTAATGCTGTTACTGTAAAAAGTGATAAGTTAGCTGAATACACAAGTGCTCCAGTTGGAACAGAGATAAATATGGATGATGTAGAGACAATGTGGGTATGGATACCGAGATATAGTTATACAATAGCAAGTGAGAATGGAACAACTTATTACGGAAAAAGAGGAGTGTATTTGAACAGTAATCCAACAGCAGCTTTACCAGGAGAGATTGATATTAAGTTTATAAGTAAAGATGAAAAAGATACAGGTACTGCAAAATATCTTGCAACGGAAAAACCTAAAAATTGGTATACTCCAGATGCATTTACTTATGATGGAGAGGAACTTTCTGGAATTTGGGTAGGAAAGTTTGAGACAAGTAGTAGTAATCCAAGTGCAAGTAATGGCGGAGGAAATGTAACTAACCTTGATGCGATGATAAAACCAAATGTAACAAGTTGGAGAAATATAAATGTAAGTAATATTCATGCAGTAGCGACAAAAGTGAGTGCGGCTGGGAATAGATATGGATTTAGTACAAATATGAACTCACATTCTATGAAAAATAATGAATGGGCAGTAGTAAGTTATTTAAGTCAAAGTAAATATGGGAAATTAGGAAATGAGAACTATACAGGTGCAGAAAAGGAAGTATATCAAAATAAATCAGATAGTTATATAACGGGATGTAGTTATGGAAGTCCAAGTAATGCAAATACAGATTATGGATGTCAATATACATATGATAATAATATAAGAACAGAAGAAGGAATGACAGGAAAAGGAGTAGGAGCCAGTACAACGGGAACAATCTATGGTGTATATGATATGTCAGGAGGAGCTTGGGAGTATGTTATGGGAAACTATAACGATATGGTAGCTTCAAGTGGATTTGAGAGTATGCCAGAAGCAAAGTATTATAACAAGTATACAAGTAATAATCCTAGTACAGCATGTAATGGAAGTGAATGTTTATCACATGGATTAAGTGAGACATCAGGATGGTATAATGATGCTAGGACGATGGTAAGTGAGGAGTACCCATGGTTGTTGCGCGGCGGTTACCATTCTTCTAATGCTGGTAATATAGCGGGAGTTTTCTATTTCAACGCTGTCGGTAGCAGTGGTGGTCCTAGTGTTAATGGCTCGTTCCGCCTCGTGATGAGCGTGACTAGTCCGTAAGGACTAACTCTTCTTCACTGAGCAAAATAAGATGGTAAAAATAGAGAAAGAAAGAATATTGTCGAATTATTCGTGATGATTAGCCTCGGGGCCCTCTTTTTTGCCCCGAGGCGATTTTCGTTTTTTTTGATTATTTGTAAAGAAGTAGAAAAAAGTCCGTGGCTTTTCTTTTGATAAGCCACGGACTTAATTATATTTTAATAAATTTATCTTTACCTACTCCACATATTGGACATTTCCAAGCATCGGGTAAGTCTTCAAATTTTATGTCTTCTTTTTCATCATCATATATATAACCACAGATTGTGCATTTATATTTATTTCCTTTTTTCATATTTTCCTTCTCCTTTGTTTCATTATATGTTGGTGCTTTAGAAGGTGATTTACCTTTTAAAACTTCATGATAGTATTTGTATGTCATTGGTGTTTTATTAGATGTTTGTTTTGTGTTTTTAATCTTTATTAAAAATACATCATGAGTATTAACATCTATTATATCTATAACTTCTCCTATTATATATCCTGATATATTTTCTAATACTACAGGTAAGTTATTTATTTCCTCCCATTCTATATCTTTGAATTTGTCTATGTCCTTTGAAGAAAAATATCCAAATGTTGAAATTGTTTTTTGCTTTGTTTCTTCTGTTAAAATAGATATTGCACATTTTTTGTTTTCTTTTAATGCTTTATTTGTATAGTTTTCTTTGTTTAAACTTATAGATATTATAGGATTTTTTGATGTTATTTGCATTACTGTATTAATAATACAGCCTACATTTTTATTATTATCTTTTGTAGTTACTATATACATACCATAAGTAATATTGTTTAAAACTGCTGTATCCATACTTCCTCCTTCAATGTTAATTATATCATATTAACCGATAGTAAAACTGGAAAAAACTTTCATTGTTATTTAATTTTAGTTTTTGTACAATGAAATTGTCATCTAATAATTAGATGATAGGGATTAAATCATTGTACCATTTTCTCTTGATGTTGGTACTTCGCTCTTTTGTTGCTTCCAAATATTTTGGTTGTTGCGCGGCGGTGGTTTTTTTTGTGTAATTGATTTCGTCAATATTCTTTGTTGCTCTATTTTGATACGATGCTCGTAAGGCTCGTTCCGCCTCGTGATGAGCGTGACTACGATATAATCGTAATTTAAGTTATTGTGTATATAATAAAAAATTAATATCCTAGAGATTTAATTCCTACTTTTATAAGTAAACTTATATATATGATGATGGTTAGTAGTTTATTTGGGCGAATATCAGTAATCATAGGCAAGGCTCTTAGCCTTGTTTTTGTTATGTAGTTTTGATAAAATTTGTTTGGGAAAAACTTTTAAATACCGTTTTATTTATGTTATGGTGCGCGGCGGTGGTTATAATAATACTACTAATGCGGGTGTTTTCAACTTTAACGCAACTATTAATCTTGGTGGTCCTAACAGTAACAACTCGTTCCGCCTCGTGATGAGAACTATGATATAAGAATTATTTAAGTTATTATAGATATAATAAAAAATATTTATCATAGAGAGTTTTTTTCCAATTCATTTTATGAATAAAAAATGAAGTAATATATTTCTAGTTAGTAGGTTTTTCGAATACTAGAAAGTATGTGTTTAAAACTATTTGTTTATATAGATTGTTTTTCTTAGTAATTTATGGTACTTTTTTGTTGGGAGAAACTTAAAAGTTATTTTGTGATGTGATTTAGTTGTTGCGCGGCGGTAACAATAACAACACTTCTAATGCAGGTATTTTCAACTTCAATACCTGGAATCTTGGTAATGGTAACAACAATGGCTCGTTCCGCCTCGTGATGAGAGACTATGATATAAGAATTATTTAAGTTATTATGTATATAATAAAAAATAAATATCATAGAAAGTTTTTTCCAATTCATTTTATGAATGAAAAAATGAAGTAGTATGTTTCTAGTTAGTAGGTTTTTCGAATACTAGAAAGTATTGTGTTTAAAATTATTTATTTATATATATTGTTTTTCTTAGTAATTTATGGTACTTTTTTGTTGGGAAAAACTTAAAAGTTATTTTGTAATATGATTTAGTTGGTGCGCGGCGGTAACTATAACGATACTACTAATGCAGGTGTTTTCAACTTTAATCGTACTACTACTCAGGCCGCTGGTAACATTAACAATTCGTTCCGCCTCGTGATGAGAGACTATGATATAAGAATTATTTAAGTTATTATAGATATAATAAAAAATGAATATCATAGAGAGTTTTTTCCATTTCGATAAGAATGAAAGAATGAAGTAATTTATTTCTAGTTAGTAGGTTTACGAATACTAGAAATTTTTAGTTGTAATCTATTTTAAATTGTGATACTTTTTAGATGGGAAAAACTTTAAATATTTGTGAAACCTTTTGTAATAGTTGGTGCGCGGCGGTAACTATAACAATAATACTAATGCAGGTGTATTCAACTTTAATCGTACCACTTTACTTGGTGGGGTGAACAGTAACAACTCGTTCCGCCTCGTGATGAGTACTATGATGTGATGATTATTTAAGTTATTATTTTAGATAATAAAAAATAAATATCATATAAAGTTTTTTCCAATTCATTTTATGAATAAAAAAAGAAGTAGTATCTTTCTAGTTAGTAGTTATACGAATACTAGAAAATATGTGGGTTTAATTTTGTTTAAATATATTGTTTACTTTTAATTTTTATGGTACTTTTTTATTGGGAGAAACTTAATATATCTTTTGTTTTATTGATTAGTGCGCGGCGGTAACCATTCTTCTAATCCTGGTAATATAGCGGGAGTTTTCTATTTCAACACTAACGGTAACAATGGTGGTCCTAATGTTAATGGCTCGTTCCGCCTCGTGATGAGAACTATGATGTAATGATTATTTAAGTTATTATTTTAGATAATAAAAAATAAATATCATAGAGAGTTTTTTCCAATTCGTTTGCGAATAAAAATAGAAGTAATATTTTTTCTAGTTAGTAGATTTTTTGAATACTAGAAAATATGATATTTTGGAGGGCGACTATATGGATGATTTAGAGGGCTTAGTTATTTATAAGCAATATGTAGAACTTATTTATTATACTCTTACAATACTTTTGAAATATCCTAAGAGTGAACGTTTTTCATTGGCTCAAGATATTAAAAATGCTACTTATGAAGGACTTAAGGATATTATTTATGCTCAGAAAGAGTTTGACAAGAAAAAAAGACTTTCCTACTTAAATGAGCTTGATGCTAATTTTAAAATTATTAAAGTATTGATTAGAGTTTCTCATAAGAAAAAGTATATTAATTCTAAAAATTATACAGCTTGGAGTAAGAAACTTACTAATATTTCTAATCTTAATGGAGGATGGATTAGGTCATGCCTCACACGATAAGAAATGCTTTTGATAAACATTTAACTGTTGAAGCTTTGTTGGAGGCACATGAACGTGCTAGTAAGACTAAGAGATATTCTAGGGAAGTTTTAAAGTTTGAAGTAGATTTAGAGACTAATATAGTTAATCTTTATAAGAAATTAAAGAATGGTACATATAAAATGGGAAAATATAGAACGTTTAAAATATATGAACCTAAAGAAAGAATTATTAGAGCTTTACCTTATGTTGATAGAATAGTCCATCAGTGGTATATTCATGAATTTATTAAACCTTATATTGTGCCTCGCTTTATTAATGATTCTTATGCTTGTATAGAAGGAAGAGGTACCCATAAAGCGGTAGATAGGGCACAGGAATATATGCAGAAGATGAAGAATAAGTATGGTGCTTATTATATTGTTAAATGTGATATAAAGGGATTTTTTTATAATATAGATAAAGATGTTTTATATAATATTTTGAATAAATTTATTAAAGATGAGAAACTTTTAGACTTAACTTATGAATTTATATATAATGATGGTGAAGAAGTGGGGCTTCCAATTGGTAATTATACGTCACAGTTCTTTGCTAATATCTATATGAATGAACTTGACCATTATGTTAAAGAGAAACTTCATATTAAGTACTATGTTAGATACATGGATGGTGCGACTGTGTAGGTCGAATAAATTAGCAGGTGGAACTCCTGTCTAGAAAGTGATACCCGTCACATCTAGTAACGAGTCTTGGGTCATAAATGGTAACGTTTATGATTAAGCGTAGACAGTTAGGTATTAGGGTTAGTATTGAGCTTCGAAACGTATCGATATAGATTGGAAGTGTAGACGTTGTCGTCCAAACGGAATACGATATTTGATAATATGTTATGGGAAGTATTATCAAACTTCCACGGAGTCTGTAAGACCTAATCATGATATACAATGTTTATTCGATGAACAGTGAGAACCTATATTTTCTCTTAGTCCAAGAGTAGGCAGTGAGCCAATTGGTACAGAGTATGATGAAATAAGAAATAAATATATCAAATGAAATATAGGTAGTCAGATGAACTCATAGTACTGTTAATATTGCATAAATAAATGCAAAGTAGGGAAGGGGTTCACATAATATAGAAATTGTTAAAAGGAAACGTTACACTATACAAGGAGTGATAAATAATGACACAGAAAATAACAAGAATAAATCAAATTGCAAAAGAGAACAATAAAATAATATTTACTTCAATTTATCATATGATTGATAGAGAATTACTAAAAGAGTGTTTTGATGAATTAAATGGTAATAAAGCAGTAGGTATTGATAAAGTAACTCAAGATGAATATTTGAGGAACTTACCTCAAAACCTAGAAAATTTAGTAAATAGCCTTAAAACAAAGGAATACAAGCCTATGCCATCAAGACGAGTTTATATCCCTAAATCTAATGGTAAATTAAGAAGTTTAGCAATAGCAAATTTTGAGGACAAAATAGTACAATTAGCCTTGAAGAAAGTACTTGAAGCTATATTTGAACCGAGATTTAGTAATAATATGTATGGCTTTAGGAAAAGCTTGGGTTGTCATGAAGCCTTAGCACAAGTAGCATATGATATAGAATGGAATTATACAAGCTATGTTGTTGAAGCTGATATTAAAGGCTTCTTTGATAACATTAATCATGACAATTTAATGAAATGTCTAAAACTACATGTTAAAGATACTAACATTTTGATACTTGTAAGAAAGTTTCTTAATGCAGGTGTACTCGATAAAGGACAATTCTATGTCTCAGAATATGGAACACCACAAGGTTCTATAGTGAGTCCAATACTAGCGAACATCTACATGTACTACAGTCTTATAAAATGGTTTGAAAAATATGTCAAACCAAAATTAAGAGGTTTTGCAAGCATAATTAATTATGCAGATGACTTTATATGTTGTTTTCAACATAAGGATGAGGCGGAATACTTTTATAAAGTCCTACTACCCAAAAGACTTAAAGAAGTAGGATTAGAACTTGCGCCGGATAAAACTAGACTGATTGCCTTTGGAAGGTTTGCTCTTAATAATACAAAAGTTGGAAAACCTGAAACTTTTGATTTTCTAGGATTTACACATTACTGTAGTAAAAGCAAGAAAGGTAAATTTAGAGTTAAACGTAAAACTTCGCGAAGTAAATTTAATAAGAAACTAGTAGAGTTTAATATGTGGTGTAAAGACAATAGAGCTATGCCAATAGAAGATATCATGAACACTGTTAAAAGAAAATTAATTGGACATTATAATTATTTTGGAATAACAGACAACTACCATTCTATTTGCAAATTCTACTACCGTTCTTTACAAATTCTATTTAAATGGTTAAATAGAAGAAGTCAAAGACGAAGTTATACTAAAGAAGAATTTAAAAAGCTTTTAGTTGAATATAATATACCTAAGCCATATATAAAAGTAAATATATATGATAGAATTTGGAAGCAATTTGAGGAATAATTAAAATCTATATTATGAAGAGCCGTATGCGGGAAAGCTGCACGTACGGATCCGTGAGGGGAATATATGGTGACATAGATTTCTACTCGATACTTTATTATGTTTGTTAGAACTAAAGAGGAAGCCAAGGAAGTTCTTAAAGTTGTAGAGAAGTATGTAGGGACAAGACTTCATTTAGAACTTAATAATAAAAGTAGATACTATCCTAATAAGATGGGACTTGATTTTTGTGGATTTAGGATATATGAGAGTTATAGATTACTTAGGAAAAGAAGTATTAAAAAGATTAAAAGAAAAGTAAGACGTTGGAATATGTTATATGAAAGAGGTCTTCTTGATTTAGATAAGACTGTGTTAGAATGGAATTCTTGGCTTGCTCATAGTTCTCATGGAAAGTGTTATAAATTACAAATGAATATTTATAATAAAATAATTTTTAAAGAATACTTGAAAAAACCTTATGTAGAAACTTATGGAAGAGTTTAAATTGTTGTGATATAATTAATTAAAGAGTAATAGGGGAGATTTAGGGAGGATATATTATGAGTAAACTAAAAATTGATATTTTACCAAATTATTTTTTGAAAAAGAATGGAACTTTTGCTAAGGATAGTGCTATTAAACTATCTGGGAAAATTGCTGGGGTTTGCTATGATAAGGAAGGATTTTTTCATCTTTTGAATGAAGATGAAAAAAAGACAATGAGACGAGTTAATATGACTCTTAATAATGGTCATCATAGTGTTTATGATCATATTACAATTAATTTTAATATGCAAAATATTCCTAAAATATTAGCGATGGTTATTAATAATGAACATCAATATACTACCAGTGAAAAATCTGCTAGATATACTCCTGTAGTTAGAACAGATGATGCGATAACTTTAAGGGAAGAAGAACTTTATAATAAGTGGATAGAAATATTTAAAGTGAAAATTAAAGAGCAGTATGGGGATGTTTTTAATGATTCAAAGATAACTAAACTTGCTCAAGAGAATGCAAGATACTTAGTTTCTGTATTTATGCCTACACAAATGATTTATTCTACTTCTTTTAGACAGATTAATTATATCGCATTTTTTATGAAAAATTATATAGATAAAGCAGATAAGAATGATTATTTTCAAAATAGTTTAGCTAGTAAAATGCAAGACTTTTATGATGAATTAGGAAATTTAAATGTATTAGAAGAAGGATTGTTAAAAAATGATAAAGCTCGGTCATTATCTTTATTTGGGAATGATTTAGAGTCTAAAGAAATATATTTTGGAGATGTATATTCAACTGTTTATAATGGTTCTTTTGCAGAACTTGCTCAGGCACAACGACATAGAACACTTGATTATCAGATGGAGAGATTAGAACAAAAAGATTATTTTGTTCCACCTATTATTAGTGATGATAAGGTTTTAACTGTAGAGTGGCTTAATGATATAAAAAGTGTTTCTGATATTGTTCCACAAGGTGAGCTTGTTAGAATTAGTGAAGAAGGTAAATATGAAGATTTTATTTTAAAATGTAAAGAAAGACTTTGTTCTGCTGCTCAACTTGAGATTATGAGACAAACTAGAGATACTTTACTTGATTATAAAAAAGCTTTAGAAGAAAAAAATCATCCTTTAGCATCAGATATCATAAAATATTCTAAAGGTGCTAGGTGTACCTTTCCTGATTATACTTGTGCTTCTGATTGTAATTTTAAAGAAGGTAAATCCTTGATTAGAAAAATTTGAGAAAATTATTGACATTAGCCTTAGTATGATGTTATAGTATGTATGCTGATTTAAATTTGGTTTTGCCATGGGCAAAACTTTATTTAGAAGTAAAAATGATACACCTGGATATGTGTAAAGAAAGGAGTTAATGATTACAATGCCTACAGTAAATCAATTAGTTCGTAAAGGTAGAGGAAGTAAGACTCGTAAGAGTAAGGCTCCAGTACTTTTAGTAGGAGTTAATACAATTAGAAGAAAACAAACAAATAATCCATCTCCTCAAAAACGTGGAGTTTGTACTCGTGTTGGTACTAAGACACCTAAGAAACCAAACTCAGCTTTACGTAAGTATGCTCGTGTTAGATTAAGTAATGGTAAGGAAGTAGATACTTATATTCCTGGTATTGGACATAACTTACAAGAGCATAGTGTTGTATTAGTTCGTGGTGGACGTGTTAAGGACTTAATCGGAGTTCGTTATCATATTATTCGTGGCGCACTAGATACAGCAGGAGTTAAAGATAGAAAACAAGGCCGTAGTAAATACGGGGCTAAAAAGCCTAAGAAATAAGCTGTGCTAAAAAGCCTAAGAAATAATATTTAGAATTGGAAGGAGGATAAATTATGCGTAAAAGACGTGCTGTTAAAAGAGATATTTTACCAGATCCTATATATAAGTCTAAGACTGTTGCTAAACTTATTAATACAGTTATGCTTGATGGTAAAAAAGGTGTTGCTCAAACTATCGTTTATGATGCTTTTAATATCGTTAAAGAGAAAACTGGTAAAGATGCAATAGATGCTTTTAATGAAGCGATGGAAAATATTAAGCCTGCTTTAGAAGTTAAATCTAGAAGAGTAGGTGGAGCTAATTATCAAGTTCCTCAAGAAGTTACTCCAGCAAGAGCTGAAGCTTTAGCTTTACGTTGGTTAGTTGGATTTTCTAGAAAACGTGGAGGACGTGGAATGGCTGATAATTTAGCTAATGAAATAATAGATGCATCTAATGGTACAGGTGCTGCTGTTAAAAAACGTGAAGATACCCACAGAATGGCTGAAGCTAATAAGGCTTATGCTCATTATCGTTGGTAGGAAGGAGAAATTATGGCAAGAGATACGTCATTAGAAAAAACAAGAAACTTTGGAATTATGGCTCATATCGATGCTGGTAAGACTACTTGTACTGAACGTATTCTATATCTTACTGGTAAAATCCATAAGATTGGTGAGACTCATGAAGGTGCTAGTCAAATGGATTGGATGGAGCAAGAAAAAGAGCGTGGTATTACCATAACAAGTGCAGCTACTACTGCATATTGGAAAGGATATCGTTACAATATTATCGATACTCCAGGACACGTAGACTTTACTATCGAAGTTAGTCGTAGTTTAAGAGTTTTAGATGGTTCTGTAGCTTTGCTTGATGCTCAAGCTGGTGTTGAACCACAAATGGAAACAGTTTGGAGACAAGCTGATGAATTTAAAGTTCCTAGAATGATTTTTGCAAATAAAATGGATAAGATGGGAGCTAACTTTGAATATAGTTTAAAAACTATTAAAGACCGTTTAGGAGTTAATGCTAAACCTATACAATGGCCTATTGGTGCTGAAGCTGAGTTCCATGGTGTTATTGATTTAGTTACTATGAAAGCTTATCTTTTTGATGGTACTGAGGCTGAAGAGTCTAAAGAAATAGAAATTCCTGCAGACTTAAAAGATTTAGCAGAAGAGAAACATGCTGATTTACTTGATGCTGTTGCTGAATTCGATGATGAGATGATGGAAACATATCTTGAAGGTGGAGAAGTAACAGTAGAAATGATTAAACGTGCTATTCGTAAAGGATGTCTTGCAGCTAAGTTCTTCCCAGTTATGTGTGGTACTGCTTTAGGTAATATGGGTATTAAACCATTACTTGATGCTGTTATTGATTACTTACCAAGCCCTTTAGACATTCCATCTATTAAGGGACATAACTTAAAGGGAGAAGAAGAAGTTCGTCATCCAAGTGATAGTGAACCATTTAGTGCATTAGCATTTAAAGTTATGACTGATCCATTCGTTGGACGTTTAACATTCTTTAGAGTTTATTCAGGTCATTTAGCTAGTGGTAGTTATGTACTTAACTCTACTAAAGATGCTAAGGAAAGAATTGGTCGTATCTTACAGATGCATGCTAATACTCGTAAAGAGATTAGTGATGTATATACTGGTGATATAGCTGCTGCTGTTGGTCTTAAGAATACTACTACAGGAGATACATTATGTGATGAGAAGAAACCTATTATCTTAGAGAAACTTATTGTTCCTGAGCCAGTTATTCAACTTGCTGTAGAACCTAAGAGTAAAGCAGATCAAGATAAGATGGCACTTGCATTACAAAAACTTGCTGAAGAAGATCCAACATTTAGAGTACATACTGATCATGAAACAGGTCAAACTGTTATCGCTGGTATGGGTGAGTTACACCTTGATGTCTTAGTTGATCGTATGAAACGTGAGTTCCATGTTGAAGCGAACGTTGGTGCTCCACAAGTTGCTTATCGTGAGACTATTAAACAAGCAGCTGATTGTGAAGGTAAATACATTAAACAATCTGGTGGTCGTGGACAATATGGTCACGTTTGGATTAAGTTTGAACCAAATCCTGATAAAGGATATGAATTTGTTGATCAAATCGTTGGTGGTGTTGTTCCTCGTGAATATATTCCTGTTGTTGATAAGGGATTACAAGAAGCAATGCAAACTGGTATTTTAGCTGGATACCCTATGATTGATATTAAAGCAACATTATTTGATGGTTCATATCATGATGTTGATTCTAGTGAAATGGCATTTAAGATTGCTGCATCTATGGCTTTAAAAGAAGCTAAGAATAAGTGTCAAGCAGTACTTCTTGAACCAATCATGAAAGTTGATGTTACGACACCTGATGAGTACTTCGGTAACGTTATGGGAGACTTAACTAGTCGTCGTGGACGTCCACTTGGACAAGAGTCTCTTGGAAATGTGGTTAAATTATCAGCAATGGTTCCACTTTCTGAAATGTTTGGATATGCTACTAACTTACGTAGTAATACTCAAGGTAGAGGAAACTTTGTTATGACATTTGATCATTATGAAGAAGTTCCTAAAAATATTGCTGAAGAAATCATTAAAAAGAGTGGAAATTAAAAGAAACTCATAAATTTAGTTCTAAACAGTTGCAAATTTGCTAATTGTTAGATAAAATATATAGTGAAATTAAAAGAGGAGGAAAAAAATATGGCAAAACAAAAATTTGATCGTTCAAAACCACATGTTAACATTGGTACAATTGGACACGTAGATCATGGTAAAACTACATTAACTGCAGCTATTACTAAATGTTTACATGATAAAAACCCTGAATGGGCTGATTTTACAGATTATGCAAACATTGATAAAGCTCCAGAAGAAAGAGAACGTGGTATTACAATTAATACTGCACACGTAGAATACCAAACTGAAAAACGTCATTATGCTCATGTTGACTGCCCAGGACATGCTGACTATGTTAAAAACATGATTACTGGTGCTGCTCAAATGGATGGTGCAATTCTTGTAATTGCTGCTACAGATGGAGCTATGGCACAAACTCGTGAACATATCCTATTATCACGTCAAGTTGGAGTACCTCGTATGGTTGTATTCTTAAACAAATGTGATATGGTTGATGATGATGAGTTAATCGATTTAGTTGAAATGGAAGTTCGTGACTTATTAAATGAATATGGTTACGAAGGAGATGAAACTCCTATCATTAAGGGTTCTGCTCTTAAAGCTCTTGAAGGAGATCCTAAGTATGTTCAAGCTATCTATGATTTAATGGATGCTGTTGATTCTTGGATTCCAACTCCAGAACGTGATACTGATAAACCATTCTTAATGAGTATCGAAGATGTCTTCACAATCACAGGTCGTGGTACAGTTGTTACTGGACGTGTTGAACGTGGACAATTAAAACTTAATGATGAAGTTGAAATCGTTGGTATTAAACCAACTCAAAAGACAGTTGTTACTGGTATTGAAATGTTTAGAAAACAACTTGACGTTGCAGAAGCTGGAGATAATGCAGGAGTTTTACTTCGTGGTATCTCTCGTGAACAAGTTGAACGTGGACAAGTTTTAGCTAAACCAGGAAGTGTACATCCACATCATAAATTCAAAGCTGAGGTTTATGTACTTAGTAAAGAAGAAGGTGGACGTCATACTCCATTCTTCAGTAACTATCGTCCACAATTCTATTTCAGAACTACTGATGTTACTGGTGTAATTACTTTACCAGAAGGTGTAGAAATGGTTATGCCTGGTGATAACGTAACAATGGAAGTTGAATTAATTCACCCAATTGCTATTGAAAAAGGTACTAAGTTCTCTATCCGTGAGGGTGGACGTACTGTTGGTGCTGGTGTTGTTTCTGAAATCGAAGGATAATAGAAACTTAAAAGAAGTCTTAGGACTTCTTTTTTTGTTTGTTATGTGTTATACTTTTTATGGTGTTAAATATGAAAAGAAAAGAGATTATTTTAGGGGTTATTGGTATTATTGTAATAGTAGTGGTTGCTTTCTTTCTTGCTAATATAATTCATGATAATCATATAAAATCAATTAATAAACAGGAAGAAATAAAACAAGAGGAAGTTGAAGAGAAGGAAGAAAAAATTGAAGTTGATGGAGTAGAGATTAACTTTAAGACTTATAGAGTTGATAGTAGTTTCTTTTTAAATGTTCCTGATACTTTTACAATGTTAGATGAAGCGATGTTAAAGAGTAAATATAATTATAATAATCGTCCTGAACTTGTGTTTATGAGTGAAACAGATACTGAACATGTTTTTGTTAGTACTACTAATGAAGATATGACTGATGATGGCTTAGAAGCATATCTTAATAATAGAGTAGCAGGTCTTACAGGAATGACTGTAATAGATAGTGGAGTATATCAAAAATATGATAAGACTTTTGCAAGATTAGTGGCAACAGATGCGAATACATATTATAATATAAGATTCTTTACTCTTGATAATAAATTAGTTACTGTTGAGTTCAACTGTTCTGTTAATACTTATGAAGATTGGGAAAAAGTTGCCAATGAAATAATGGATAGCCTTTGCTTTAATGAAGACGATATAAAAAAATATTCTAGTGATTAGAATATTTTTATTTGTAGAAATAATTAGCAATTTTTTCGGCAAAACTTGCGGTAGAATCAGATAGCATATGTAAATAAACAAATATAGCTTCTAAAAAATCATCTAAAGTAGCATTATCTTTGTTTACATCTATTATTTCTCTATTTAATAAAAGACTATGATTATTATTTATATCATTGTTTAACTTTTCCCAAACAGCGATATTTTCTTTAAACAATTTTATAATTTCATCTTGTTTTTCTTTAGTAGTAAGTTTTTTATAAGCTTCTACTAGATTATTAAATTCTTTATTATTTTGATTTTCCATTAGAGATACTTTCTCCTTTTAATTTAGCAATTTCCTTATCTATGTGAGCATCCATAGTAGCTCTTTGGGCTTCATCTCTTGGAGTGTTTCCACTAAATTTAGCATGATATAGTTGTCTTTGTTGTTCTAATTCTGCAATTTGTCTATCAACAGATTCGTTATCAATTGCTTGTTTTGCAGCTTCACTGTATTGTTTCATGATATCATCGCTATCATATAACTTTTTAGGCTTTTTGCCTGTAAAGATCGCTCCTATTTTTCCAAAAACACTTTTATTGTTATAGTCACTTTGTGCTTGTTCATACATATCATGAGCTGTAGCAGTTATTTCTCTTTGTTTTGCTTCATCTCTTTTTTCTTGATAAAATTCTTCTCTTTCTTTTTCAGCTTCAACATACTTATTATAGTTTGTAATTTTATCATTTAAACGTGCTATACGTTCTCTTAAATAATGAGCTCTAGCTGGATCTGTATATTCATTATAATTAGTTTCTTCTCCATAAGTTTCGCCTCTTTCATAATCATAATTTACTGGATTATGTTTTTTGATACTAATTGATGCTAGTTCACTTTCTGCATTACTTAATTGTTGTTGTAGTTCATTTAAACTTTCCATAATTATCCTCCTTTTTTTATTTATAACATAAATACTAATAATTTAGTAGTATATTTTACATAATAAGTGTAAAACTGCTTTAACTTGTTACTTACTATATGTCTTTTACTTTTTCTTTTCTTTGTTTAGATTCTTATATAAATTATATGGTAGAGCACTTATAATTAATTCAAACTCGCCAATGTATTCTGTTACTAAAGAATTAAAGCCTAGTTTCATTTCATTAAGACCACTATACTTATTTATCTTTGTAAATTCGCCACTGACAGCATTTAAATTTATATATTTTATATTCTTATTTTTGTAATCATTTATCATTTTCCATTTTATAAGATAGTTGGGGTTTAGAGTTTTAAAACTTTGATTAAAACCTTCTATAATTAAATAACAGACATTATCATAAGTTAAATTTAAAGATGTTCCAATAATTAACCCTTCAGGGTTATCCTTTAATAAGTTAGTAGCCCAGACAAGGTTCTTTTTGTATGTGTTTACTAATTTGTCTGATTCCATCTTTTCATTAATTAATTTCTTTTTAGAATTAGCATTATTGGTAGTTTGTATTTTATTGGCTAAATCATTGTTTATTTCTATTTCTCTTTCATATTGTAATCTACTTGTAATTACAAAAGTTTCGGTATTTAGTTTAGCAAAGTATAAATCAATATTATTTTCAAAATTGTTATATAAATCAATATAATAACTAAGAGGTTTATTATATTTCTTTTTGATAAGTTCATAAAATAATTCTAATTCTTCTTTACTGCCTTTATATATTTCAACACCACTTCTAATAGCTTTCTTTATTTTGTGTCTTACTCTTTTTTCAAAACTTTGGTAAATGTCTTTAATATCGTTATCAAGTGTTACAATTGCTTCAAATCTAGGTTTTTTACTTTCAAAGAAAAGATTAGGCCCTAGATAGTTAAAACCACTGGCTTTTAAGTTTTCTAAAGCGATATTAGCTTCATTATTAATATTCATTATTTTACCATCTTTATCTCTGATATTAACAGGAAGATATGGGTCGATTGTTACTGAGATAAAGCCTTGTTTACTTAGTAACTTCTTTAGTCTAGATGCTAATTCTTTTAAATTATTAACATTAGTGTAGTCAAAGAGAAAACCACGAGGAGCATAGGCAATTTTATAGTTCATAAATACCTCTTTATAAAGAAGTAGAGATGCTCCTATTAGGTTGCCTAAATCATCTATAATACCTATATAGTGAATATCATAGCCATGATTTTTTATAGTCTTGGCATATGCTGATGTTTGATAATAGTTACGATATTTATGAGTACTTGCAAATTTATCAAAACTTATTTCATCTAAAGTTATTATCTTCATATCCTCTACTTCCCTTTCCTTTATTAAATTATATCAATATATTAGATACTTTTCAATTAAAGGGTTTAAATATTTCCATAATTTAGTATAATGTTAGTAGAGAAATGAGGAATGCTTATGTTTGAAAATAAAAAAATATTAGTATTAGGGATGGCTCGTAGTGGGTATGAAGCATGTAAGTATTTAAGTAAACATAATAATACTATTATATTAAATGATGGTGGTAGTAGGGATAAACAAGATGATAAGAAAGTTAAAGAGTTAGAACAACTGGGGGTTACTTTAATATTTGATAGTCATCCTGATGATTTACTTGATGATAGCTTTGATTATATTATTAAAAATCCTGGTATTAGAAATGACCATAAGTATGTAATAAAAGCTAAAGAGTTAGGTATTCCTGTTATTAATGAGGCAGAGATGGCTTATAGATTGTTACCAGATGATGTTACTTTGATTGGAATTACAGGTACTAATGGAAAGACTACTACAACAACTCTTACTTATGAGATGATAAAAAAGAGTGGAAAAAGAGTACATTTAGCAGGTAATATTGGGTATCCTTTATGTAGTTTCTTAGATAAATTAGAGAGTGGTGACATTATTGTCATGGAGGTATCTTGCCAACAACTTGCTAATATGGATAAGTTTAATCCTCATATTGCATTGATGACTAACTTGTCAGAAGCTCATATAGATTTCTTTGGTAGTTATGAAGCTTATAAAGAAGATAAAATTAAATTATTTAAAAATCAGTGTGATGATGATATTGCAATACTAAATATAGAAAATGATGAAGTTATGAGAGGTACTAGAAATATTAAGAGTAATGTTAAGTATTTTTCTTCTAAACGGGAGATAAATGGGGCTTATATGTTAGATAATAAACTTTATTACTATGATGAGTTTATTATGAATAGGGATGAGTTTCTACTTAAAGGTAATCATAACGTTGAGAATGCTCTTGGGGCCATGATGATTGCTAAAGAAGTAGGGGTAGATAATGAGTCAATAGTTTCTGTTTTAAAGACATTTACTGGTGTTAGACATAGATTAGAGTTTATTGATAAAGTTAAGGGGGTAGATTATTATAATGATACAGAGGCTACTAATACTAAGTGTACTCAGATAGCTTTATCATCATTTGATAAGAATGTTATCTTAATACTTGGAGGTCTTGAGAGAGGCCAAGACTTTCATGACTTAGATAACTTTATTAGTCCTGTTAAAGAGATAGTTGGTATTGGAGAGTGTCGTGATAGAGTTAAAAAATATGGAGAGAGTGTTGGTATTAAGACTAATACCTTTGAAAAACTAAACAAAGCGATGGATTACATTAATAGTGTAGTGGTGGATGGTGATACGGTGTTACTTAGTCCGACATCAGCATCATGGGACCAATATAAACAATGTGAAGATAGAGGGGATGAATTTAGAGATATAGTTAGGAGTTTTAAAGACAGTGAAAAATAGTATAAATGGTGCTAAAATAGGAAATAGAGAATTAATTAATTTACTTATTGATGTGGCAAATGAAAATAGTGTAGATGTACAGGAAGATAGTTTATCAATAATACATGATATTATTTTGGAATATAAAGTTCTATGTGAATATTTGCGAAAGAATTATGTTGTGGGAGACTTAGATACATATAAAATGGCATCTTGTATGATGGTTGCTGTTAATAAACATGGCTTTACTGAAGAAAAGCTTGTTAATGCTTCTATAGCAGTGGATGCAGCATATAAAATGTGTGAGAAACCTTATACTAATATAAGAAAAGATATTACAATAAAATTAGAAGAGGTTGATTTTAAAGAAGTATTTAAAGATGATATGGAATTTTATCAGAATTCAAAAAATATGTTAATTAATTCTTTAATTAATGAGACAGGAGCATCTTTGACTTATTTTTTAAATTTAGAGCAGTTATATAATTTAGCTTTAGAAAAGAAATATCAATATATTAAAACGGCTGTTTGTAAAAAGAGAAGGAAAAGAAAATATTAATTTTTGTTATGAGCTTTTAGGAGGTTTAAATATGATCACTAGATTTGAAGATGAAGATTATAATACTTTAGTACTTACTTTTGATAAGAACAGTGATATAGTAACTTTTGAAAACGATATAAAGGAAGCGGAAGAGTTAGAACTTAAATATTTATTTAGAGTGTTTGTTACTTATGGAAGAAATACTCCACCTGATTATGAGTCTAAAATGGAAGAGTTAAATTACCAAGAGAGTGAACTTAGTGATGAAGTTAAACTTAATATAGATTTTGCTAAGAGAAACTTAGTAGATTCTATTTATAATCAAGCGATGTTAGAAGGTGTTGTTACTACTTATGAAAATGTAAATAATATTATAAACAGTGGTCAAGTAAATGGTATGACTTCTACTGATATTATGAAAGTTGTTAATTTAAAACATGCTTGGGAATTTGTTTTAGAAGAAAATGTTATTATGGCTGAAGAGAATTTTTCTTTTTTATTACAAATTAATAAGTTAATTCTTGAAGGTTTTTATTATAATGCAGGTAAGGTTAGGAGTACTCCTGCTAAGATAGGTGGGACAACTTGGATACCTAGTATTCCTATAGAAAGTCAGGTAGTAGAGGAGCTTAATGATATTTTAAATAGTAAATTAGATGATGTTAGTCTTGCAATAGAGTTATTGCTGTATGTTATGAAAAGACAGATATTTATTGATGGTAATAAGAGAACTGCTGTTATTTTTGCTAATCATCATTTGATATCAAGAGGATTAGGTATTATCTCTATTCCCGGGGATTTAGTGGAAGATTATAAGAAACTGTTAATTATGTATTATGAAGGAAAAGATACTGATAAGATTAAGCAGTTTTTAAAAGATAAATGTTATGTTAGTTTGAAAGGGTGATAATAATGAATGAAAAATTAGAAGTTGAAAGAAAAATGTGCTTGATATATCCATTTAATCCTAATACTGCTGTAGTTGCTGAACTTCAAAGAGATTTGTATTTGGCATCATTGTTAGGAGTTAAGAATGCTAAGTTTTATCCTGTGTATAAAGATACTAAGGATTCGACTATAGATAAGAGTATTGATATAGTTGATAAATTAGTTAGTACTTCTTTAGAGTTAGGTTATGATGAAGCATTACCACATGGTTTCTTTAAAGGAATAGGAGGATTTTCTCCTAAGATATTCTATTATAATGAAGAAAAAAGAATGTATGATGGATATGTTAATTTAGATGAATATATTGATAATAATTCTAGTGCTTTAGAAAATAGAGAAAGTGTAGGAAAAAGATTAATTAAAAGAAAAAATAATTCTGTTAATAGTAAATAAGTGTTATAATATAGATGACAAGAGGAGGATGATTTTATGAATATTAAAAATATTATAGGAAGAGAAATATTAGATTCAAGAGGTAATCCTACTGTTGAAGTAGATGTAATACTAGATAATGGTGTTATGGGTAGGGCTGCTGTTCCTAGTGGAGCTTCTACAGGAGAAAGAGAAGCTTTAGAAATGAGAGATGGAGATAAAAATAGATTTAATGGTAAAGGAGTATTAAATGCTGTTAATAATGTTAATACTATTTTACGTGATAATCTAATTGGAATGGATGTTACTAAACAAAAAGAAATAGATTATAAAATGCTAGAGTTAGATGGTACTAAGACTAAGAGTAAATTAGGTGCTAATGCTATACTTGGTGTTTCTATGGCTTGTTTAAAGGCTACTGCTAAAGCTTGTGGGAAAGAGTTATATGAGTATGTTGGAGATGGTAAGACTTTACCTGTACCTATGATGAATATCATTAACGGAGGTGCTCATGCTGATAACTCATTAGATTTTCAAGAGTATATGATTATACCTCAAAGAGATACTATTCATGAGAGGGTTAGAGTAGGTGCTGAAGTATTCCATAGTCTTAAAAATGTTTTAAAAGAGAAGGGATATGCTACTAGTGTTGGAGATGAAGGTGGTTTTGCTCCTAATCTTAAAACTAATAAAGAAGGATTTGAGTTAATTACTGAAGCTGTTAAACGTGCTGGATATGAACCAGGAAAAGATGTTTGTTATGCAATAGATGTTGCAGCATCAGAGTTCTATAATGATGGTAAATATAACCTTGTAGGAGAAGGTAAAGTACTTAGTACTGATGAGTTAATTAAATACTATGAAGATTTAGTTAATACTTATCCTATTATTTCTATTGAAGATCCAGTAGATGAAAATGATTGGGAAGGATTTAGTAAAGTAACGGCATTACTTGGTGATAAGATTCAACTTGTTGGTGATGATTTATTTGTTACTAATAAAGAATGTCTACAAAAAGGTATTGATAATAAAGCTGGTAATGCAATCCTATTAAAAGTAAATCAAATTGGTACTATTACTGAGACACTTGAGACTATTGAACTTGCTAAATCTCATAATTATAAAACTATTATTTCTCATAGAAGTGGTGAGACTGAAGATACTACTATTGCAGACCTTGCTGTTGGACTTGACCTTGGTCAAATTAAGACTGGTTCTATGTCTAGAACAGATAGAATATGTAAATATAATCAATTAATGAGAATAGAAGAAGAGCTTAGTAAATAGGCTCTTTCTCTTATATGGAGGTTATATATATGAGTGATATAAAAGTAGTGACAATTGCCGATAATGAAGAGTATTTAAGACAAGTTTCTCTTCCTGTAGATTTTAATGATAAATCATTAAAAAAAGATATTGCTGTTTTAGATAAATATTGTAAAGAATATGAAGTACTTGCTATGGCGGCAGTACAATTAGGCATTCCTAAGCGATTAATATATTTAAAAAATACAAATTTGGATATTACTTATAAAATTCAAACTAATACTCTTAGTGAAGAGGAGAAAAATTATAATGAGGCAAGAGTCTTGATAAATCCTGTTATAATTTCTAGAGAAGGGTTAACTGATTATTGGGAAGCTTGTGCTAGTTGTTTAGATAATTTTGGCCATGTTAGGAGACCATATAAAATAACTTTAGAGTATTTTGATATTGATGGTAATAAACATAGAGAAATATTTGAAGGCTTTGAAGCGACCGTTTTATCTCATGAGTATGACCATTTAGATGGAATATTACATATGGATATTGCAGATGAAGTACTTGTTATGAAAGCAGAAGATAGGAAAAAGTTTAGATTAGAGCATGGTTATAATATTGTTTCTAAGACTGGTGATTATGATGAACTTATGAAAAATAGTGAGAAAACAAAGAACAAAGCCAAATCTTAGTTGCATTTATTGGGTGTTTATGCTATTATATTAACAGTTTAAAAGAAATCTATCGGAGGTGTAAACTATGCAAATAGCTTTATTAATTATATCAATACTATTAATAATAATTGTACTATTACAAAGTGGTAAAGCTGAAAGTGCAGCCCAAATTCTTTCAGGTAACTCTACTGATTTATTTAAAAATAGAAAAGAAAGAGGTAGTGAGTTAGTTATTACTAGAATAACAATGGTACTTGGTGCGGCATTCTTTATAATTTGTTTAGTATATTCATTTATGTAAAAGGCATGAAATAATGCCTTTTTTCTTTTACATTATACTAAATATAGAGTACAATGGTATTAAGAATTGAGGTCGATAAAATGAGAGAAGATATACTTAGAATATTAGAAGAAGCAGGAAAAAGTCTTACTGTTTTTGAAATAGAAGAGAAACTTGGTAGTGATAATTTAGAGGAATTGTTAAAAGTACTTAAAGAACTTGAAGTTGAGACTTTGGTTTATCATACTAATAAAGATAAATATATGTTGTTTAAAGATAGTCATCTACTTAAAGGAGTTTTACATTCTAATAAAAAAGGATTTGGCTTTGTAGATGTAGATAATAGTGATGTAGATATTTATATTCCTAAAGAGAATATTAATGGGGCTTTGCATGGGGATTTAGTGGTTGTTGAACTTGTCAATAAAAAGGGCCTTGATAGAGTAGAAGGTAGAATTGTTAAAGTCTTAAAGCACGAGAGTAATACTTATGTAGGGGAGATTAACTTTAAGAATAATGTTGGTTATGTTACTTTAGATGAAGATAAGGTTAATCTAGAAATCGTAGTTGCTAAAGAAAATAGTCTTAATGCTGTTGATGGACATAAGGTAGTAGTTGAGATAATTAAGAGAATTAGTAATAAGAAAGCAGAAGGCAAAGTAATTAAAATAATAGGACATAAGAATGACCCTGGAGTAGATATTCTATCAATAGTATATAAATATGATATTAATACTAGTTTTCCAGAAGAGGTTGAAGAAGAAGTTAAGTCTTTACCTATGGAAGTGAGAGAAGAGGACTTAAAAGGTAGAAGGGACTTACGTGATGATGTTATATTTACGATAGATGGTGATGATACTAAAGATATAGATGATGCCATATCTATAAAAAAAGATGGTGATACTTATACTTTAGGGGTTCATATTGCTGATGTTTCCTATTATGTTAAAGAAGGAAGTCCTTTAGATAAAGAGGCAATGGATAGAGGTACATCAGTGTATCTTGTCGATAGAGTTATACCAATGTTACCTCATGAGTTATCTAATGGAATATGTTCTTTGAATCCTAATGTTGATAGACTTGCTATTAGTTGTGTGATGAAATATGATAGTGAAGGTAAACTTTTGGATTATGATATCTTTCCTAGTGTAATTAGGTCTAGAAAACAGATGACTTATAAAAACGTTAATAGTATATTAGAGAAAAATATTGTGCCAGAAGGATATGAAGAGTTTGTTGATGATTTAAAGACTATGAGTGAGTTTGCAACTATTCTTAGAAAGGCTAAAGTAAAGAGGGGATACTTAGACTTTGATGTTGATGAAGCAAAGATTTTAGTGGATGAAAATTGTGTTCCTTATAAAATTACTAAAAGAGAAAGAGGTACTGGGGAGAATTTAATTGAAGACTTTATGATTGCTGCTAATGAGTGTGTAGCAACTCATATATATAATATGGATTTACCTTTTATTTATCGTATTCATGAGAGCCCTAAAGAGGATAAACTTAGAGACTTCTTAAGTTTTGTTAGTAATTTAGGATATAAAGTAACAGGAGATTTAAAAGGTAATAAGAGCATTGCTGTTCAAAAACTACTTAAGTTTGTTCATGATAAGAAAGAAGGCCCTATTCTTACCTCATTATTACTTAGATGTATGCAGAAAGCAATATATTCTCCTACTAATGTGGGACACTTTGGTTTAGGTAGTTCATGTTACACTCATTTTACTTCTCCTATAAGACGTTATCCTGATACTACGGTACATAGACTTTTAAGAACATATTTATTTAATCATGATTTAAGTAGTCATACTATCCATCATTATGAAGAAAAACTTATTTTTGTGGCAGATCATTCTTCAGCGATGGAGAGAGCTTCTGTTGACTGTGAAAGAGAAGTTGAAGATATGAAGATGGCTGAATATATGGAAAGTCATATTGGGGAAGAATTCGAAGGAATGATATCATCAGTTATGAGCTTTGGTATGTTTGTAGAACTTGATAACTTGGTAGAGGGGTTAGTTCCTGTTAGACTTATGGATGATTACTTTACTTTTGATGAAGAGAGAATGACTTTAGTAGGTGAGAAGAGTAAAATTAAATACACTATTGGAGAAAGGGTCTTAGTTAAAGTAGTGGCTGCTTCAAAAGAAGCGAAAACTATTGACTTTGAAATTGTTAAGAAATTGTAAGATGAGAAAGAGAAGAAAGTTAACAGTATTAGGTCGTTTTGTTATTATTCTTTTTATTGGTGTTTTATTTGGAGCTAGTTTAGGATTTTATTATCGCTTGACTAATGATAATGTTAAAAAAGATGATGTAAAAGAACAAAAAAGTGAAGAAGAAGTAGTTAGTAAGAAAGAAGAGATGGATGCTTCTTTAGTAATGGTAGGAGATGCTTTAATTCATAGTACTGTTTATAATGATGCTTATACAGGTGATGGTTATGACTTTAAACCGATGTTGAAAGAGATTAAGCCTTTAATAAAAAATTATGATTTGAAATATTATAATCAAGAAACTATTTTAGGTGGAACAGAGTTAGGCTTATCTAATTATCCTAGGTTTAATTCTCCTTATGAAGTAGGTGATGCTTTTATTGATGCAGGTTTTAACTTAGTTAGTCTTGCTACTAATCATACGATGGATAAAGGAGAACAAGGTGTAATCAATTCTTTAAACTATTGGAATAGTAAAGATGATGTTTATACGGCTGGTAGTTATTTATCTTTTGAAGATAGAGAAAAGCCAGTTATTAAAGAGATTAATGGTATTACTTATTCTTTCTTTTCTTATACTACTTGGACTAATGGCTTAGAGACTCCTAGTGGTAAAGAATATCTAAATAATGTCTATAGTCCTGAGAAAGCGAAAGAGAATATTGAAAAAGTTCGTGACAAGGTAGATGTTGTAATAGTAGCGATGCACTGGGGAACAGAATATTCTACTAGTGTTAGTGCATCACAACAGGAAATTGCTAACTACCTATCTAGTCTTGGTGTTGATATTATTATTGGAAGTCATCCTCATGTAGTAGAGCCCATTGCCTTTATTGGAAAGACTATGGTAATATATTCATTAGGTAACTTTATATCTGACCAAGAGGGAGTAGAACGTCTTACAGGATTAATGGCTAGTATAGATATCCACAAGTCTGTGGAAAACGGTGTTAGTACGATAGAGTTAAGAAATCCTAAAGTAGAACTTTTATATACACATTCTACTTATGGAAAGAAAAGAAACTTTGTTGTTTATCCTTATACTAGTTTAAATGATGAATTACTTCCTGGTTATAGAAATTATTATGAGACATATAAAAATATAGTATTATCTCTTGATTCTAATATAGAGATGCCTAGTTTGGAGTGATATTATGGAGATTATTAATAGACGTGCTAAATTTGATTATTTTATAGAAGATACATATGAAGCTGGTATTGTTTTAAAAGGAACAGAGATTAAGTCTATAAGGCTCGGTAAAGCTTCTATTAAAGATAGTTATGCAATTATAAGAGGTGGCGAAGTTTATCTTGTTAATATGTTTATAGACCATTATAAAGAAGGTAATATCTTTAATCATGAGGAGACAAGAAGTAGAAAGTTATTACTTCATAAAAGTGAGATTAAAAAGTTAGATAATAAACTTAAATTAGAAGGATATACTCTTATTCCTTTAAAACTATACTTTGTAAGAGGTAAAGCGAAAATAGAACTTGGTCTTTGTAAGGGTAAGAAAAACTATGATAAGAGAGAAAGTATTAAAGAAAGAGATTTGAAGAGAGAAACTGCTAAACTTAATAAATACAAATAAGTGACATGTATCTTGAATTAATAATAATTTTATGATAATATGAATATGTAAAAGAAATTTGCATAAATTAAAAAAGGGAATATCTAGCTTTGGCTGTTAGGTACTATCCCGTTTATTGTTGGTTTAGTACCACTCTAAGGAGTAGGTACTATTTTTATTAACATAAATAATAAAACTATTATTATGAAAACAAGTGAAAATATGATATAACAAAGGAATTTCTCTATTTTTCTCATATTATCAACTCCCCTTTCACATTATAAAATATAAGCTAGGGGGATAGTACCTAAATAACTAAATATTCCTAATTTAATAGTATCATGTTAAGTTCTTATGTGCAACTTAAAAATTGTAGTTTTTATTGGTAATTATTGGCACTAAAAAGCAGTTGCTATTTTGATACTTCTGTGATATAATATAGATGTATTTGGGGATGCTTTGGTTTCGACAGGAATAATAGAGCATAAATGGCAAGTCGAGTTGTTTACGTTATAAACTAACTTAAATATAACTGGAAACAGTATTAAAACAGCATTTGCTAACTTATTTAATAAAAACACTGAGTTAGCTTTCGCCTAGTAAAAGGTAAATGCACTGTCTTTTCTTAATTTCCTGTGTTAAGTTAAGATGGTTTATTTTAGCAGGATATAGTTATAGTTTGTCTAGACTATAATGGAATCTTTTAGACTAGAACTATTTTATTAGTTGATGGTTACTAGAAAATAGTTTGAATTTTCTTAATCATCTAAACTTGTAGAAGTTTATGTAGCTTTATTTTTGGACAGGAGTTCGAATCTCCTCATCTCCACCATTGGGAAATCTGTTCGAACTATTCGAACTTTTGATATAGGAATCAATCAGAAATGATTGATTTTTTCGTTTATATGAAAAAATCAACATAGAAGAAAGGTTGGTGTTTATGATTAATGTAATCAAACAAGAAATTGATATGGAGGAGTCTTTAAGGAAAAGATTAGAGATTATCTGTGATTTTTGTAATACTACTCCAACGTTTATAAATGGTAGTATAAGAAGAATTGATAAAACTAATTTAAGTTACATTGAACCACACAGAATTATTATTAATGATATGACTTTTCTTGCTTTTAACTATTCCAATGAAATCTATATTAATAACTTGAGTAAAAAGATTAAATTAACAGAATTAGAAAACTATATTAAATCACACTAACTATTCCCTACAAATGGGGTATAGACAAATCTTGTAAAATATTGTAGAATAAGACATCAATAAATGACATGCAGTATCGTCTTTTATGAGAAATGGGGTACTTTATGAAAGAACGATTTATTGATACTTTAAAATTAGTAGTAAATGTTTTATATGAGGAGTCAAATACCGTTAGTGTTTAACTAGTAGTTTTTGACTCCTCTTTTTTTGGAAATAATAAAAAAGGGAGATGATAATTAATGTATGATGATGTGAAAAAAGTTGCAGGAATATATATTAGAGTATCAACAGAAGACCAAGCAAGAGAAGGTTTTAGTTTACCAGAACAAGAAAAGCGTTTAAGGGCTATGTGTGAGTACAAAGGTTATGAGATATATGATGTGTACCAAGACGCTGGAATAAGTGCTAAAACGGGTAATAAACGTCCAGAATTTGAAAGATTATTGCAAGATATAAAAGATAGGAAATGTAACACCATAGTAGTTTTAAAACTAGATAGACTTACACGTTCTGTTTATGACTGGGAAAATATCTTAAAGTTTTTAGAGGAAAACGAAGCATATTTAGACTGTGCGAATGATGATATAAATACTACTAGTGCAAATGGTAAAATGATAAGTCGTATTTTAACATCAGTTAGCCAACAAGAAATTGAAAGAACTAGTGAAAGAACAAAAGTTGGACTTGCTGGTGCAATTAAAGCAGGACATATTCCACATAGAGCCCCTTTAGGTTACACTAGGAAAGATAAAACTTTAGTACCTGATATGAAAACAAAAGATGTTGTTATTAGAATTTTTAACTTATATCATAGTGGTTTATCTTATCAAAAAATAAAAAATATTTTTAATGATGAAAAAGTATTAGGAAAAACAAATTGGTATGATACGACCATTTTAAAAATATTAGAAAATGAAATTTATAAAGGAGATTTTGTTCATGGTAAAAGAACAAAACACCCCACTTATTACAAAGATGTTGTAGAGCCTTTAGTATCAAAAGAATTGTGGGAGGAATGTCAGGTGCAACAGAAAAAGAACTCTAGGTCTTATCAAAGAACACTTACTTATTTGTTCTTGCAAAAGTTAAAATGTCCTAAATGTGGCAGAATATTAGGTGGAAAAGCAACAACAAAGAAAAATGGTAATTCATATTTTTATTACTATTGTAATGATTGTAAAATTACTATAAAAGAGGCAGTAGTAGAAGAATATATCAGTCAGTTCATAGATGACATTGTGGAATATGATAGTGTTGTTAATCAGTTCTTTTTACCTATGATTAAGCAAAAAATAGAAAACCCAAAAGAAGAAATTGTGGCAGAATTAAAGAAAGAAAAAGATAAGTTTAAAAGAATTAGAGAGGCATATGTTAATGAGGTATTTACTTTAGAAGAATATGATGTAGAACGTAAAAAAGTAGAAAAAACTATCGCTGATTTAGAAGAAAAATTAAGTGAGTCAGAAATCTGTGATGAGTTAAAGTTTACTCCTGAAGATATACTTATCAAACGAGATATAGACTATATCAATTCAATTAAATACCCTGAAAAGTTTAAAGAATATAATAGACGCTGGAAAGATTTTACAAGAGAAGAAAAAGCCAATTTGATTATGAATTATGTTGAAGAAATTACTTTAAAGCAAATTAATAATAAACTTTGTATTGTAGACTTTGTTAGATTTAGAGAGTCAGTCGCTAACTCTATGAATGATTTATATAGAAACGGTTTTCTTGATAAAAATGAAACAGCAGTATTTGGAAATGTAGTAGGCTCTATTCGTTTTAGTGAGTATAGAGATGAAAACGAGGTATGGCAACATATATTGAGATTAAGACAATTCTATGATGTTAAGTTTTACCAAGCAATTTATAATACAGAAAAACAGGTGTTTTATTTCGATTTTAAAGAAGATAATAAAGCAATTGTTAGAGTATTCCCTATGGAAGATTACCGTAAAATAGATCCTGATATGAAAATGAAAGAATATGATTTTGGCGTATTATATGTGATTCAAGATGACGGAACTTTACTAGAAGATAATGAGGCAGTGTTTAAATATATTCCTGATAAAACAGATGGGGTAATCACTAGAGAAGAAATGGTAAGTGGAATATCATTTGCAAAAGTAAAACCAGCTAATGAAATTGGGTTAGAAGAATGTACGGTGTATGAAGAAGAATAAAATGCGTGGCACGTTTTGTTGAACTTTGTTCAATGAAAGTGGCGATAGCATTTTATAAGACTTATGTAATTTTGTTTTATTGTGGTAACTTTAAAACAATATGGAATAAGTCTAAAAGGGTTCTAGGGAATATCCCTAGCCCACAGGTTATTTTGATGTTTACGTCAAAATACCTAGGGGGTTAAATATTTTGTCAGAGCCAAAATATATCTATGAAAGGAGGCAAAAATAAATGAGTACCTTATCTTATTCACTACATCTTGGTAGTGATAAAAACAGAAAACCATCATCAAGAAATATGGCTAAAAATAATGCTTCTGGCTCTACCTCTTTATCTAACAATGCAATTCAAAATGCAAGAGGCTTATCAAGAGTTGATAAACATAATTACCGTAAATATGATAATAATACAGAACTAATTGAAATAATAAGAGGTACTTCTTCTCTTTATGATGATGTAAAAAAACTTTATGAAGAAGAATTTAAAGAGGCAGTAGATGAATATAATTCTAGGCAAACAAGAGATGATAGAAAGATTACTGATTATTTCAAAAAGATAAGTGATAATTCTAAAAATGACCTTGCTTGCGAAATCATCATTGAACTTGGAGATAAAAAATATTGGGATACGAAAGATGATAAATTCAAACATAAAATGACTAATGTTTTTAAAGAACAAGTGAGCGATTTAGAAGAACAATTACCAAATTTCAAAATAGCCAGTGCGATTATTCATTATGATGAAACTAGTCCACATCTTCACATTGTTGGTGTACCAATAAAATATAAAAATAAAAATGGTCTGAAAAAACAAGTTGGCAAAGGAGATGTTTTCACAAGAGATAGTCTTCGTAAATTACAAGATAAAATGAGAACTCTATGTATCGCTAGTTTTAATAAAGAATATGGCTTAAATGACATTTTGAAAAAGAAAGAAAAAGGCAGAAACAAAGATATAAATGTCAAAGACATGGGAAATTATCAAGCTATGAAAGACCAAATGGAAAAAGATAAAAAAGCACTAGAAATAGCCAGTAAAAAATCTAGTGAACTTGATAAAAGCACTACTGATATTAAAGACACAGTCAATAATCTTAAAAAAGCACCAATAGTAAAAAATACCTATACTATTTCCGAAGATGATAAAAATAAAATTTTAGAATATATTGATAAAGTTGATAAAACAAACTCTGATTTTAAACGAACTGAAAAACTATCAGTTACCCTAAATAATGTTGATACTGAACTAGAGGAAAATAGAGAAAAAATTAAAATACTAACCGAAAACAATGAAGCATTATCTCTTAAAGTAGATACTCTATCTAAAAACATTGATAATAAAAACAAAGAGATTAAAGAATTGAAAAAAGATAATAAACACCTTGAAGAACTAGTAAATCATTTTAAAGATTTATTTGATAGATTAATCAACTTTATCAAACATAAAATGCTTGGAAAAGACAAAGAACGTGAAGATTACTGGGAATTTTCAAAAGACTTATACGAGCATGGAATATTTAGTGATAAAACAATTACTGATATAAAAGATGACTATGATTGGAATAAAGAAAATGATAAACACAAAGATCATGATGATTTTGATTTAGAGATATAGAAGAAAATAATGTTATATGCTATAATGAAATAGAAGATATAAAAGTGATTAGTTAGGAGAATAGTAATTATGGAATTATATAAAGGTAAAAATTGGAATGTAATTTTTGTGGACTGGTGTCAGGAATTCATTGGTGATTGTATAATATCTTGTAATAAAGAAAGTTTAAGTGATTTAACCGATGAAGATTGGCAAGAACTTGGTAGATTAGAAAAAGAATTGGAAAGAATATCTAAAAAACTATTTAATGCCACGATGTTTAATTTTGCATGTTTAATGAATAATGCATATAGAGATAACGAAAAACCTAATGTGCATTTCCACTTTATACCTAGATATAAGAATAAATTAAAATTATTCAATAAAATTTATAAAGATAAACATTTTGGATATAACTTTTGGAAATGGGCTTTGAATAAGTTTAAAAGTCAAAAAGATATTTTTACAAAAGAAGAAAGATTAAAAATATTTCAAATGATGAAAGAAGAATTTAATATTAATGGAGTTAATAATGCCTAGTTGGTCAATTCATTTAGCAATCGCAAAAAGGATAAATGATAAATTAAATTTGGACAAAGATTTATTCTATTACGGAAATTTACTTCCTGATGTAGATAAAAGCAACCTAATTAGTAGAGACGAAGCACACTATGATAATCATACTATTCCATTTCCCAATTGCCTTAAGGAACACATGATTGATATTGACTTGTTTTTAAAAGATTATAAAGAAAACCTATCTAATCCATTAATATTAGGATATTATTGTCATCTACTTGCCGATAATTTTTATAACAACGAAATTTATTCTAATAAATGGATTCAAGATGCTAATAATAATATAATTGGTATTAAGTTAAAAAACGGGAAAATCTTAAATATTGATATAGAAGATAAAAAAAGACAAAAGAGAAAGTATAAACATAAAGACTTTGAACTATATGGTAAATATTTATTTAAAGAAAAAAAGATAGAATTACCGAAAGACGATATAGCAATAAAAAATAATATAAAGTATTTAAAAAATAGATTTGTAAACGATGAATTAGTAGATTATAGACTAAATTACTTAAATAATGGCTTTATTAAATTCAATAAATTAAAATTCAATGAATTATTATTCCAACATAATTACAAATTATTTAGCAAAAATGAATTAGATAGAATATTTGATAACTGTGTAGATATGATATTAAAAAAAATAATGGAACAACTTTGTAAAAATAAATAAGAAGGTGGTGATATCCTTGGAAATAAACAGAAAAAGTTTAATAGAAAGTGTTCATGTAAGTATTGATGAAAATTTAATTAAAAGATTAATTGAAGAATATGTAAAAATGGCTAAATCAATCACTAAAAATTCTAATGTAACTAATATGCGAAATTTATTAAAACAACAATTAAATACTGATTCCAACAATAAAACTACTAGTGAAGAATTTTCACGAGTTGCTGAAATGGCTATGAATATAAAAGAGTTTTATCAAAAAAAAGGTACATATAGGCTTATGGACAATGGTCAGGACTCTATATTGAATAATCAATTAGGATGGTACACTTTTCAATCTTGGAAATTGCAAAATGATAAAAAATACTTGGTAAATGAAATTAGTCATAGATTCTATATAAATGCAAGTTCAAAAGAATTACCTGAATTAATGAAAAGTTTGATTCAGATATATAGTGGAATGAATGTTCCTTTTTACTTTAAAGTTAATTGTAATGCACAATTAGGAACAAGAGATGCTATAGTTTTATTGGACTTATGTCAAGTTTTAGGACACTTTTTTTTACACATTTTATATTTCCGTATTTAAATTTATTCCAATTCCTC